>JAEYRA010000186.1 GCA_023409755.1 Bacillota bacterium
GTCTACACCTGCCAGTATGGCGGTCGGCTCATGGCATTGAAGATCATGGCGTGGACGGAGCCAACCGACGGCTTTGCCGACACCCGCGCCCGGCTCGCGCTGCGTCTGCGCTTTGCCGGCATGCTGCTGCAGGGCGGTGCGCCGGTGGTGGGCCCTGTCCCCGACGGCGACGGGCTGCTCTGGCGTGCCAGCCACGCGGGGGACACCGGCTACATCACCTACCTCATGCCGTTGGCAACCGGGCGCAATGTGCCGCCGGACGCCTGGGACGAAGGCTTCCTGCGGCGCTGGGGCGCGGCCATCGGGCGCATGCACCGGCTGACGGTTGGGTATAAGGAAGGGTTCCGCTGCACCGCGCAGGATAGCGCTGGCCAACCGCTGTTGGGGTGGCAGCGGGAGCTGCGAGACTTTTGGGCTCTCTGCCAGGACGAGGACGTAAAGGACCGGTGGCTGGATGTGGAGGGACGCCTGCTGGCCCTGCCGCAGGAGCGCAGTTCGTTTGGCCTCATCCACAACGACCCCCATGTACAGAATGTGTTGGACGATGGGCAGACGCTTTCTGTCATAGACTTCGATGTGGCCAACTACCATTGGTTTGTCACCGATCTCTCCATCGCGCTGCAGTCGGTGCTCTTCATGGTCAGTGGAGGCATGGAGCGGCCCCTGCAGGACAGTGAAGCGGTGGCCCGCTTCCTGCGGCACCTGCTGGCGGGCTACCGGCAGGAGTACGATCTCCCTGTGCAGTGGCTGGAACAGCTTGACCTCTTCCTGCATTATCGCCGCCTGCTGCTCTTCACGGTGATGCAGGACTGGCTGGCAACCGAGCCTGATGCGCGGGCTGGCTGGAAGCAAATGATACTGGACGAGCCGGCGGTGGTGCGTCCCCTTGTGGAAAAGGCGAGGCTGTGATAGACTAATTGCAAGCAATCAAATTGATGCGAGTAGGAGGATTCATCCATGAACATCGGAATCGTGCTGTATTCCCAGACAGGCAACGCTCTTTCCGTGGCCGAGAAACTGCAGGCCCGGCTGGAGGGCGTGGGCCACAACGTGGCCATCGAGCGCCTTGCCGGGGCCGGCCAGCCGCCGGTGGTTGTGGACGTTACCAAGTACGAGGGGCTGATCTTTGCCTCCCCGGTGCAGGCCTTCCGTCTGGCCCAGCCGATGGACGCATTTCTGGCGGAGCTGCCGGCGCTGGAGGGTCGGCCCTGTGCCTGCTACGTCACCAAATCCATCGCCAACGACTGGACCGGCGGCAACAAGTCCATCTCCCAGCTGCGCAAGGCCATCGAGGGCCGGGGCGGGCGGGTGGCGGGTCACGGCATTCTGGCCTGGAACAGCAAGACCCGCGACGATGACATCGCCGCACTGGTGGAGAAGTTCACCGCCGTGTTTTAACATTTCCCGCTCATGCCTTTGCGGGGCCATGCCGGAATACCGGCGTGGCCCTGTTGATTTTTGCGTGGAGGATGGGAGGCACGCGGCTTGCCTGCCGGTGTGCTCGGCATGGCCCGCGAGGGCCTAAAACGGCATGGAGAGGGCCTTTTTCTACCGCTCAAAGGATTTGATGAGACTCTTGCCACCGGATTATGCCGATGGTATTATGGTAAATGTTGGTCATAATGGTTTATTAAGTGAAGAAAGAGGTAGAGAGATGAAGGGTATGTCAGGGAAGATGGGGCTGTTGCTGGCCTTGGTGCTGGTAGTGTCGCTGCTGGCCGGCTGTTCCATCGGCGCGCGTGTGGCGCAGCAGGCCGTGGACCAGGCGGTGGAAAACCTGCAGGACAGCGAAACCGAGGACGCTGAGGCCGACGCACCGGAGGAGACGGCCGATGACAGCGCCGCGACCGAGGAGACGACTGAGGGCGAGGATGCCGCTACCAGCGGGCCCATCGGGGAGTGGGACAAGGACATCCCCGCGGTAGTGCCGGAGTTTACCGGCGGCAAGCTGCAGGCCGACCAGGCTGGCAAGTACACGACCGATGAGGGATCGGTGATTGCCGCGGGGTTTGTTGAGGCCAGCAAGGTCGCCGCCAAGGAATACATCGAAACGCTCAAGACCAAGGGCTTTGAGATGAGCACCATGGAGACGGACAGTGACATCACCGCCTATGGTTCGATCGATGATGGGAACCAAATCTCCATCGTTTGCAGCTACACCGATAACGACAAAGTCTTCTCCATCGTGGTGACGGTGGCGAATAAGCAGTAGGGAATCCATGGGTTGCACAGCGCCCGCTGGTTGAACAGGCGGAGCACGGGGTTCGGCCGGTGATGGTTGCGTCGTTTCTTACCGCTGCCTGCCCGCCATCAGGGATGGAGAGCGCATACATTCCATTGTGTCTAAAAAGCAAAAAGCGACCCCGCGCCAGCAGCGCGGGGTCGTGCCATACAGTGGGAATGGTTTAGAGCTTGCTGGCCTGCTCAGCAACCTTCTTCATGGCTTCCAGGGCCTCGTCGGGCAGCTTGTCGATGCCGCCGCGGTTGGTGGTCTGCTTCTCAATGAAGGCCACACGGTCCTGGATGCGGGCGACGAAGCTGTTCTTGTACTCCTCGTCCTTGAAGTTGGGGGTGAACCCTTCGATGGGCATGAAGGAGATGCTGTCGATACCGGACTCCACGAAAGTGGCGGTGCCTTCCACGATCTTCTCGATGGAACCGAGGGTCGCTTCCTTGGTGACCTTCTTGCCCATGAAGTCGCCGGTGTTCAGGATGTAGCAATCTACGCCGCGGTTCTCAAAGAGCTTCTTGAACTCGGTGTAGTCGATGCTCAGCGGATAGGTGCGGAACGGGTTGGCATAGGGCTCGATGACCAGGGCGTTCGGGTCCACACCGGGGGCCAGACGCTCGGCGCTGGTGCGCTTGGTGGCCAGCGTCGCGCCCAGGGCCGAAGCCAGGGTGGAGCAGCTGATCTTGGTCACCGGGGGCAGCGTCGGGTCCTTCATGATCCACATGATGGCGTCGACGGGCTCGGCGAAGCGGTTCAGGCGGTTCGGGCTCCACAGGATGGACTTGACCGCGCGGCCGTTGCCATTGCGCACGTCTTCAGTCACCAGCACAACCTTGCCGTCCTCGTCCACGGTGGCGCCGCAGTTCTGCACGGTCAGCAGATACTTGTTGTTCGGGTCGTCCATCGTGTAGTCCTGGGTCTTGTCAAAGTAGGCGGGCTCCAGCGCGATGGAGGAACCATCCTCGGTGGAGATGATGAACGCATCGTCATGCAGCACGGTGATGTCGTACTTGCCATCGTGCTGGGCATGGGTGATGGTGGACTTGCCGGAGCCGGACAGGCCGAACACGCCCACAACAACCTTGCGGCCGCCGGGCAGGTTGTAGCGCTTCTGGCCGCCGTGGCAGCTGGCGTAGCCGTGACGGCTGGCGCAGCCCCAAGCCAGGGTCAGGGTGCCCTTCTTGTGCTCGCCGAAGTAGCGCATGCCCAGCAGCGACGCGCAGTTGTGCTTCGGGTCGAAGAAGGTCAGGCCCATCGGATAATCCTCAGAGGCCCACTGCGGGTCGGAGAAGATGTAGATGTCGTTCTCACCCTCGATGACCTTGCTCTCCGCGTACATCTTGGCATACTTCTCGTTGATGTACTGGAAGTTGAGCATCCAGGAGTACATGATGTTCTCTTCGCCTTCGGGGATCAGCAGGTGGGCCTTCACCATGAACTCGGGATCAAGACCGATAAGGACCTGAGCATGATACAACGTGCGGTTGCGGGTGTTGTAGACGGCTTCGCGCACGATGGTGCAGTACTTGTCCTCGCTCACATCCGGCTCACCCAGGATGCGGCGGGCGGCGGCGGCACGGCCGTAGACCGAACCATCGTTGAAAAGCAGCACCTTGGCGTCGCTGGGCAGACCGATGTCGCCGGGCTTGTACACCGGCAGATCGGTCACAACGGTGCCGGGCGCATCGCAGGCCAGGCGATAGGCCTCCGCCAGCGAGTCAACACGGATGACGTTGTTGCCGTAGAAGGCGGTCTCAATCGTGGTCTTGGCCATGGAGAGATGAGGGCTCTTGATGCGGATCTCATCCCACTTGTAGGTTTGTTTGGTAGCCATTCTATGCCTCCTTGAAAGAATTCGCAAACTCAGAAAATCGCAGATTTTCGCGTATTTTTCCTGCAATTTTCCCCATTCTGAGTATACCCCAGGAACGCAGAAAAGGCAAGGGTTAAATTGCAAAACATGCATGTTGCTCCCCAAGCATACTGCATAATGTGGGACTTGTGCGACATAATTATTCATCTCTTCAGCGTAAAATGAAGTATCGAGTTGTCAATCCTGCACGTTCGGGGTTGTTTCAGGGGCTCGTCATGGGGCATTCTGCCTCGGGAAGGGGGTGGCTCCATTGCTGCGTGACGCATAATAATTCGTTAAAAATTTGACGAAATGCTGCCGGCCTCTGCTGGCCACCGACGGCTTCGCCGCCTTGGTAGCCGGAAAGGCATAGAATACCCGGTCTGTGATGCCCGGCGGTCCCCTTCTGGCCATGGGGACGGCACAACGTGCCTGGCCGCTGTCGCTGCTGGCTGCGGGCCGGAAAAGAATTGTATCGTGTGGCGTCCTCTGTTATAATCCTTGAAACGGGACGCCGTTTGCAACCGGAGGTATCGCCATGGATGTGAGCTTGAACGCCAAGGCCTCGACGCCGCAGTTTTTCAGTGCCCTGCTGGAGGAATACAAGATTCGGCTGGACACGCTGGAGAATGGCCGCGCCCGCACGCTCAACACGCTGCCGGTGCTGTCGCTGACGGCGCTTCTCTTCGCCTGGTATACGTTCCGATCCGATGGGCTGCAGGTAAGCGCTTGGTTCATCATCTCGTTGGTGGGGCTGGCGGCGTTCTTCGGGGGGCTGGTGTTTCTCATCAGCGCGGCCAGCCACAAGGGTTTGGTGCGTGCCGATGTCAATGCCCTGTTGCGGGCTGCCAAGCTGCCGGACGCCGAAGCCAGCGAGGCCATGGGCGACATCTACATCGACCGCATCAATGACCTGGACCGCATGGTGGAGCGGCAGGAGCGCCACTATCGCACCGGCATCTGGATGGAATATGCCTTTGTGGGCATTGCCGTCATTGCGCTGCTGCTGCGGGGGCTCATGGGCTAGCGGGCCGACAACGAATGAATGCACGCCGCCGGGGCTGATGCTCCGGCGGCGTTTTTTCTCCCCCCTTTTATTCGTATTTCAGTGTACTGTGCAGGCGTGCAGGAGCTTGCTGCTCGAGCGCATCGCCGCACCCGGCCCCGATGAGCCGCCGAATACCATATGGAAGCGCGGCGAGGCGGTCTGGTCACTGTGCGGTGTGGTGCCGTGGGGGCCAGGGGAACGACCCGTGAAATCGCAGAACCACCCTCGCTGAGGAACTGCCAATGGGTTTGTTCTGACGCGGCAGGTGCCCGAATGGGAACGGCTTCGGCTCTCGGTGGTGCTGGGCCAGCCGAACTGTGATGGATTTGAGATTGCCTGGAAAGAGATTGCTGCTTTTGGCGAAACAGGACAGGGTGTTGTCACCTTTGACATGCTATACTGGGGGTACCGAAAGCCAGAGGAGTGACCCAGAGTGACAAAGAACGTGTACGATGTCTGCCCGGTTTACGAGAGTGACCGGTTCCGGCTGCGGCTGGTGGAGCGGGAAGACGCTGAGGCCCTGCTGCGCTGTTACGCCGACCCGGCGGCCCGCCCCTGTTTCAACATGGACAGTTGTGATTTTGGGTACGACGAGGCGCCCTCCTTGGAGACCCAGCGCCGCGTCGTGGACATCTGGCTCGAGGTGTACCGTCTCCGCCAGTTTGTGCGCTTTGCCATTGTGGACCGGGCCGATGGCGCGGCCGTGGGCACGGTGGAGATGTTCGGCGGCAAGCACGGTGTGTTGCGTGTAGACACCGCTTCCGCCTATGAAACGCAGGAAGCGCTGAGCGAGCTCTTCGGCTTGGCCAACGCCTTCTTTGACGACTTCGGCTGTGAGCGCATGGTGACGAAGGTCTTTGACGCCTCGCCCCAGCGCACCCGAGCCCTGGTTGCCTGCGGGTATGCGCCCTACCCGGCGGGGAAGGACTGGACACGCCAGGGCTATTGGGCCAAGCTCGCTCCCGCCGCGCCCCTTGCCCTCACCTGCCGTACGCTGACGCCGGCGCTGCTTGAGGATTACCTGCATTTCTTTGACCATGTGGCCTTTGCTGACCACCCCGAATGGAGCAACTGCTATTGCATGCATTTCCACGACGAATCGGCTATGGCGAGCGATGCCCCCACCAACCGGGAGTGCGCCATTGCGTGCATCCATAGCGGGCAGCTGCAGGGCACCCTGGCCTACGACGGCGAGGACGTTGTGGGCTGGTGCAACGCGGGTGACAAGGGGTCCTTCCCCAACCTTGCCCTGCCTGAGGAACTGCGGGAGGACAATGACCAGGACGGCAACGTGCTGTCGGTCGTGTGCCTCACCGTGGCTCCGGCCCTGCGGGAGCATGGCGTGGCTACCGCGCTGCTGGCCCAGGTGTGCGCCGACGCCGCGGTGCGGGGCTTCGACTGGGTGGAGGGGTACCCCCAGCTCGATGCGACCGACCCGTACCACAACCACCACGGCCCGCTTGGGTTGTATGAGAAGCTGGGGTTCGCGGTGCATCGTACATCTGCCCGCCAGGCCGTGGTGCGCAAGGCGCTGCGATAGACACGTGGGGTCCAGTCCCATTCCCCTGTGAAGGGAACCGCCGGTGGCGTGCCGCATTGGCCGCTGCCGGCGGTTTTGTGCTGCTGGCGGCGGGTTGACGACGGCATTCGCCCGCGGGCGGCGCGAAGGCAAGGCATCTGGGTCGCACCGCGCACAGCGGGGCGTTCCTTCGCTGATCCGGTCGAAAAATAGGAAAGCAGGTCAGATAAACGTATATACAAAATATGGGAATGGCGTTATAATCAACCACAAGGCCTTGTGGCTTCGGCTACTGGGCGGAAGAGGACAAGGAGGTCACGGCATGGCTGGCATTGAGAAGATTCGCAAGCGCAATGGATCGTTGGAACCCTTTAAGGTGGAGAAGATCACCTGGGCCATCTTCAAGGCCGCTACTGCGGTGGGCGGCAACGACTATGCTCGTGCCGAGGAGCTGACCAATGAGGTGGTGGACATCGCCACGGCGCGTTACCCCGACGGCGTTGCCGAGGTCGAGACGATCCAGGACATTGTGGAGAAGACCCTGATTGAGCATGGCCATGCCCGCACCGCCAAGGCCTTCATCCTGTATCGGGAGAAGCGCAAGGGCGCCCGCGAGCTCAATGCTCTGGTTGGCGCTACGATCAATATGTTCAGCGACTATCTGCAGGATAAGGATTGGCACATCCAGGAAAATGCCAACACCCAGCGCAGCATCAACGGCCTCAATAACTACATCCGCGAGGCCTTCACCAAGCAGTATTGGCTGCATGAGATCTACCCCGAGGACATCCGCGAGGCCCATTCGAGTGGAGACATCCATCTCCACGACCTGGGGTTCTTCGGGCCCTACTGCGCGGGTTGGGATCTGCGTCAGCTGCTGCTCGATGGCTTCGGCGGCGTGTCCGGCAAGGTGGAGAGCTCCCCGGCCAAGCACCTTCGCAGTTTCCTGGGGCAGATCGTCAATTCCACCTTCACGACCCAGGGTGAAACCGCAGGGGCCCAGGCGTGGAGCAGCATCGACACCTATTGCGCGCCGTTCATCCGCTACGACCACATGGACTATGCCCAGGTCAAGCAGGCGCTGCAGGAGTTCATCTTCAACATCAACGTGCCTACCCGCGTGGGGTTCCAGTGCCCGTTCTCCAATCTGACATTTGACATCATCGTGCCTCGCACGCTGTCCAGTCAGGCCGTCATCGTGGGCGGGCAGTACACCGATGACGTGTACGGCGACTTCCAGCCCGAGATGGACCTCTTCAACCAGGCGTTCTGTGACGTGATGCTGGAGGGCGACAGCAAGGGTCGGGTGTTCACCTTCCCCATCCCCACCATCAATGTGACCAACGATTTCGATTGGGACAGCCCGGTGGTCAACCGCTTCATGGAGATCACCTGCAAGTACGGCATTCCCTATTTCTCCAACTACATCAACTCCGACCTGTCTCCGGAGGACGCGGTGTCCATGTGCTGCCGCCTGCGGCTCGATACCACCGAGCTCAGGAAGCGCGGCGGCGGTCTCTTCGGCTCCAACCCCATGACGGGCAGCATCGGCGTGGTCACGGTGAACCTGCCGCGCATCGGCTACCTCTCCCGCACGGAGTCGGAGTTCAAATCCCGTCTGTGGCGCATGATCCACCTGGCCAAAGCGTCGTTGGAGATCAAGCGCAAGGTCATTGAGGACCAGACCCAGAAGGGACTGTATCCTTATTCTGCCTACTACCTGCGCGATATCAAGGCCCGCACCGGGCGGTATTGGTACAACCATTTCAACACCATCGGCATCGTGGGCATGAACGAGGCCTGCATGAATTTCATGGGCCGCGACCTCACCACCCCCGAGGGGCAGGACTTTGCCCAGCGGATGATGGAGTACATGCGCGGGCTCCTGATGGACATCCAGGCCGAGACGGGCAACTTCTACAACCTGGAGGCCACCCCGGCCGAGGGTACCAGCTACCGACTGGCGCTGTCCGATAAGGGCCGTTACCCCGACATCCAGACCGCCGGCACACCCGACGCGCCCTACTACACCAACTCCACGCAGCTGCCGGTGGGCTTCACGGACGATATCTTTGAGACCCTGGACCTGCAGGATGAGCTGCAGAGCGGCTACACCGGCGGCACGGTGCTGCACCTTTACCTGGGGGAGCGCATCGGTGACATTGAGGTGGCCAAGAACCTCATCCGCAAGATCTTCACGAACTACAAGCTGCCCTACATCTCGCTGACGCCCACGTTCTCCATCTGCAACAGCCACGGCTACATCGCCGGCGAGCACTTTGCCTGCCCCACCTGCGGGGCCGACACCGAGGTGTGGAGCCGGGTGACTGGGTACTTGCGGCCGGTGCAGAACTACAACCGCGGCAAGCGGCAGGAGTACGCCGACCGGGTGAAGTACACCATCAACCGGGGTGCGCTGCGCTGACATGCGCATCGCCGGGTTCGTACGCAACTCCTTTGTGGACTACCCGGGCAAGATTGCGGCGGTGCTCTTCTTGCCCGGGTGCAACTGGGATTGTTTCTTCTGCCACAACCGGGATCTTATCGCCGGCGTCGGGCCGACGGTGGAGGAAGAAGAGGTATGGGCGCACCTGGAACGGCGGCGGGGGCTGCTGGATGGCGTGGTGGTGACCGGCGGCGAGCCAACGCTGCACGCCGGCCTGCCCGATTTGCTGCGGCGAATCCGTTCGTTGGGCTTACTGTGCAAGCTTGACACCAACGGCTCCCGCCCGGAGGTGGTGGAGGCGCTGCTGGCCGAGGGACTCCTTGACTATGTGGCGCTCGACATCAAAACCCTGCCGGGCGAATATCGCTCGATCTGCGGCCCGGCGGCTGAACCAGACGCCGTGTGGCGGACGCTGTCGCTGCTGCGTTCGTCGGGTGTGGCGTTTGAATGCCGCACGACCTTCCTGCCCCAACTCACCGTGGAGGACATCGCGGAGCTGGCGGCCCTTCTGGCACCGGTGCCGCGCTGGGCGCTGCAGGCCTACCGCCAGCCCGAGCGTTACCGGCCCGAGGATCGCTTGCGCGTGGAGGCCGCTGCCCACCCGCCCGAGGAGATGCGCCGGGCTGCCGAAGCCGCGCGGGGATGTGCGGGAGAGGTGACGCTTCGCTAGTCGCTTCGCTTTCGCGCCGGCTGCTTCGCAACCGTCACGAGTTGGAGCGCTCGTCTCAGCAATGCATCGCCCCCTGACGCGCAGGTCGCCAGGGGGCGTTCTATTTTTGCTCTCGTGCTTGGTCGGGCGCAGGAGACGCCGGTGCGCCGGAAGGAGCGGTGGTGCATTGATCGAGCTGCTCTGCGCCTTGGCCGGATGAACCGGCCTGCGTCTGCGGAGCGAGGCTGTGCACATTCAGGCCGTGGATTCCCGAGGGGCAAGCCGTCTGGACATTTTCCCTCATGTTTTCCACTTTCGACGGCCCCACGATGTGGCCTCGTGATGTGCTGGAACATGGCGAATGGCGGCTACCTCTGGCGTTCCCGTGGTGTATGGCGTTGGAATATGCTATACTTCATACATCCCCAAAAGCACTCGGAAGCGATGGCCGAGCGGTCTGTCTGCGCGGCTGGCGCCGTCTGTGCCGCCGGCGGGGCGGGAGGAACGTGGTGATCGGCACGGTCGTCTTTGACGTCTATGGTGTGCTCATGAAGGAGAGCCGGGGCAACCTCATCCCCTTCGTGCAGGAGCGGCGGCCTGATTTGGAGCTGGACTTCGTGCGAGGCATTTTTCGGCTGGGCGGCCTGGGGCGGCTGACAGGGCAGGAGATGCTGTACGCCTTGGGTTTCCGAGGTGATCTGGCAGCGCTGGAGCGGGAGTATCTGGACCATTGGCTGACGCTGGACCCCGATGCCTTGCCGACCCTCAAGTGGGCGGCAGTCCGTTGGCCGCTGGCAGTCCTCTCCAACGACGTGGCACCATGGAGCCGGTATGTGCTGGAGCGCTACGACCTTAACCGTTTTTTCATGGAGAAGGTCATCAGCGGTGACGTTGGGCTTCGCAAGCCCGACCCTGCCATCTTTGAGCTCCTGCTGAGACGGTTGGGCTGTCCGGCGGGGGATTGTGTGTTCATTGACAACAGCGCAGCCAACCTTCGGGTGGCCCGGACGCTGGGGTTGTCCACCATCCACTTCAACCGCGATGGCGAGGCGTTTGACGGCCTTCAGGTGGATGGCTTTGCCGACCTGCCGGCGGCGCTGGAATACCTGGAATAAAAGGAGATTGTATGGAGTTTATTAAGATCTGCGACATGAAGAAGGGCCTGACGGTGACTGGCTTCTACCTGGTCAAGACCGCTGCCATCAAGAGTTCCATCAACGGCAACACCAACTATGGTGACTACACGCTGGCCGACGAGACCGGCGAGATAAACGGAAAGCTATGGGATGTGGCAGAGCCGGAGAGCTGCCCCCAGGCCGGCAGCATCATTAAGCTCCAGGGCTTGGTCAACGAATACCAGGGCCGGCTGCAGCTGCGCATTGATAAATTCCGTGAGGCGACGGGGGACGACCCGGTGGACGCCGCTTCGCTGGTGCCGGCCGCACCCATGGATGCCGGACAGATGCTGGAGGCTGTGGGCCAGTACGCCGCGCGCATCACAAACGACGGCCTGCGCACGCTGGTGACGACGGTGCTCGACGAGCAGCGGGAGAAGCTGCTCATTTGGCCGGCTGCCACGCGCAACCACCATTCGGTGCGTTCGGGGCTGCTCTATCACACGCTGACCATGCTGCGCACCGCCGACGCCATCCGCGGCGTGTATGCCTACCTGCAGCCCGACCTTTTGTATACCGGGGTCATTCTCCATGATATGGCTAAACTCTTTGAGCTCAACGCCACCAACACCGGAATCGCCGGTGACTACACCCGCGACGGCATGCTGCTGGGTCACATTGTACAGGGCATCCTCTATGTGCAGCAGGTGGCCGAGCGCGTGGGGTTGGACCCGTCGCTGACCGCGCTGGTGCAGCACATGCTGCTCAGCCACCACTATGAGCCGGAGTACGGCAGCCCTCGCCGTCCCATGTTCCCGGAGGCCGAGGTGCTGCACTTCCTGGATATTCTGGATGCGCGGCTCTACGACATGCACAAGGCGCTGGAGGACACCCAGCCCGGCCGCTTCTCTGAGAAACTGTGGACGCTGCACAATCGGCAGCTGTACCGCATGACCGAGGACGAGCGCCCGTAACAGAGTTGTGCTGCCTCTTGGCAATTTTTGCTTTTTTTGGAAGCCGCCCATCTGGGCGGCTTCCGAATTTAACTCGTTTGCGATAAAATAGCACGCGGAACTGACGAGTATAGCAGAAAAAGTTGTCTAGCAATTTCTTGATTTTGTCCGTTTTTGTGGTGGATGGGCCGCTTTTCAACAGCATCCGACAGGAGTAGACATTGACCCTTAAAAACGGATGGGTTATTCTACATATGGTAGATTTCATTAATTTCTATAACCAATTGTAGTTTTCTACGAAGGAGAAAAAGGGGAAGGACATGTATGAGACCCGGGATTTGATGGAGTATCCCAGCAGCCCCCGGCAGCTTCGAGCCGAGCTTGTTTTCATTGAGGAGCAGTTGGATCGTTTGAACCATGAGAACAAGCTGCTC
>JAEYRA010000190.1 GCA_023409755.1 Bacillota bacterium
CCTCTACCGCTCCATGGGGTTTGATGTGGCCGGGCGGCGCAAGGGATACTACGAAGACACCGGCGAGGACGCCTACATCATGTGGTGCGAGAACACGCTGGAGAATCTGATCCTATAACCGGAACGGGCTCATTGGCTTCTTTGTTCTCGTTTCGCCGGAGCCATCAACGCCCAACCAAACAGCTGACGCGGCCCTTTGCCCGTCGGCTCTTTTTTTGCCTTCATCATTTCCACACATCTCTGCGCTATGCTCAAGCAAGCCGGCCAGCCCATGGGGTCTGTTTCACAGTTGCGGCAATCCCAATGGTTGACGCGGGCAGGGGATGCAACAGCAGCAATGGCGTCCCCCGCTGAACACGAATGGCAAGGAGAATGATGAATGGTGCGGACACAGAGAAAAACAGGAAAAATCCTTCGAGCCTCCTTTTTGGCGCTGGCATTGGCGGCGCTGCTGGCGGGGTGTGCCCAGCCCGGTCAAGCGGCAAGCGAGGCGGTAGAAGGCAGCGACCTCGTCATCCCCGTGGGCGACATTTCACAAAAGGTCACCTTCTACCCCATGGAGGCGGACGGCACCCAACTGGAAGTGCTGGCCGTGAAGGCCCCCGACGGGACGATCCGCACGGCGTTCAATACCTGTCAGGTCTGCTACGACTCGGGCCGGGGGTACTACGAGCAGGACGGGGACGTGCTGGTGTGCCAGAACTGCGGCAACCGCTTCCGCATGGAGCAGGTCGAGGTTGTATCGGGCGGCTGCAACCCCGTGCCGATCCTGGACAATAACAAGACCGTGGACGACACCTCCATCACCATTTCCGGTGCATTCCTCAGCGAGGCGAAGGCGCTCTTTGTCAACTGGAAGACGGCAGGCTGAGGCCCACCGCCAACCGCCCCAGCCAGCGCCTGTGCCCGCCAACCGGCGGGCCTTTTGCTGCTCATCCGCGCACGCGCCGCGTTGCAAAAATAGTAAATTTTGGTGCTTTCGAATGGAATGTTTTGCTGGTATGCTGGGGCAAAGGATAAAGCGGACATGGAAGACAAGCACCAGCAGACAACAGATGGGCAACCAATAACCGGGAAGCTGCCAATGGAAACCGGAACGCTTCTGGCACGCTGGTGCAGCTTGGACGCCAACGCCCGTGTGGTCGTGGTGGCCGACGACGGGCAGCAACCGCTGGCCCGCGAACTGGCCGCCGCCCTGCCCCGATGTGAGGTGCTGGCCTTTGACCGGGCTGACGGGTGTCTCCCGGCGCTGCGGGGCTTGGCCCCCGGCGACCTGGCCGTGGCGCTTCTCTCGTTCGACACCTTTGTGACCGGCGGCGGCAACCGGTACTTCTCCCCCTTCGCCAAACCCGATGGCGTCAAGGCGAAATACGCCTTCGTGCGGCTGAGCATTTCACCCCACTCCCTGCGGGAAGGGCTCTCCACCCCGCGGGCGCTGGTGCAGGACATCGTCACCCGCCTGGGCCGCCACCCCGATGGCACGCGCCTGAGGGTGACCACTGCCGCCGGCACCGACCTGACGCTCGCCGTCCACCCCTTTACCACCTGCAGCTGCGAAATCACCGAAAACGGCGGCATGGCATTTCTGCCGCCTTCGGAAACCTCTGCCGAGGTGATGCCCGGCAGCGCCTGCGGCGTTGTGGCTGTGGATGTCACCGTGGGGCAGCTCTACCACTACGGCAGGCTGCTGGGCCCCTTCGGGCTGGTGAACGGACCGGTGACGCTATGGGTGGACGCCGGCCGGGTGGTGGACATTACCGGCGGGGCCATGGCCGGCGAACTCAAGGATCAGCTCTTCGCGCTGCACCCGGCGTGCCGCGAGGTTGTGGAGCTGGGGCACGGCCTTTCCGCGCTCACGGCCACCGGGCTCATTGGCGTGGACGAGAGCATGGCCAGCACCTGCCACATCGGCATTGGCGATGGCGGCACCTGCGGCGTGCACCTGGACGTGGTGCTGGGGCACCCGACGATTGCGCCGGCAGGATGATCCGCCGCAGCAACCTGCGTGCGACGCGGCTGTGCCGTGCCGTTCGTGCTGCCAGGGTGACCATTCGTGCGCCATTTCCCCGGCTGTCCGCCGGGGTCGCTATGCTGGGGCAAAGGGGGAATTGACTTGACCGATCAACGAAAAAAACCAACGTATAGCATGCTGAGCAACCTCTGGTTCCTGCTGGACAAGATGTGGCGGAGCTGGCGGAGCAAAACCGTATTCCTGTTCCTGCGGGCGCCGCTGCTGGTACTGGCAGGGTATTTGGGCATCCTGCTCTCTCAACAGTCGGTGGCTGCAGTGACCAATGGGCTGCCGCCGGCGGCGCTGCTCACCAGGGTGGGAGTGCTGTGCGCCGTGCTGGCCCTGTGCCTGGGGGCGGAGAAACTCTTGACCGCCCGTCTGGAATCGCTGATGCAGTTTCTGGACATCGGCACACAGCTGGAGCTATTTTCCCATTTCGTGGATGACGACTACGAGATGACCGAATCGCCGGCGGGTCTTACACGGCTCACCAAAGCGCTGGAGAACGCCGGCGGTGACAACAGCGGCACACGGCGGGTGGCAAATGTTCTCTCCACCCTCACGGCCAACCTCATCGGCGTGGCCAGCTATGGCGTCCTGCTGGCGGCCCTCAGCCCCTGGGTGCTGCTGGCGGTGGCGGCCACCACGCTGGGCGGTGTGTGGGTGCTGCGGCGCACAACGCTGTGGAACTACCGCCACAAGGATGAATGGAAAGCGCTGGACCGCAAGCTCGATTACTTCTGGAGCACGGCGGGCGACTTCACCCGGGCCAAGGATATGCGCCTCTATGGTATGGCCGACTGGCTCCACGATCTCTTCCTGCAGACGCTGGCCGGGCGCATGGCCTGGCACAAGCGGGAGCAGCGCGTGCTCTTTGCCGGCGACGGGATGCGGGCGGCGCTCTCCCTCCTGCGGGATGGCGTGGCCTATGGCCTGCTGGTGTGGCTGATGGTGAGCCGCGGCATGGCCCCGGCCGACTTCGTACTCTACTTCGGCATCGTCGGCGGGTTCGCCGCGTGGATGGGCGGCGTCGTCGAGGACATCAACACCCTCTACCGGTTCCAGCTTGGGTTTTCAGAGCTGCGGGAGTTCCTGGATTACCCCGACCGGGCCAACCATGGCCCCGGCCGACCCCTGCCCCAGGGCACCTTTTCCATCGAATTCCGCGGGGTGCGCTACCGCCACACCGGGCGGGACACCGACACCATCCCCCCGCTGAACCTCACCATCCGCAAGGGTGAAAAGGTCGCCATTGTCGGTGCCAACGGCGCGGGCAAGACGACGCTCGTCAAGCTCCTCTGCGGCCTGTACCTGCCCACCGAGGGAGAGGTGCTCATCGATGGCCACCCCGTCGGGGACTACAACATCCAGGAGTATTTCACGCTGTTCTCGGCGGTGTTCCAGGATATCTTTCTGGTGCCGCAGTCGGTGGCCTGCAACGTGGCTTCCACCCCCGATGGCATTGACCGCAAACGCGTGGAGGAATGCCTGCGGATGGCAGGGCTGTGGGAGCGGGTGGCGGGCCTGCCCCAGGGCATGGACACGCCGCTCATCAAGTCTGTCAACGACGACGCCACCGACCTCTCGGGCGGGGAGCTGCAGAAGCTGGCGCTGGCCCGCGCCCTTTACAAGGACGGCAAAGCCCTCATCCTCGATGAACCCACCGCCGCCCTGGACCCGCTGGCCGAGAGTGCCATCTACCGCGAGTACAACCACATGGCCGGCGGGCGCACGTCGGTGTTCATCTCCCATCGGCTGGCCAGTACCCGGTTCTGTGACCGCATCCTGTACCTGGACGGCGGGCGCGTGGTGGAGGAAGGCACCCACGAGAGCCTGATGGCCCGCGGGGGCAAGTATGCCGAGCTCTTTGAGGTGCAGAGCCATTACTACCGGGAGGAGGCGTTGGAAGCATGACACTCAAGGATACCATTCGGGTTACGGCGCGGGGCTACCGCACCATTCATGAACTGATTCCGGGCCTCCTGGCCGTGATGGCCGGGCAAACCCTGCTCTCTGCGGCGCTGCCCTTCGTCAACATCGTGCTGTCGGCACGCATCCTCACGGCGCTGGCCGCCGGCGCGGGGCTCAACCCCCTGCTGGTGCTGGTGGGGTGGACGGTGGGACTAAACACCCTGCTGGCCCTGGGGTCGGCGGGCCTCACCCGGCTGCGCGGGGTACTGGAAGCCCGCTGGTGGCAGATGGCCGACCAGCCCATCAACAACAAGATTGAACGGATGGACTACGAACGGGTGGAGGACGCCGAAACCCACCGCAACCGCCAGCACCTGAGGACGCTGCGCCAAACCCAGGGTTACGGCCTGCCTCGGCTCATCTGGTGCTTCACCGGCCTGCTGCAGGGCGTGACGACGACGGCGCTGGCGCTGGGGTTGCTGGGCGGTGCCTTTACACTGGCACACACGGCCGATGCCGGACCCTGGTCGTTCCTGTTCACCCCGGCGGCCTCGGTGGGCATGCTGGCGCTCATCGCCGCCAACATCGCCCTGTCCATCCTCTTCACCAGCCGCTCCACCAAAGGGGCGCTCGACGCCTACGGCAAGTTCCTGCCTGTCAACCGAAAAGGCGCGTACTATTCGACGCTTGTGGTCAACTACCACTCCGGCAAGGACCTCAAACTGTACAACCTGGGGCGTGTGCTGCGCCGGGAGTTTGAGGCCATCAACGCCACGACCAACCACGTGATGGGTCTCGTTCAGAAGGTCACAGGCCGCTACAACGCCCTCACCGCCGTGAGCAACACCGTAGCCACCGGCCTTGTCTACGCCTATGTGGCACTCAAAGCCCTGTTCGGGGCCTTCAGCGTGGGCAGCATCGTGCAGGTGGTGGGGTGCCTCAACCAGCTGAACACCGGCGTCTCGGCTATCATGGACAACCTGGCCACCCTGCGCGTCAACGCCGAAGCGCTGGCCCTGACCTATGACTTCATCGACATGCCCGACAGGAAGTACCATGGCACCCTGCCGGTGGAGAAGCGCAACGACCACGAATATGAGATTGAGTTCCGCAACGTGTCGTTCCGCTACCCCGGCAGCGACCAGTGGGCTCTGCAAAACCTGAACCTCAAGCTCAACATCGGCCAGCGTATGGCGGTGGTGGGGCGCAACGGCAGCGGCAAGACCACGATGATTAAGCTCCTCTGCCGGCTCTACGACCCCACCGAGGGGGAAATCCTCCTAAACGGCATCGACATCCGCAAATATGACTACGAGGAATACCTGTCGCTCTTTGGCGTGGTGTTCCAGGACTTCGGGCTCTTTGCCTTCCCCTTGGGGCAGAACGTGGCGGCCTCCATGGAGGTGGACGAGGCCCGCGTCACCGACGCGCTCACGAAAGCTGGCTTTGGCGAACGGCTCGCCAGCATGCCTCGGGGGCTGGAGTCCCCGCTCTACCGCGACTTTGACGAGGATGGGGTGGAAATCTCCGGCGGGGAAGCCCAGAAGATCGCAATTGCCCGCGCCATCTACAAGGATGCGCCGTTCGTGGTGCTCGATGAGCCCACCGCTGCCCTCGACCCCATTTCGGAGTTTGAGATCTACTCGTCCTTCGACCACATCGTGGGCGACCGCACGGCGGTGTTCATCTCCCACCGGCTGTCCTCCTGCCGGTTCTGCGACGACATTGCGGTGTTCGACGAAGGGCGGCTCATCCAGCGCGGCAGCCACGACACACTGCTGCGCGACCCCAAAGGCGTGTACCACGCGCTGTGGAACGCGCAGGCACAATACTACACGGCGGGCTAGAGCCCGCCGTGTCGCGGCGGCTGCTTCGCAACCGCCGCGAATGGGAGAACTCGGCACGGTGTGAGCGAGCCGCCCGGCGCACTGGTCGCCGGGCGGCTTCCGTCTGCTTGGGGCGTGCGAGGTTTTTACGGGGGGGAGTCGCGCCTGTGGGCGGAAGAGCTGTGAGCCACGGACGGAGTGATGTGTGCCGCCGCCGGATGAACCGGCTGGCGGCTGCGAAGGAGAGAGCACGCGCCAAGATGGATCGGACAGCATTGCCTACATGGGTTTTACGAGGAAACACCGTGCACGCAGGTGGCTGTACCACGGGCGGATTGCGTTGTGCCGCTGGCGGATGAACCGCCTCGCGGCTGCGGGGCCGTAGGGCACGCAGGCACCCTCTCCCCAACCCCTCCCCCAACCTGGGGGAGGGGCGACGAGAGCGAGGTCAGTCCCTACGCTATAAGTGTGCCAAAAATATGGCTCAAGAAGCGGAAGTTGGTCGTACCGTCCATCGGAGTGCGTTGCAAACTTCCCCCCTGGCGATCGGCGGCAGAAGGCTTGCGACAACGGGCGGGATGTTTGAGCCTTCCCGTTGCGAAGCAAATGGGAAGGCGAGTTACCGCCATTGCCTCCTAAGTTAGTGCCGATCGTCAGGTCTTTGGAAGTTTGCCCGCACCCTAAGGCGTTTTTGGGCACTTTTGGCGCCATCCAAAAGTGCCGCCCAGCGCAGCGAGTTTCCCGAAAACATAGGGAGAACGCTCAAGCAAGGATATTGTAGTAAACCGCGCACAAGGCAAACCTTGTGCGTTATTTGATCGCATCGATGGGTCAGCCCAGCAAACCCGTCCGCACCCACAAGAATGCCCGCCGACAGCACCTCCATCGACGGGCACTCGTTCTATTACTCTAGGTGGCACGGGGCCTCCAAAGCGTCACGCGCCCCGGCGCTTTGCCGGGTTCACCACACCTTGACGTCCGACCCCTCCCGCACAAAGACGGGGATGGTATCGAGCGGGGCGGGCACGGTGATCGTCTGGCCGCCGGGCAGCACCTCGCCGGTGCGGGCATTGCGCCAATGGAGGCCGGCGGGCAGCACCACGCTGCGGCTGCGCACGCCCTCCTCCATGATGGGGGCCACCAGGATGTCCGGCCCCAGCATGTATTGGTCGGCCACGTCCCATAGGGCGGCCTCGCCGGGGAAGTCGTAGAACAGCGGACGCATGACCGGCGCGCCGGACTCGTGTGCGGCGGCCATCAGGCTGCGCAGATAGGGGCGCAGGCGCTCCCGCAGCTTGAGGTACTGTTCCAGAATGGCGTAGACGTCCTCGCCAAAGCTCCAGACCTCGTTGTCCTGCCCGCTGGAGAACTGCCGCACGCCTTCGCGCCACTCGTTGTCGCCCAGGGGCTTGAAGGGCGGCCGCTCGCCGTGCAGACGCATCACCGGGCAGAAGGCCCCCCACTGGAACCAGCGCACGATGAGCTCGTGGAAGGACGGGCTGTGGATGTCGCCGCCGATGAACCCGCCGATGTCAGTCGTCCACCACGGGATGCCCGCCATGGCCATGGAAAGGCCGGCCTGCAGCTGCTCGCGCAGGGTGCGGAAGCTGGAGTAGATGTCACCCGACCAGGCCAGGGACCCATAGCGCTGGCCGCCGGCCCAGATGCACCGGATGAGGTTCATCACCGGGTCGACACCGGCTTCCTTCATGCCGTCGTAGAAGCCCTTGGCAAAGCAGTTGGGATAGAGGTTGCTGACCTGCAGCGCCGGGCCGCGGTGGAACCGGTAGAGGTCGAAGTCGTAAATGCCCTCGGGCTCGGCCTCATCGAGCCAGAAGATGCGGATGCCCTTGTCGAAGTAGTTCTTCTTGACCACATCCCACACGAAACGCTGGGCTTCGGGGTTCGTCGCGTCGTAGAAGAGCGTCTCCCCCATCCAGTTCATGTTGATGGGCTGGCCGCGGTCCACACCAATCAAGAGCCCCCGCTCGGCGAGCTTCTTGTAGTTCTCGCTGCGGGCGTCCACCGTGGGCCAGATGGACACCATGAGCTCAATGCCCATGCTTTTGAGCTCGGCCACCATGCCTTCGGGGTCGGGCCAGTCCACCGGGTCAAACTGCCAGTCGCCCTGCATCGTCCAGTGGAAGAAGTCAACGACGATGACGTCCATCGGCAGGCCCCGGCGCTTGTGCTCCCGCGCCACGTTCAGCAGTTCCTCCTGGGTGCGGTAGCGCAGCTTGCACTGCCAGAAACCCAGGCCATACTCAGGCATCATGGGCACGTGGCCGGTAGCGTCAGCATACTGGCTCTCGATCTGGGCGGGGGTATCGCCGGCGGTCACCCAGTAATCCAGGCTCCGGGTGCTGGCAAGCGTCCACTCGGTGCGGTTGGCGGCGAAGGTCACCTGGCCCACGCCGGGGTTGTTCCACAGGAACCCATAGCCCAGGCTGGACACATAGAAGGGCACGGAGGCCTGGGAGTTGCGGTGAGCCAGCTCCAGCGTGCAGCCCTTCTTGTTGAGCTGGCTGTCCTGGTACTGCCCCATCCCGAAAATCTTCTCGTCGTCCCGCGCCTCAAACCGGGCCGTCAGGGCATAGTCGTCGGAGCCCATACGGGGCTTCCATTGGCGGGCGGAGAGCGCTAGCGGCACGCTATAACGGGTGATGTCGTTGCGGTTGCGCCAGTATTCACTCAGCAGCAGCTCGCCCCGGGCGTTCTCAAAGGTCAGCCAACCCTCGTTGTTGATGCGCGCGGTGAGCCCGCCGCAGGTGATGGCGGCACGCGGCCCATCGATGGTGATGACGGCCTCGCCCCCCGCCGCGGGCAGCAGGGCCCAGTCATCCTCTGGCATGGCGGCCAGGCGCGTCGCCCGCACCCGCAGGCTATTGACCCCCCAGGGTTCGATCCACAGCAGCTCCCGCCCATCGCGGCGGACAAGTCGGTTCCCCTCCTTGGTGATGATGGCCATGTCGCTTCCTCCTTTGCCCGGGACGGGCGTTTTCCGGTCACACCGGTCTTTGCCCCACCATTTTAGCGTACGCAAGCCCCGGCGGCTTGCACAATCTTCCGCATTGGGTGCGTCATTTTCGGTTGTGGAGACAAGATAACACTTGTGCAAAGGCCGTTGACATGCGGCAGATTGCAGGTTGTTTTATTTGATTACAATAGATTCACAGGAGGTCATCCCCATGTCCGTGCATTCCTACACCGTCCGTACCATCGACGGAGCCGATGTTTCCCTGAGCCAGTACCAGGGAAAGGTGCTGCTCATCGTCAACACCGCCAGCCGCTGCGGCTTCACCCCCCAGTACGAGGGGCTGGAGGCCCTCTACCGCCGCTACAAAGATCAGGGATTCGTGGTACTGGGCTTCCCCTGCAACCAGTTTGCCGGGCAGGAGCCCGGAGACGCCGAGGAGATCAAGACCTTCTGCTCGGTCAATTACAACGTGACGTTCCCGCTCTTTGACAAGGTGAACGTGCGCGGCGAAGACGCCCACCCGCTGTTCCACTACCTGACGGCCAAGAAGCCGTTCCGGGGTTTCGACCCGGCCCACCCCATCACCGATAAGCTCAACGAAGTGCTGAAGCAGGAGTTCCCCGAGTACCTGGGCGATGATTCCATCAAGTGGAACTTCACCAAGTTCCTCATCAACCGCGAAGGTGGGGTGATCGCCCGCTTTGAGCCCACGACCACCCCAGAGGCGCTGACCGAGGCGGTGGAGAAGGCGCTCTAATCCCCTCAGGCTGTTGACAAAGTCGACAGCCTTTCGCGTCTGGCTGGTCGTGCCGTTCCGGCACCTTACTTCCGCCTCGCGGGCATCCCGGGTTGCTTGGGCGAGCAGCACGCACTGCGTGCGACCAGCCATGCCCGCTGGTGCTGTCCCTTGGACAGCACCCGGCGTCGTCGGCCTTGCCGCCATCCAGGCGATTTTGACTGCTCGCCCATGCAGCCTGGCCGCTGTGGCGACCGCCGCGATTCAAACAGCTTGTATCCCTTACGGTCAGTTCGGTCGCCGCACATGTCGTCGATTCTCCGTCCCGCCCTGCGCGCCTTACGCCGCATCCTGCGGCTAGTACGACGCTAGCGTCGTACTTACAGCGCTTGGGTTGGACGCCCATCCGGGGCGTCTGACGTTGCGGCAGACGATTCTTTAGAATCGTTGAGAGCAACGCGAGCATTCCAAGGCGCAGGATGCGCCTAAGGCCGACGGCACCGGGTCGCAACCCACGGGGTTGTGACAAGCCCGCACGATTCGGGCGAGGTACCGGGAAGGTGCAAAGCAATGCGATGGACCGATCGCAAACTGTAGCTATCATGCAAGTTTCTAAGGATGCGTTACGCCTTCGGGCGGAGTTTTCTATTCTACTCGCACTGACCTTATCTTTCCTCCCGCCGAATGAAGCGGTGTTACCCCCGCGCCCAGGTTGCATGGGCGAGCAGCCAGGTCGCAGGGCCGAGCAGTGCCGAAATGGCACGACCAGGCACGCGAAGCATGCGACCAGCCACGGCAGACGATTCGCCAGAATCGTTGAGAGTGGTACGAGCAACACAACGTGTTGCGATGGGGTGTTACCCCCGCGTCACGGCAGACGATTCGTCAGAATCGTTGAGAGTGACACGAGCAACACAACGTGTTGCGATGGGGTGTTACCCCCGCGTCACGGCAGACGATTCGTCAGAATCGTTGAGAGTGACGCGAGCAACACAACGTGTTGCGATGGGGCGGGAGGTTCTCTTCTTCTGCCCGTTCTTAGGGTTATAGACGCCCCGGGGTGCTGCAATCACCCCCGATACGAGAAAACAGGGCAACCGCTGACCGGAGGCGTTTGCTCTGTTTGTGTGGGGGCTGTGTTCCCTAGGCCTTGCTATCGGCAATGGCTCGGTGCATGTTAACAAAGAGGTCGTTGTAGCGCAGCGAGTCCCCGGGAATGGTGGTGAGGGCCGCCCACAGCGTCTGGAGGATTTCTGCCCGTCATAGAGGTCGGCCAGGGCTTGGGCGGCCGCCCGGTCGGTCAGACCCGTCACCAGCGCAAACTCATCGCCGCCGATGCGCAGCACCAGCATGTCGTCGGTGGCAACGCTGTCCACGCGGGTCAGCGCCTCCAGAATGGCGAGGTCCCCCGCCCGGGTGGAAATGTCGTTGATGGCAACGAGGCCGCTGATGTCAAAACAAACGACATAGGATCAGCACCTCCTCCCCAACCCCCCTCTCACCCTAGCCCAATGGAAGAAAAAGGGGTATACTACCGGCATTGGGGAGGCATGGTTATGTTTTATGTCATCGAAGGTGCGGCCCTGCGCCCCACCGGGGAGGAAAGCTGGTCAACCGAGCATGAGGGACTGCTGGTCGGCCTCTGCACGCCCGAGGATTTTGAGACCCTGCGGGAGAGCCTGCACTTGGGCGACCGCCCCTTTCAGGAATGGCGGCGCAGCCCCTCCATGTGGTTTGAAAACGGCGAGGGCGTCGATATCCTCAGCCTCTCCACCCGCCCCAAGGGGCAGAAGGGCGAGGGCCACCGAATGCTGGTGGTGCTGCGCTCCAACCTGCTGTTCATCGTGTGTGCCGACCCTGATGCCGTGCTGGCGCTGCTCGCAGCCCTGCCCGAAGGCCGCATCTGGAACGCCGGACGGCTGCTCTTCCTGCTGATGGAGCGGATGACGGCGGGCGGCCACAGGATGCTCGAAGAGATGGAAAACGAGATTGCCGCGCTGGAGAATGCGCTGCTCCTGGGCAAGCGCGACTGCGTGCGGGAGATCATCTCCCTTCGCAAGCGCCTGATGGGCCTGAAGCGCCACTACGAGCAGCTCCTCGACGTGCTGGACGACGTGCTGGAGAACGAGAACGACCTCCTTGACCCGGCGGTGCTGCGGCTCTTCCGCGTGCACAGCAACCGGGTGGACCGGCTCTACCACAGCGTGCTCAACCTGCGCGACTACGTGACGCAGGTGCGGGAATCCTACCAGGCCGAGGTGGACATCAGCCTCAACAATATCATGAAGCTCTTCACGGTTATCACGGCGATCTTCCTGCCGTTGACGCTGCTGGTGGGCTGGTATGGCATGAACCTCAAAATGCCCGAATACAGCTGGCCCTACGCCTACCCGATGGTCATCGCGGCAAGCCTGGTCATCGTGGGCGTCTGCGTGCTGTACTTCAAGAGGAACAAGTGGTTTTAGGCGCTGCGCTGTCGCGGCGGCCGCCTTCGGCGACCGCCGCGAGTTTGGAGTGCTCGGCACGGGCTACGCTTTGCCCGCCGCCGCGCATGTCGCCGGCGGGCTTCCGTTTGCCTTGGTCGTGCTGGGGTTTTTGCGGGGAGACGCCGCTGTGGCGGGGAGGGCTGAGTGCCACGGTCGGGCTGCGGGGTGCCTTGGGCGAGTGAATCGCCCGGCGGCTTCTCGCTTGGCCAGCTCGTCCCTGCATTTTTGGGGAACGCACCGCTGCGGCGGGGGGGGCCAAGTGCCACGGTCAGGCAACGAGGTGCCTTGGCCGGGTGAACCGGCCGGCGGCTTCTCGGATTGGCCAGCTCGTCCCTGCTTTTTCAGTGACGCACCGCTGCGGCGGGGGGGGGCCGAGTGCCACGGTCGGGCTGCGGTGTGCTTGGGGCGGGTGAATCGCCCCGCGGCTTCCGATGGTTCCATGCAGCGGATGTCTGGCGTGCCGTCCCTCGGGCGCGTTCGAGTTTCCCCTGGCGTCCGGCGGCACTTGGCTGGCGACAGCGGGCGGGGATGTTTGAGCATGTGTGTTGCACAGCAATACACACGCGAGTTATCCGCCGCTGGTACTTATTTCGTGCCGGTTATCAGGTCTAGGAAACTCGTCCGCGCCTCCTAGAGCGTTTTGGGCACTTTTGCGCTTCAAAAGTGCCGCCTACGGGCCTTACGCCGCATCCAGCGGCTATGGCGTAGCATAGCAACGCCATCACGGCCCTCGGCCTTAGCGCCATCCCAGGTTGCATGGGCGAGCAGCAACCCGAAGGGTTGCGACCAGCCAGGCGCTTGGGCCCAGCGCATCGCGTTTCTGATGAAAGATTAGCTGACTGACAGATCTTGCTAAAACACCGAAAGTCTGGCGTGCCGTGTCCCGTGCGCGTTTCGAGTTTCCCCCTGGCGACAGGTGGCAGAAAACCCGGCGACAACGGGCGGGATGTTTGAGGTTTCGCATTGCGGAACAATGCGAAACCGAGTTACCGCCGTTGCCTCCAAAGTTTGTGCCGGTCGTCAGGTCTAGGAAACTCGTTCGCGCCTCCTAAGCGTTTTGGGCACTTTTGCGCTTCAAAAGTGCCGCCTAGCGCAGCGCGTTTCCTAAAAACATGGATAAAATCACGCACGCCGCCCGCCTGCCAAAATCCATACATTGATGGAACCATCGGGCTATATTATAATAGAAAAATGGTCATACTGGTGCTAGGCCCGCGGGTTTGGGCCGGTGGACTGTGGGAGAGTGGCGGATGGCTTGGATCAAACGTAACGTCTTCGCACTGCTGACCGCGGTGCTGCTGGTGGTGGCTGCGGCCGTTGTCACCGTGGAGGCGCGCCAGAAGAGCACGTCCGGTGCCGTGTTCACCAACCACACCACCACCCAGGAGGCCGCCGCAGGCTGGACGGAAACCAGGAGCCTGAACAGTTACGACCTGACGCTGACCTTCGACCCCAGGGACAAACGCCTGACCGGCCGGCTGCAGTTCGCTTACGCCAACGACGAAGGCCAGCCCATGAGCGAGCTGCACTTTCTGCTGTATGCCAACAGCTTTGCCAAGCAGGGCTATGGCGCGGTCTCGGCGGAGGATTTTGACAGTGCCTACCCCAACGGGTTCTCACCCGGGTCCATTGCCATCGACGGGGTGACCGGCGACGGGACCGCCCTTAAGTGGGCCGTGACCGGCGAGCAGCAGCAGGTGCTGCGGGTGAAGCTGCCAAAAACCCTCGCGCACGGCGACACCGCCACCGTAACGATTGACTACACCGTGACCATCCCCAACTGTTATGGCCGCTTCGGCTATGGGGAGGATACGTTTTCCTTGGTCAACTGCCACCCAATCCTGTCGGTGTACGACGCCGGCCAGTGGCACGACTATCCCTACTACGAGATGGGCGACCCCTTTTACAGTGAGGTTGCCGACTACAACGCCACCATCACCGCGCCAGCCGGTTACACGCTGGCCACAACCGGGCTCACCGCCCGTCAGGAGGACGGCGACCGGGTGGTGTGGACGGTGAACGCCCCCGCCCGACGGGACTTTGGCTTTGTCGCGTCCGACCACTTCCGGGTGGAATCCACCGAAGTGGACGGCGTACTGGTGCGCTCCTACTGGCTCGCCGGCGACGAAACCACCGGCCGGCAGGCCCTTTCCACCGCCGCCCAGTCCATCGAGCTCTACAACGCCCTTTATGGCGCCTATCCCTACGGGGAGTTCTCGGTGGTGCAGACCGATTTCTACATCGGCGGCATGGAGTACCCGGGCATGGTGCTCATTGACAGCACGCTGTACCAGAATTATTCCAGCCGTCCGGTTCTCGACCTCGTGGTGGCCCACGAAACCGCCCACCAGTGGTGGTACGCCGCCGTGGGCAACGACGAAGTAGAGCTGCCCTGGCTCGATGAGGGTCTGACTGAGTTTACCACCCAGGTGTTCTTTGAGAAATGCCGGGGCGAGAGTTACCGCGACGTTTACCGCCAGCAGATTGACTACCTGGCAGACTACCGGCAGATGGACGCCGACACCGACGACACCCGGGCCGACCTGCCCAGCTACCGCTACGACAACGCCACGAGCTACTCCGCCTGGGTCTATGACCGCACGGCCGCGGTGCTGCAGGCCCTACGGGCAGAGGTGGGCGACGACGCCTTCTTCCAGGGGATGAGGGATTATTACACCGCCAACCGGCTGGGCATTGCCGACCGCGAAGCCCTGGAGGACGCGCTGGAGCACGCCACCGGGCGGGAGCTGACCGACTGGCTGACCCAGGAGCTGGGGCAGGCGCAGTAGCGCCCCCGGCCCGGCAGCTGGAACACAAAGGAGGAACCCTACGGGGAACCACACTGGATGAGAGTATCGGGACGCAAACATCGAACCATAGGTCAAAGCGCGCCGTCCTTCTCCACGCCGCGGCGTCGGGGCTTGTCTGCCCTGCGGCTGGGTAGGCGGCACGTCGGCCGTGTGCGGCCCTCCACCGCGCTTGCCCCCTACAACCCCGTGGCCCTGGCGCTGCGCCCGGCCCGGCGGGGGTTCCAGTGGCAGTGGCTGGCCCTTGCCTGCGGCGTGGCCGTGCTGGCGGTGGGCCTTACCCTTGGTGCGCTGGCACTCTTTGCCCTGCCCCGCATGGTGGACGGCCAGCAGCTTGTGTTTGACGGCCGTGTGCTGGGTGTCACCGCCAGCGCCGACGACGCCCGAGACGCCCTCTCCGCCATTCAGGACGATCTCAAGACCACTTATGGCATGGAGGTGGAACTCAAGCAGGAGTTAACCTTCCGGCCCGTGGTGGTGGACGAGCGCAGCCTGCTTACGGCCAAGCAGACCCAGAAAACCCTGCGCGACAACATCGACGTGGATGTGGTGGCCTCGGTCATCACCGTCAACGACCGCCCGGCTGTGGCGCTGAAAACCACCGCCGAGGCCCAGCAGGCCCTCAACAGCATCCTCCAGCCCTTCCGCGATGTGCCCGAAGGCCGGGAACGCGCCGACATTGGTTTTGTGGAGGACGTGAAGGTGGAGGAGATGACCACCGACTACGGCCTGGTGTGCGACACGAATGAGGCAGCCCGCACCCTGCAGCTGGGCGCGGGGGCGGAGGACAACTGGTACACCGTGCAAAAGGGCGACAGCCTCTCGCGCATCGCCAAGAAGTTCGGGCTCAAGGTCTCCGACCTGCGCAAGGCCAACCCCGAGGTAGCCTCCACCGACGTCATACAGCCCGACCAGCAGATCAACGCCATCAAACCCCGGCGTTGGCTGAACGTCCGCTTCACCGACACCGTGACCCGCGAGGAAGCCCTGCCCTTTGAGACCGTGGAGAAGAAGTCCGCCGACCTCTACACCACCCAGAAGCAGGTGACTCAAGAGGGCAAGGATGGCAAGCGGCAGGTCGTGGCCCGCGTCACCTACATCAACGGCATGGAGTCGGTCCATGAGATCGTGAGCCAAACCGTACTCACAAAGGCCACCGACCAGATTGTACTGCGCGGCACCAAGAAGGTGCCCACCAGCGACGACGGCGGCACCGCGACCTCCGGCAAGTTCATTGTGCCGGTGAAGAATTACCGGCTGACCAGCACCTTCAAGGTTCGCACGCTGAACGGCGTGACACGCTGGCACTACGGCGTGGACCTGGCCTGCCCCACCGGCACACCCATCTACGCCAGCCGCAGCGGCACCATCAGTTACTCGGGCTCGGTCTCAGGCTATGGGCTGCTGGTGAAAATCAACCATGGTGACGGCATCGAGACCCGCTATGGCCACAACTCCAAATTGCTGGTGAAGAAGGGACAGAAGGTCAAACAGGGGCAAATCATCGCCCTCGCTGGCAGCACGGGCCGCAGCACCGGCCCCCACTGCCATTTTGAGATTCGCATTAACGGCAAGCCGGTGAACCCGGAAAAATACGTAAAAGTGCGCTAGCTGCGCTTCGCTTTCGAGCCCGCCGCTTACGCGACGGGCTCGAGCAGGAATGCTCGTCACGAGTTACCGTTCGCCCCGCGCCGCGCATGTCGCCGCGGGGCGTTTGTCTATGTTGGTCGTGCAGAGCTCCTACGGAGGAGACGCCGCTCACGCGGGATGGGCCGAGTGCCACGGACGGGCTGTGGGGCGCCGCTGCGGGGTAAACCCGCGACGCGGCTGTAGGGTGCGGCTCCCGCAGCGGGGAGTGGTGTTCACACAGCGGGGCTGGGCGTACCATCCTTCGTGCGCGTTGCGAACTTCCCCCCGGGCAATCGACGGCACTCGGCATGCGACAGCGGGCGGGGATGTCTGAGCCGGGGCATTGCCCCGCAATGCCCCGGCGAGTTACCCGCCGCTGCCTCCCAATCTGTGCCGATTGTCCGGTCTTGGGAGTTCGCCCGCGCCTCCTGGGCGCTTTTGGGCACTTTTGGCGCTTACCAAAAGTGCCGCCCAGCGCAGCGCGTTTCCCTTAAATGCAGATCAGGTGCCCGAAAAGAGGTGCTTCACACATGAGTTCCCACTGCCACTTGCCCCACCCGCCGCCACCAGCGTCGGCCATGTCCCCGATGCCATGTCCTGCGCATTGTTATCAATCACCACCCCGGCAATTCCTTGGGTGGCCACACAGGCAAACAAGGTAACCCCATACAACGAAGCGAAAGTGACAACCGGGAATGCCTGCAACAGAAGCAAAGGGAGGGCATGTGAATGGAACGACTCATTACCCTGCGCAACCAAACCTCCCTCGCCCGGGTGCCCCCCGAATACCTGCCCCTGCTGGGCGATGTGACCGCCCTGCTGCAGGCCGCGCTGGGCCCCACCCTGCGGGAGGTACGTGTGCTGGGCTCGGTAGCCCGGGGCAATGCCGTACCCGGCAGCTCCGACCTGGATGTTCTGGCCGTAACGCTGGAAGACGTGCCGGAGGACGTGCGCCGCGACCTCGACAAGCGAACACGCGCCCTGGCCGCCCAGTACCCGCTGGTGACCAAGGTGGACCTGCAGATGATGAGCGACGGGGCCATCGCCGCCCACCCCGAATATGAGCTCATTGTTCGCACCGATTCCTTCTGCCTGACTGGTGAGGACCGCTACACCACCGGGGAAGTGACCCTGCCCGTCGCCCAGTTGGCCGACCTATGGCACCCGGATATTGATGGCATTCTGCGTGACTATGAGACGGCCCTGCGGAACCCCACCCTGCCAGCGGACGAAGTGGTGCGCTACACCCGCCTGACGGGCAAGGACATGCTCAAGTGCTTCCAACGGCGGCGGCTGCTGGAGCACGGCATCTATGAGCGGGATATGGAGTTCGTATATGAGGCGCTGAGACGCCATCTGCCGGGCGATGCGCCGCTCTTTGACCGGCTGTGGGCGATGTACTGCCACCCCACCGCCGGCCGGGACGCGGCCATCGCCGTCTTGGAGGCGTGCAGGGAGGCCAAAGCACGCATCCTAACGGAGTAACGACGACAACCGCAGGAATTGCCCTGTTTGATTCGGTTATTCCCCTTTGCCGCCGGGCAAGTCCTTCAGCCACAGCGTCATGCCGTCCTCCCACTGGGTGCGGGGCTCGTGTTCCTCGGCGGGGTAGCCCAGGTACACTGTGCCCAGCGGTTCCAGGTGGTCGGGCAGGTGGAGGTGCGCGCGCAACCGGTCGCTGCCCTGCTTCAGGGGCCAGCAGCCCAGCCACACCGCCCCCAGGCCCATCTCCACCGCAGCAAGCAGCATGTTTTGGATGGCGGCGGAGCAGTCCTGCACCCAGAAGTCCCGCGCCACCAGGGGCATCATCCTGCGTTTGTCACCACACACCACGATGGCCGCCGGCGCGCCGAAGCGCCCGAAAAGTGTGGCCGTGCGCACCCGCTCCATGGTGTCGGGGTCGTTGGCCAGCAGGAAGACCCACGGCTTGCGGTTGTGGGCCGAAGGCGCGGCGGCCCCCAGACGCGTCAGCTCCTCCAGTTTCTCGGCCTCCACCGGGCGGTCCTGGTATTTGCGCACGCTGCGGCGGGCGTAGATGGCTTCCTTCACGTTCATGAGGCGGCTCCCTTCACCGGGCATTGCCCTTTGGCCCATTCTAGCAGATTCTCCAGCCCTTGGCACCCCCGGTGCGCGCCGTTCGGTTTGGGATTGAAACCCAACCTCTCGAACGGTATACTGTACCCAATTCCTCCCATCCGCAAGCGGGAAGGAGGGTCTGCCATGCCCCGCCGATGGATCACCGCCACAACCGCCCTGTTGCTGGCAGCGCTGCTGGCTGCCTGCGCAGCCACGGCGGGTTCCCCCGCCGCAGTGCCGGCCACGCCTGCGGCAGCCACTGTTGCCAGCGCGGCCCCGGCCGCCACGTCAACGGCCACCCGCACCGGGCGCACCCCCCTGCCGACGCCCACGCCCAGCCCGGCGCCCACGCCCACGGTCTTCCCGCCATTGCGCGGCACGCTGGAGCGCACCACCTTCCACAGCGATTTACTGGAGCGTGACCTCAAGCTCAACGTCTACCTGCCCGAGGGCTACGACGGCGACCGGCGCTTCCCAGTGCTCTATGTGCTGCACGGCTTCGGCGGTAACGCTGACAGCTGCCTGGAGAGCAACCAGATCCCCGAGCGAGCCGAGGAACTGATGGCAGCCGGCGACATCCCACCGGCCATTCTGGTGTTCCCCTCCTTTGAGAACAGCTACCTCGTGAACACCAGCGAGGAACCGGGCTTTGTGTCCTTTGGCAGCAGCGACCCCACCAGTGGCATCCAGACCGGGTCCTACGAGGATTACTATGTGGACGAACTGATCCCCACCATCGACCAGTCCTACCGCACCATTGCCAAGCGGTCGGGGCGAATGATCTGTGGGTTCTCCAGCGGAGGGTTCGCGGCGCTGCACACGGCGTTTCGGCACCCCGACCTCTTCAGCCGGGTGGGCGGCCACAGCCCCGCCGTGCAGTGGAACGGCCTGCCCGTGCAGGTGCTCTTCCCCACCCAGGAGAAGACCGCCAGCGACTACCCCAACGCCCTGGCCGCCACGGCGGATTTGTCGGGCCTCTCGATCTTCATCGACTGCGGCGACCTCGACCCCTATGTGTACCAGGGCACCTATGAGCTCAGCCAGGCGCTGGCCGGCAACAAAACCGCCGAGTACACCTACTTCGTGGGCAAGGGCGGGCACGACAGCGCTTACACCAACGCCTATCTGGCTGATTACCTGCGGTTCCTGCTGGGCGGGGAATGAGCCCCGGGAGAACCTCGCCAACCCGAAAAGGAGACATTGCCATGCAACTGCCCACCCACCCAGGCACCCAGGTGATTGAGACCGGGCGGCTGCGGCTGCGCCGCTTCCGGCCGGAGGACGCACCGGCGGCCTTCGCCAACTGGACCAACAGTGCCGAAGTCTGCCGGCACCTGCAGTGGGCCCCCCATGGCACGGTGCAGGCCACCCGCGACGTGCTGGAGCGCTGGATTGCCCGGTATGACAACCCCGCCTGCTACCACTGGTGCATCGCCCTGCGGGGCAGCGACGAGGCCATTGGGGCGCTTGAGTTTGTGGCCCTCAGTGAGCACAACCGTTGGGCCGAGGCGGGCTACTGTCTGGGCAGGGCCTGGTGGGGCCAGGGCATCATGACCGAGGCGCTGCGGGCGGTGGTGGATTTTGCCTTCACCCGCACACCGCTCCACCGCATCGAGGCCCGCCACAGCGTGAAGAACCCCGCCAGTGGCCGGGTGATGGAGAAGGCCGGCATGACCTACGAGGGGACTGCCCGGGGCCGTTCGCTGGTGCACGGGGCCTTTGTGGACACGACCCAGTGGGCCATTCTGCGGGAGGACTGGGAAGCGGCCTACCCCGCTGCGAAGGAGAACTGACATGCGTTTACTGGTGATGCGGCACGGGCAATCGGAGGCCGACATTCTGGGCGTGCACGAGGGCAGCGCCGACTACCCCCTGACGGCGATGGGGCTGGAGCAAGCCGGGCGGGCGGCCCGGTGGATTGCCGGGCGCTACCCGGTGAACGCCGTGTGGAGCAGCCCCCTGCAGCGGGCACTGGCCACAGCCCGGCTGGTGGCGGCCGCCACCGGTGCGCCGCTCACAGTGGAGCGCGAGCTGCGGGAACACGACAACGGCCTGTTGGCGGGCCTCTCGCGGGAGGAAGCCACCCGCCTCTACCCCCGGGTGGAGGGCCTGCCACCCCACCGGGCAGCCTGGGGGCAGGAGCCACCGCTCGCCTTCCGCGCCCGGGCCGAGGAGCTCTTCGCCCGGCTGCTCCACGAGAATGACCCCGACGATACGGTCGTCGTCGTCAGCCACGGCGGCACCATCGACCAACTCGCCCGCTGCTTCCTGCGCCTGCCCTTTGACGGCGACGTGACCTTCACCACCGGCGACACCGGCCTGCACGAATGGGTGTGCCAACCGGGCCTGCGCCGGGTGGTGCGCACCAACTGCCAGGAGCACCTGGCGGGGCTCGACGCGGCATTGCCCGTGGGGGAATAGGGCGGGACAGCGAACGCGCCACACAAAGGGAGAACTGGCAAGGGGACTGGCTGCAGCACAATGGTTATGCTGAAGTTTATGGGGAGACATAAGAGATAAACATGGAGCTGAACGAATCTTGGGAGCAGTACCTGAAAGACAACGGCGCGGATTTTGTCTATTTCGTCGATGCCGCTGCACTGCCAGCGGACGCCGTCGACGATTACACGTGCGCTGTTCTCTTTGGCAAAGCCCTCTCGAAGGAGTACATCAATGACCTCCGAGCCGACCGGAAACCAAAACGGAATGAGATGAACTCCACCGAGCGCAAGATGGATGCCCTGGCCGCCAAGCTGGAGGATCGGCTGGAAGCCGAAGGGTACCAAAGCACTGCAAAGTTGAAATTCGCACGTCTGCCGCATAAAACGGTGGCACTCCGAGCCGGGCTGGGGTTTATCGGCAAAAACAATCTGCTGGTCAACGATCAATACGGCTGTGCGCTTCTGCTGGGGAAAGTGCTGACCACCGCACCCTTTGTCACCATGAGCAAACCGCTGAAAGAGCCCCAATGCGGTGATTGCAGCCTCTGCGTGGACGTGTGCCCGACCAATGCCCTGCACGGCAAACCATGGAGCGTTACCACCAGTCGAGATGAGATCCTAGACAGGAAGCTCTGCGCCTTGTGCCTGAAGTGTATGGCCTGGTGCCCGTATACGGAGCACTACGCAAAATAGGGCTTCTGCGAAACAGCCAAATTCTGCAAACAGCCTACCACTGCGGTCATTGCTATTTGGGGAGGTCTTAAAAGGTGTTTGAATCGAGCTATAAAATCCGGGTAAGTTCAAGAGCAATCATCTTGCATGAGGACAAAATACTGCTCAATGAATTTGGCGGCGGGAAATACTACAACTTTATCGGAGGCGGAATCGAGAATAATGAAACGGCAAAACAAGCCGTGATCAGAGAAGTGATGGAAGAAGCAGGATTGTCAATTACCGTGGGAGAACTGGTCTTTTCCCTCGAATATGAACCAAAAAGCTGTGGTTATTACTACGGGAGCGGCCATCACATCAGTTTCTTTTTCCGATGTTATCGGAATGAGAATATCTCGCCTCAGACACCTTCACATCCGGATAATAACCCCGATGATCCAACGATAACGTCGGTTGCAAAGTGGATCAAGCTCTCTGAGCTCCATACGATTCCCTTTGTGCCCAAAATATACGGGCCATTGATGGATTATATCAAAACCGGGGTATTTATCCCCTCATTCTGGTCGGAGTGTGAACACAGACAATAGGCATACTGCGAAATATTCTGCGTATGAGAGGTCATCCCCGTCTTTGCCATAGGACTGTTTACAGTGTTCTCTTGTCATTGGCAGATGCCGCAGCAGCTACGGATTGGCGTATGCAGGGGTATAGAAACACTATAACTTTGGTAAAAACCGTATATAATAGTGGTATCAACATGTAGGAGCACTGCCCATGAAGACCGTCATCGTCACCGGGAGTTCCAGGGGGTTGGGGCTTTGTATGGCCCGTGAATTCCTGATGGCCGGCTGCAACGTGGCCGTTTCCGGCAGCTCCGAAGCATCGCTGTCACACGCTACAAAGGAACTGGGCAAGTTTGGCGATAGGGTCCTCTTCGTCCCTTGCGATGTACGTAAGATGGCTGACGTGGAAGGGCTTTGGAATGCAGCAGCCGCACAATGGGGCCGCGTGGATATCTGGATCAACAACGCCGGCCGAAATGTGCCCTATGAGCTGATTCACAATACGCAGCAGGAATACATCCACGCTGTTGTGGACACGAACCTGAAAGGGATGATCTACGGTTCGCAGGTGGCTGCCGCTCACATGCTGGCGCAGGGGGGCGGGCAAATCTGGAACATGGAGGGGCTCGGCTCCAACGGCATGGTTGAGGCCCGCACGGTGCTTTATGGTACAACGAAGGCGGCGCTCACGTATTTTACAAAGGGGCTGACCAAAGAACTGGCCGGAACCGGCGTACTGGTCGGCCATCTTTCCCCCGGCATGATGCTGACAGAATTCATCACGAAAGGGCCGGACGGAGAACCCTCGCCTGCAATTGAGCAGCAGAAGTTCCGGA
>JAEYRA010000200.1 GCA_023409755.1 Bacillota bacterium
AACACGTGCTGGCCGGACGTTGCAAACAAGACCCGAAGGGCGCACCCTTCCCGCCCACAGCGGCTTCTCATCAAAGTATGCTCGATCTATGTTGTTGAACACCCCATATGAAAGCCAAACGCCCAAACCCTGTACAGAAGTCATCCCCGGAAGCCGAGAGCCGATTCATCCGGTCGAGGCGCACCCACAGCCCGCCCGTGGCACACACCGCCTCCCGCCCACAGGCGCGCCTCCAAGGGAAAGCTGGCACGAGCAGCAGCAAAACGCCGCGCGGCGACCTGTGCGTCGCGCGGCCGACAACAAGCTTGAACAAGCTCCTTTCCCCTCGCCTTCGTCGCGTAGCGGCGAAGGCGAACATGCCTACCCCCCCGCCACCATGCCACGGAGCTTGGCGAGGATCTTACTCTCGAGTCGGGAGATCTGCACCTGTGAAACGCCGATGGTCGCGGCAATCTCGCTCTGGGTCTTCTCCTGAAAGTAGCGCAGCAGGATGATCTGTCGTTCCCGCGGCTCCAGTGAGCCCAGAAGTTCCTTGACGAGGATGCGGTCGATGTGGGTGTCGGGGCGGCCGCTGTCATCCTGCACGCGGTCGATGGTGCGCACCGGGTTCTCGGCCCCGGGGTTCAGTTCCTCCTCAATGGAGCTGATGGGGTTCATCGCCTCCATCACATAGGCCAACTCCTCCGCCGGGATGCCTGCCTCCTCGGCGATCTCGCCGGAGGTGGGTTCCCGCTGCAGGCGGGTGAAGAGCCTCTCCTGGGCGGCCATGAGCGTGCGTGCCTTCTCTTTGATGGAGCGGCTGACCTTCATAGGCCCGTCGTCCCGCAGGAAACGGCGAATTTCCCCCATGATCATGGGCACCGCATAGGTGGAGAAGCACACGTTGTAGCTCATGTCAAAGTTCTTGATGGCCTTGACAAAACCCACGCAGCCAATCTGAAACAGGTCCTCGTACTCGGCCCCACGGTCTCGGAACCGCTTGGCCACACTGTGGACGAGGGCCAGATTCTCACGGATCAGTTGTTCCTCAGCGGCAGCGTCGCCGGCCCGGGCCCGCAACAGCAGGTCCAGGGTGTCGGTCGCGGTCTGCGCCCTGGTCGGTTCGCGGCCCATGCTAATGCACGTCGGGCGACGCCGGCGGTGGGGTGACGCGTTTGACCATGCGCACGGTGGTGCCGTGGCCCGGCTCGCTCTGCACGTCCAGCTCATCCATGAAGCTCTGCATCACCGTGAACCCCATGCCGGAGCGCTCCTGCTCGGGCTGGGTGGTGAAGAACGGCTGCATGGCCTGCTCCACGTCCTCGATGCCCCGGCCCTCGTCGGCAATCTCCACCGTCAGCTCGTAGCCTTGCACCGCCGCGCGGATGACGATGGTGCCACCCCGGTTGCCATAGCCATGGACAATCGAGTTGGTGACGGCCTCGGATACGGCGGTCTTGACGTCGGACAGCTCCTCCAGCGTGGGGTTAAGCCGTGCCAGGAACGCCCCCACCACCACCCTGGCGAAACTCTCGTTCTCTGAGAGGGCCGGAATCTCCAGCACCATTTCGTTGCGTCCCCTCATGCCTTTCGTCCTCCCTCCCGCTCCACCACCTGGTAGAGCCCGGCCAGCCGCAAAATGCGGTCCATCTTCTCGTTGACACCTCGTACGGCAAGCCTGCCGCCGGCGGCCTTCACTTTCTTGTAGCGCCCCAGAATGACGCCGATGCCCGAGCTGTCCATAAAGCTCAGGCCCGACATGTCCAGCACCAGCCGGCAGCCCTTGCGCATGTCAAGGGCTGTGTCCAGCTCACGCCGCACAAACTCTGCCGCGTGGTGGTCGAGTTCCCCCGTCAGCCACGCGATGACCTCTGTGGGGCGCTCCTCCAGTCTTACGTTCACCGTGATTCCTCCTTCCCGGAAGCCAACCCTTCGCCGCTGCTCCGCGCCGCGCCTTCCTCGAAAGAACAGGGCTTTTGACGAACGCGGCCTGTGACAAAGGCTGCCACAAACCGCCAGCACAGGCAGCGCCTTCCAGCACAGTATGCGCAGGGCACAATAGATGTATGCACATGATTTTTGGCCCATGGCGCAGCACGGCCAATAGGTTGTGCCGCCCACCGCCGGCGTGTGAAAGGCAGCGCTCTGCGCCTTCGCCGTGCCATTCACACTTTCTTCAAAAACATGGTGTACAATGGGCAGAGCATGGCGCCGCTGAGCGACATGCACATTTTGCCTTTGCTGCCAGCAACCCACGCATCGCGCACCCGTTGCGGTGCGTTTGCCATGGGTATGCTATGCACACAGGGAAGAAGAGACGGAGGCTGCTTTGGCACGCACACAGCTGAAAAGAATTAAGGGGAACAAAGGGAAGCGGAACTGGAAGCGGATCTTCATCAATGCTGCCAAGATTGCCGGTGGGCTGACGCTCTTAGGCATGGCCGCGGCCATCGTGTTGTTCATCTGGCTCATCAACGTCACGGACTGGAAGAGCTTTGACCCGGCCAAGATCGCCAACCAGGCTCAGTCCCTGCTCATTTATGACAAGGACGGCAAAGAGGTCGCCGGCGTCTCCAGCGGTCAAAACCGCATCTGGGTATCGCTCGATAAGGTGCCGGGGAAGGTGCAAAAGGCCTTCATTGCCACCGAGGACGTACGGTTTTACTCCCACTCGGGCGTGGACATCCGCCGCATCTTCGGCGCCCTGCTGGAAGACATCAAACAGGGCTCCAAGGCACAGGGCGCCAGCACCATCAGCCAGCAGCTCATCAAGCTCACCCACCTGACGAACGAGAAAACCTGGACACGCAAACTGCAAGAGGCGCGGCTGGCCATCCAGCTGGAGCAGACGTACAGCAAGGATGAGATCCTGGAGATGTACCTCAACACCGTCTACTTTGGCAACGGCGCGTACGGCATTGAGGCGGCGGCGGAGTCCTACTTTGGCAAAACGTGTGACAAACTGACCACCGCTGAAGGGGCGCTGCTGGCCGGCATTCTGAAAAGCCCGGCCAAGTACGCCCCTCACCTGCACCTTGATAATTCCATTGAACGGCGCAACCTCATCCTGGGCCTCATGAACAAGTACGGGTTCATCGATGAAGACGAGATGAACGAAGGGAAGGACGAGGAGGTCAAGCTCAAGCTCGACAGCAAAAAATCCAACGACTACGGCTACTTCATGGACGCGGCGGTGACCGAGGCGTTGGGGCTCCTAAACCTCGATTATGAGGATCTCGTCTCCGGCGGGTACCGCATCCATACCTCCATGGACCGGAAGCTGCAGACCCAGTGCGACAAGTTGATGGCTGACGACGACTCCTTCCCCAAGGACGCCAAGGACGGCACCCCGGTGGAAGGCGCACTCATCGTGCTGGACAGTGAGACCGGCGCGGCCCGCGCCGTGGTGGGCGGGCGGGAGTACACCACCCGCATGGGCCTCAACCGTGCCACCAGCGCACGCCGCCAACCCGGCTCCACCATCAAACCCGCGCTGGTCTACGGCCCAGCCATCGACCGCTATGGCTACAACCCGGCCTCCATGATCCTCGATGAAAAGACCGACTTCAACGGCTACTCTCCCTCCAACTCCGGCGACAGGTACCGCGGTTGGGTCACCATGCGCACGTCGCTGGTCAATTCCATCAATGTTTCGGCGGTCAAGATCCTGAACGACGTGGGGCTCACCACGGCCAAGGACTTTGCCAGCCGCCTGGGGATCCCCTTTGCTAAGGGTGATGACAGCCTGGCGCTGGCGCTGGGCGGCTTTACAGAGGGTGTCACGCCGATGGAGTTGGCCTCAGCCTACACAGCCTTCTCCAACGGCGGCCGATATGCAAAGGGTTCCTTCATTGACCAGATCACGGATGCCGATGGTAAAGTGCTCTACGAAAACAAACACGAGACCACGCTGGCGATGAGCTCCTCCACGGCGTTCCTCGTCACCTCCATGCTGCAGGACGCCGCCCAGGAAGGCACGGCCAAGCTCCTGGGCACCAGCAACCTGCCGGTGGCCGCCAAGACCGGCACCGTCAACTGGAAAGGCAGCAAGAACCGCGACGTGTGGCTGGCCGGCTACAACCCCAAGTACACCATCGTGGCGTGGGAGGGCTTTGACAAGACCGACGACGAACACTACCTCGCCAGCAGTGTGACGGGCGGCAAGTACCCGGCCAAGATCGTCAAGGGCGTGTTTGACTACCTCTACAAGGACAAGGACGCACCCGACTTCACCATCCCGGACACGGTGACGATGGTTGCGCTCGACAAGAAGGCGCTCTACGACACCCAGAAGCAGCTGCTGGCCTCGGAGCTTACGCCTGAGGACTCCAAGCTGTATGAATACTTCCCCACCGACGCGGTACCAACCGAGACGAGCAACTATTGGCAGATGCCTGCAACGCCCACGGACTTCTCGGCCACCCTCTCCGCCAGAAATCTGCCGCAGTTGTCGTTTACCATCGTGCAGTCCTTCGCCCGGTACGATCTCTACCGTGTGGACATGCTGGGGCAGACGGCCAGGATCGCCTCGTTCACCGGCAACGCGGGTAAAGCCATCCAGTATGAGGACATAACCGCCACCGCCGGAACCTGGCAGTATTATGCGCTGCCGGTGCACCCGGACATCAACGTGACCGGTCAGCCCACCGCGAGCCAAGAGGTCGTGGTGCCCGCTGCGCCCGAGCCCACCGCGACCGGCGGCTTCGTGTGGCCCTTCCCGCTGCCGGGGTGGACGGCCACGCCAACCCCCACACCGGAGGTTTCCACCGCACCGGAGACCACACCCACCCCTGAGGAGACCGTGGCCAGCAACAACCGGCGGAGCCCACCAAAGAACAAGCCAGCAAAAAAGAACGGAGCATAAACGAGAAGGACGGAGCACGTTGCTCCGTCCTTTTATGACCGGCGACCGCATCCGTTCCCGCGGGCGTATTCCTGCTTTGTCAGAGCAAAATGGGTTTCCTCATTCCCACGGAGTCCCTGGAGCAGGTCGTCAGCAGGGAACAGGCGAAATCCGTTGTTCAAAAACGTTCGTTGGCTGCGGGCATTGTGATCCCCCACGAGGCAATGCAGCACATCGACCCGCTCGAGCCGAAAAGCAAACTCGACAAGCATGCCCACTAAACCGGTGCCGATTCCCCTGCCCCAAAACTCCTTTTCGCCGATCGTCATATCGATCCGGCGCACATCCTGCCCCGGATACAGGTCACACACCTCCGGCAGGTTCATCCGCTGGAGCCAACACTCCCCGATTGCTTGCCCGTCCGCCTCCACCAGGAAGCAGAAGGCGCTGCGCGACACGGCCCCATAGATACTCCGCACCGCTTTCTCGTCGTAGATGTGGGGCGGTTCCTCCGCCGTGTAGACCGGGGTCTTGCCCGGCCCACTCTCCTCCCAGTATACGATCTCAGGGTCAGCGTTCCACCGGTACAACAGCGGCAGATGGTCGTCGCACAGGGGCCTCAGCACCAGGCCAACCCCACCGGCTCTACCGGTGAGTGTCACACCATGCGCGGTGATGACCGCCATTTGCCACCCCTCCTCTCCTTAGCGCCGCAGCAACCGCTCCACGTCAAAGACCCGGTCCACCAGGCCTTCGTAAAAGTGGTCGTCGTGGCTTACCAGCAGCACCGTGCCATCGAAGGCAGCCAGTGCCTCCCGCAGGGCTTCCTTGGCGTCGGCGTCCAGGTGGTTGGTCGGCTCATCCAGAATGAGCAGCGTGCACGGTGCAATCATCAGCCGGCAGAGCTTGACCTTGGCCTGCTCACCGCCGCTGAGGGTGGAAAGTGGTTTCTCCACATGCTCCCGTCGGATGCCGCAACGTGCCAGATAACTGCGCACCTCCTGGGGTGACAGGCGGGGATAGGCCGCGCAGATTTCATCGAGCGGGGTGGAGGCGGCATTCCGCCAGCGGTGGTCCTGCTCGTAGTACCCCACCGCCACCCGGTCGGCGAAGTGATACTGCCCGCCCAACGAAGGCAGTTCACCGGCGATCGTCTTTAAAAACGTCGTCTTGCCAATGCCGTTGAACCCCCGCACCGCCACCCGCTGGCCTTGCCGCAGGGTCAGGTTGATGCCGGTGAGCAGCGGGTACTGGTAGCCGATGGCCAAGCCCTCCACTTCCAGCAGCAGGGGTTCGGGCACAGGGCTGTGGCGGAAGCGGAACACCGGCTTGACCGCCACGGTAGGGCGTTCCATCCGCTCAATGCGATTGAGACGCTTGATGCGGCTCTGGGCCTGGCGGGCGGTGGCGGTGCGCACGCGGTTGCGGTTGATGTAGTCCTCCAACCGCTCAATCTCCTCGCGTTGGCGCTGGTACTGGCGAACATACTCCTCCCGCCGCTGCTCCTTCTGAGCGAGGAAGCTGGCATAGCTGCCGGTGTAGCGGTTGATCTGCCCAAAGGCAATGTCGCAGATGCAGTTGGTCACCGTGTCCAGGAACGCCCCGTCGTGACTCACGATGAGGAACGCCCCCTCGAACCCCCGCAGGAACTTGCCCAGCCAGTCGATGTGCGACCGGTCGAGGAAGTTCGTGGGCTCGTCCAGCAACAGTACGTCGGGGGCCTCCAACAACAGTTTCGCCAGCAGTACCTTGGCCCGCTGCCCGCCGGAGAGTTCGCCCACCGGCCGCTCCAACCCCAGGGCCGCTACGCCCAGCCCCGCCGCCACCCGGGCGATGTGGCTGTCAATGGCGTAGAAGCCGCCGCGTTCCAGCGCCTGCTGCAGCCGGTCGGCCCGGGCGATGAGACGCTCCAGCTCCCCAGCCCCGGCGTGAGCCAGTGCCTCATGGGTGCGCGCAAGCTCCGCGTCGGTCTCAAAGAGCCCGCGGTAGGCGGTGCGCAGATAGTCGAGAATGGACAGCGCCGGGTCCACACTGGCGTATTGGTCGAGATACCCCACCGTTACCCGGGGCTGCCAGGCAATCTGGCCGCCCTCAGCCAGCAGCTGGCCAGCTGCCAGGCGGATAAGGGTGCTCTTGCCCGAGCCATTGGGGCCTGTCAGGCCCATGTGGTCGCCGGGCAGCAGGCGCAGCTCGGCGTCCTGGAAGAGACGCTTCTCCCCAAAGCCATGGTTCAGATGCTCTATCGTCAAAATGCTCATATCCATCACCTTTCCAATAAAAAAAGAAGGGGCCATCGCCTCTTCTTCCCAAAACCCGGGCACGGACCGGGTCAACCGCCCAAGGCGGCAAACAAAAACAACAGCGATGCAGTTTCATTCCGTATGAGGTTTGGCCGAAAAAAGGGTAGACTACCCCTTCAGTTGGCCAGAACCCTCATCATACGGTCAGAAGCGTGCATGCTGTTGTTACTCCTCGTGCAAGATTGGCTTGAGTGTACCACAAGTACCCGGCTATGGCAAGAGCGAACTCAATCGCCATTGTTGGCCTTGAGGATCTTCTTGATGCTGTCGGTCGTCAGGCAATACTCCCGTGCCAGCGCGTCCACCGGGGAGCCCTCCCTGTGCTGCTGCACGATGCGGTGGTTGCGCTGCTCGTAGTGCCGGCGGGAGCCGCTGACCGCGCCCCAGCGGGCCTTTTGGTTGGAGCTGGGCACATAGATGAGCTCCCCTTGGGCGAACTTCTGCAGCTCGCAGAGCAAATCCTGCGGCAAAAACGCCTTCGCGTTGCGATATTTCATACTCTCTCCTTGAAACGAAGTCCAATCAAGTGCAGCAAAGCCGCAGGAGAACCCTGCGGCTTTGGGTATCCTGTATACGGCAACGACCGCGACGGCAGGGCAGGGACTGCTGTCCCTCCCGCACGCCGCGCTCGCTGCCTATGCAGTTTTAGAGGCTGCCCACCTCAAAATTACGGATCTTCACTTGATCAACCCCTTTCAAAGAGATTTGCAAATCCGGATTGCGCAATCATTGTACCGCGATTGCAGCCGGCCTGCAAGGGAAAAAACGCTTTAACAACAGGTTGCCGGGTTCAGTCTTCGGTACCCCCTGGCTCAGTGCCCTCATCATCGGGCTCGTCGTCGCCCTCCAGCGCGAAGATGCGCTCATAGAGCTGGTCGCGGGTCACGTCGTTGAGGGCATCGATGTTCTTGGTCAGCGCCTCGCGGTAGTAGGCCAGCGCGTCCTCCACGCGGCCCTCGTGCTCGGCCACCAAGCCCAGGTGGTAGCACACGTCGGAGATGTGCTTGACGGCGTAGGCGCGCTCGCAATACTCCTTGGCCTTGTCCCACTCACCCATCTGCAGGTACATTTGCCCGGTGTTGTCGAGAATAACCGGGTCGTCGGGCTCATACTCCACCGCCTCCAGGTTGTAGGGCTCGGCCTTCTCGTAGAGCCTTGCGGCGGTGTAAACGTAGCCCAGCGTCTGGTAGACCCGCAGGCTCTTAAAGTTGCTGTGGATGTCTTCCAGAGCAATGAGGGCCTTTTGGGTATCCCCCAGCTTGAAGTAGGCCATGGCGCGGTTCATGCGGATCATGGCGCGAAGGTTATCCTTGCAGCCACGGTCCTTCAGCGCCAGGTCAAACTGGGCGATGGCACCTTCAAAATCGCCGCGTTTTAGAAGCAGCACGCCATAGGTGCCCTCCCGTGCGGGGGGCATGGGGCCGAACTTGTGCGCCCGGCGGTACCACTGCTCGGCCTTCTCCAGCTTGCCGCGGCTGTGGTTGTAGTAGCCAAAGAAACTGACGAAATTGGAAATGATGGACATCCCTAACG
>JAEYRA010000037.1 GCA_023409755.1 Bacillota bacterium
AGTCGGTATTGGGCCCAGCTCTTGGTCCCCTTGGCTTCGATGCACATCTCGCACTTACAGGCGGTGAAGAAGAAGTCGTCCAGGATGATCTCGTCAAAGACCTCAGCCAACTCCCGCACGATCTGCAAATAGACGGCACGGTGGGCCGGGTCGGTGTAGCAATAAGTGTCATAGAACGAGGGCTTGCGCTCCCCCACCAGACCCGTGGAGGTAATGCCACCACTCGTTTCAATGCCATTCCGTTCAAAGAGCGCCTTGACCTGGCGCATCCGCTCCACGGGGATGTCCACGACCGAGCGGTGGTTCTCCAGGTACACCTTGTCGAGGTGCATGTATTGCTTGTAGTAATCGATGGCGCGCTGAATCTCCGCGTCGTCCGCCTTCTGCAGGTAGTAAGCGAACACATAGCCTGCGATCTTGAAGTTCTGATAGGGCTTGAGCATAAAGTGCCTCCTTCGTATGGCGAGCTGTTTTGCCGTGCTGGCAACACCAAAGCAGTTCGCCATAAAACGCGTTTTCCTTCTTCCCGCGTATGAATGTATAGACAAAGAGTAGGATTTGCGCGCACTCAAACCATGGTAAAACCGTTTCAATTTATTCGATACACTTCCGACAAAGACAGACAAACGACGGCACCGGACGTGGGTGGCGGGGCACATCGTCTGGCGTGCGCATGAAAACGCCGCCGGCATTGGGCCGGCGGCGAACGAGAGCAGCGGCATTCTCAGGCGTGAGCGGTCTGTGCCTCCAACAGACGCTGCTTGATGCTCCAGAGTTTGACGGAAAGATCAACGTAGTACTCATGGGGGTTCTCAAAGCGCTTGACTTCTTCCCACAGGCGGTCGAGCTGAGCGGCACAATAGGCACGGATCTCCCCAAGGGTCGGCTCCTGGTACACCAGCTCGCCCGCGTGGAAGATGGGAACCAACAGTTCCTCGGCCGTGAAGTTTTCAATGGTCTTGCGCTTCCAGGTGAACTCGGGGTCGAAGATCTCCAGCGGTTGGCTGTCGTCGATCGTTTCGTCATGCACACAGAGCTGGTCAGCCAAGGCGTTGCCCGATGCCCTGTCGTACAGCCGGTATACCTTCTTGAAATGGGGATTGGTCACTTTGGCAGCGTTCTCGCTGATCTTGATTTTGGGCACAATCGTTCCTGCCTCGTCCTCAATGGCAGCCAGCTTATACACACAGCCAAACACCGGCTCACTGCGGGAGGTGATGAGCCGCTCCCCCACGCCGAAGGAATCGATGCAGGCCCCCTGGACGATGAGGTCGGTGATGATAAACTCGTCCAACGCGTTGGAGGCGACGATTTTGCAGCCGGGCAGGCCAGCCTCGTCCAGCATGCGGCGCGCGCGGCGCGAAAGGTACGTGAGGTCGCCCGAATCCAGCCGGATGGCGCACTGGGTGATGCCCTGAGGCACCAGCACCTCCTGAAAAGCGCGGATGGCATTTGGCACGCCGCTTTTGAGCACGTTATACGTATCCACCAGCAGCGTGGCACCACGGGGGTACTGCTGGCAATAGGCCAGGAAGGCCTCGTATTCACTGTCAAACATCTGCACCCAGGAGTGGGCCATCGTGCCGCCGGCCGGCACGCCATAGCGCTGGTCGGCCAGCAGGCAAGCCGTGCCGGTGCAGCCGGCGATGTAGGCCGCCCGCGCGCCCAGCACCGCAGCGTCCGGCCCCTGTGCCCGGCGGGAGCCGAACTCGGTGACGGGCCGCCCCTGGGCCGCACGAACAATGCGGGCGGACTTGGTGGCGATGAGCGACTGGTGATTGATGGTGAGCAGCACATATGTTTCGATAAGCTGCGCCTCAATGGCAGGGGCCCGCACGGTCATAATCGGTTCGTTGGGGAAGACCGGCGTCCCCTCGGGCACGGCCCACACATCGCCGTGGAACCGGAAGCGGGCCAGATACTCCAGAAACTCACCGGAGAACATGCCCTTGCCCCGCAGAAAGGCAATGTCGTCCTCGTCAAAGCGCAGGGTACGGATGTAGTCAATGACCTGCTGGAGCCCCGCGGCAATGGCGTAACCGCCGCCATCGGGCACCTTGCGGAAGAACACATCAAAATAGGTGATGCGCCGATCCATCCCACGGGCAAGATAGCCATTGCCCATCGTCAATTCATAGAAATCACAGAGCAGTTGATAACGGTTCTCGTCCATGGGTGTTCCCTTTCTATCGGTTGATGACCTGAATCTGCAGCCCTTCCAATACATCCAGGGTTTTCACGTGCAGCGCCGCGTCGTGGCTGGCCGTGCAGGCGGCGTCCACCGTCACCACGGCTTCGGGCAGTGCCGCCTTGGCAAGGATGGCGTTGGAAACGACGCAGATGTTGGAGACCAAGCCAACCAATTCGACGGCATCGTACTGCTTCCCTTCCAACCAGTTGGCCAGTGCCAACGAGCCAAACGCCCCCTTCTCAAACTGCGGCGTCGTGTCATCGCACTCCCCCGCTACGGGGCCAAAGAGCTGCCAGCCCCACGAGCCGCGTTCACAGTGGAGCACAGGCAGGTTGCGGCCCTCCTGGGTGGTGGCATAGGCCTTGTCGTGGGTGTCAAAGGTGAAGGCAACGTCGTCCCCCTGCGTCTTGTACGCCCGTATTTTTGCAACGATGCCGTCAGCCAGACGCTCCGCCCCGGGGAAGCCCAGGCTGCCGCTGACAAAATCGTTCTGGTAATCTACAACGATCAATAGTTTTCTCATAGTATCTCCTTTCCAGTCCCCCGTGCTTCATAGCAAAGTTACATCGGGCAACACGTGTTGTGCCTCGCTTGGGGATACTCCGATTGTACTCCAGATGCAACAAGAAGAAAAGATTCCGTCATATTGGATTAAAAAAAGGAAAAAAGCCATCAGAATGCGCCATTCGCATGGGATACAATGAACCGAGTACACCCACTGAAATACCAGTTGTTCTTCCTCATTGCCGCCCTACATGAATACACCGGGAACCGCTTGTTCCCTTGACATTCGGGCTTTTATGCCTCTTTGCTGCACCCAAAAACCGCATCGGCAAAAGAATGATCACCTTACGGGGCTGTTTTCTTGCAACCGGAATGCAATGTCGGGGCTCAATTGCACAAACAGCAGTCATAAGAAAGATCAACATAAAAATCCTGCAAATCCTTGACAACCCATGGGCATGGCAGTATAGTTGCATTGTTTAGAGCAAAGGCGCTCGTCCAAGGAATTCGGGGGCGAGCGCTCTATTGCTAAACAATGGCGTTTTTCGCCAAAAAAGGATTGGGAGGAGAGAGCACAATGAAGAAAAATCCGGTTAAGTCACTGGCTGCCGTCACCCTGGCCATCATCATGGCCGTGGGCATGGCTGCCTGTGGCACCAGCACCCCGGCCAGCACGGCAGACGCCGCTGCCAGCGCCGGTGCTACTGCCGCAGCTGCTGCGGGCGGTACCCTCAACGTGATGGTGGAGGTGGAGGTCGCAAGCCTCGACCCGCAGATCGCCACCGACGGCACCAGCTTCGAGGTCATCGCCAACTACACCGATGGCCTGATGCAGATGGACGCCACCGGCAAGGCCGTGCCCGCCCTCGCGGAGAGCGTGGACGTCAGCGAGGATGGCAAGACCTATACCTTCCACCTGCGTGACGCCAAGTGGAGCAACGGGGACGCCGTGACCGCCGACGACTTTGTGTTCGGCTGGCAGCGCGCCGCCGACCCGGCTACCGCTGCTGAGTATTCCTACATGCTCAGCGACATCGGCCAGATCCAGAACGCCGCTGAAGTCATTGCCGGCAGCAAGCCTGTCACCGACCTGGGCGTAAAGGCCGTGGATGAGAAGACCCTGCAGGTCACCTTGAACGTGCCTGTCTCGTACTTCGAGAGCCTGATGTACTTCCCCACGTTCTACCCGGTGAACCGCAAGTTCTACAACAGCCTGGAAGCCGGCACCTTCGGCACCAGCCCGAAGACCGTGCTGAGCAACGGCGCTTTCAAGCTGGACAGCTACGAGCCCGCCGCTCTGTCCTTCAGCCTGGTGAAGAACCCCGATTACTACGCCGCGGACAGCGTGAAGCTCTCCGGCCTGAGCTACCAGGTGGTCAAGGACAGCCAGCAGGCCTTCATGAGCTACCAGAACGACGCCCTTGACATCGTGAAGCTCTCCGGCGACCAGGTTGACCAGGTCTCCGGCGATGCCGAACTCAATGTAACCGGCGCCGGCTACATGTGGTACCTGACCCTCAACGGCAAGGATGTACCCGCGCTGAGCAACGCCAACTTCCGTCTGGCCCTCAGCAACGCCGTCAACCGTGCTGAGATCGTCAAGGACGTGGTGAAGGATGGCTCGGTTGCCACCTACACCGCCGTGCCGCCGCAGTTTGCCACCGGCCCCGATGGCACCGATTTCAGCGCCGACCAGACCAAGTTCAAGGACTTCTGTGCCGATGACGCTGCCAAGGCCGCTGAGTATTATGCCAAGGCCAAGGAAGAGCTGGGCCAGGATACCTTCACCTTCGAACTGCTGCTGGAAGACCAGACCGAGACCCAGAACGTGGCCGCCGTGCTCAAGGAGCAGATTGAGTCCGCTCTGCCCGGTGTGACCCTGAACCTGAAGGTTGAGCCCAAGAAGCAGCGCGTGGAGGACATCCAGGCCGGCAACTACGAAGTGTGCCTGACCCGCTGGGGCCCGGACTACGCCGACCCGATGACCTACCTGGGCATGTGGGTGACTGGCAACAGCAACAACTATGGTCTGTGGAGCGACGCTACCTATGACCAGATCATCGCCGACTGCACGACCGGCAAGTACATCACCGACGCCAGCGCCCGCTGGGCCGCCATGTACGAAGCCGAGAAGATCGTGATGGAACAGGCCGTCATCGTGCCGCTGTATACCAAGGCTGACGCCAACATGATCAAGAGCACCGTGTCCGGCATCGAGTTCCACCCCGTGGCGCTCAACCGCGTGTACAAGAACGCGGAGAAGAAGTAACGAGTCCCCCTGACGGACTCTGCGCAGCGGCTTTGATTCCCTTCAAGGCCGCTGCGCTTTTTGACTGACAATGGACCAACGGAAAGAGGGAGCGCATTGAAACACTATGTCTTCCGGCGGGTGCTCATCTCGGTGTTTACCCTGCTGGCCATCACCTTGGTGTTGTTCGCTCTGCTGCAGTTGATGCCTGGCTCGCCTTTCAATGACGAGAAGCTCAACGACGACCAGCGGGCCGTGCTCAACGCCAAATACGGACTGGACAAACCGCTTGTCGTGCAGTTTGGCCGGTATGTGTTCAACCTGGTCAAGGGCGATTTCGGGGTAAGCTACAACATCAGCAAGAACACGCCCATCAGCCAGCTGGTGCAAACCCGCCTGCCGGTGAGCATCAACATCGGCGGCATGGCGGTGGGCCTGGGCGCGCTGGTGGGGTTGCTGCTGGGCATTGTGGCAGCGCTGAACCACCGAACGTGGATCGACAGCCTGTGCACCGTCATCTCGGTGCTGGGGGTGTCGGTACCCAGTTACGTCTTTGCTTTGACCTTGAGTTATACCCTGGGGTTCAAGCTAAGCTGGCTGCCCATGCTCTACAGCATCAAGGACCCCATGCTGTCTGGCATTATGCCCAGCATTGCACTCAGCATGTTTACCCTGGCCTCCATCGCGCGGTTCACCCGCAACGAAATGCTGGAAGTGCTGGGCAGCGACTACATGCTGCTGGCAGAGAGCAAGGGCATCAGCGGTGCGCCGCTCATCGTGCGGCACGCCCTGCGCAACGCCCTCATCCCCATCATCACCGTCCTGGCCCCGCTCATCGTGGATCTGATGACCGGAAGCCTGGTGGTGGAAAAGATCTTCTCCATCCCCGGGGTGGGGAGCCTGCTGGTGACGGCCATCCAGTCCAACGACTACAACGTGGTCATCGCCCTCAGTTTCATCTACAGCGCCATGTACATCGGCATCATGCTGGTGGTGGACATCCTCTACGGCATCATTGACCCGCGCATCCGCCTGTCAAAGGACAGTGGCGAGAGCAGCTCCGCCGGCCGGCCGGGCTTCTTTGGTCGCTGGGCAAGGGTGCTGGGCATCCAACAGCGAAAGGCGGTAAACGCCCATGAATGAGACAACAACCGGCACACTTCCGGCAAATTATGTGTTTCAAGCTGATGACTTCACCCTGATCGGCGGCGAGCCCGAGGCACGCATTGACTCCGATTTCTCCAGCGACAGCTACTGGAGGGATGTGCGCCGCCGGTTCCTCTCCAACAAGGGTGCCGTCGTGTCGCTCATCTTCATCGTGTTCATCGTGCTCTTCGCCGTGGTGGGGCCGATGATCAGCGGCTACACCTACTCCCAGCAGACCCTGACGCAGAAAAACTTCGCGCCCCGGGTGCCGGTGCTGGAGAAGCTCGGCATCCTCGACGGCGATGAGTCACTGCACACCACCAGCGGCACTAAGGTCGTCAACGGGTATGTGGAAAAGAACAAGACCGACGTCTACTACTGGTTTGGCAGTGACACCCTGGGCCGCGACATCTGGACCCGTGTCTGGGCGGGCGCGCGCGTGTCCCTAGGCATCGCCATCGTCAGCGCCTTCATCAACATGACGATCGGCATGTGCTACGGCCTCATCAGCGGCTACTTTGGCGGCTGGGTGGACAGTGTCATGCAGCGCTTTGCTGAGATCAACAACGGCATTCCGCGGCTGGTCATCGTGACGCTGCTGCTGCTGGTGCTCAAGCCCGGTTTCGCCACCATCGTGCTGGCGCTGGTCATCACCGACTGGATCAGTATGAGCCGCATCGCCCGGGCGGAGATGCTCAAACTGAAGGAGCAGGAGTTCGTACTGGCCAGCCACACCCTGGGCGCCAGCCACACAACCGTCATCTTCCGCGAAGTGCTGCCCAACATCATCGGCCAGATCATCACCCAGCTCATGTTCAGTATCCCGACCGCCATCTTTACGGAGGCGTTCCTGAGCTTCGTGGGTCTGGGTATCCCGGTGCCCCAGTGCAGCCTGGGTTCGCTCATCAGCGATGCGTTCAACAGCTTCACCACTCATCCCTACCAGATCGTGCCGCCCATCGTGGTGCTGGCGCTTTTGATGCTCTGCTTCAACGTATTGGCCGACGGCCTGCGCGAGGCCTTCGACCCCAAGCTCAAGGAAATGTGAGGTGCCGCAGATGGAACTGACCAACAAGGAAAAAATCATGGAGATTCGCGGCCTCTCCATCACCTTTGACACCATGGTGGGCCCGGTGCGTGCCATCCGCGGGGTCGACATCGACCTCAACCGCGGCGAGACACTGGCAATCGTGGGAGAGAGCGGCAGCGGCAAGTCCGTCACCATGAAGGCCGCCATGGGCATCCTTGCCAAGAACGGCCGCGTGGAAGGCGGTACGATCCAGTACACCTACCATCAGGATGACGGCAACGTCAAGACCGTGGACATCCTGAAACTGAAAAAGCAGGAACTGCGCCGCCACATCAACGGCAAGCGCATCGCCATGATCTTTCAGGACCCGATGACGAGCCTGGACCCGACGATGACCATTGGCAAGCAGATCATCGAGGGAATGCTGTGGCATAAGCGTGCCACCAAGGAAGAAGCCTGGGGCAAGGCTGTGCGGCTACTCACGGAAGTGGGTATTTCCGAACCCGAGCGGCGCATGAAGAACTACCCGCACCAGCTCTCTGGCGGCATGCGCCAGCGCGTGGTCATCGCCATCGCCCTGGCCTGCGACCCGGACTTGCTGATTTGCGACGAGCCCACCACGGCCCTCGACGTGACGATTCAAGCCAAGATTCTGGAGCTCATCCAGCGTATCCAGCGGGAACGCGGCATCAGCGTTATCTACATCACCCACGACCTGGGGGTGGTGGCCAAGATTGCCGAGTACGTAAGCGTGATGTACGCCGGGAAGATTGTGGAGCGCGGCACGGTGGAGGACATCTTCTACGACCCGCGCCACCCCTACACCTGGGGTTTACTGAGCGCCATGCCGGACCTTGACACCACCGACGAGCGGCTCTACACCATCCCCGGCTCGCCGCCCAACCTTCTGCACCCCGTACCGGGCGACGCCTTCGCCCCGCGTAACCAGTACGCGCTGAAGATTGACCGGCGTGCCGAGCCGCCCATGTTCCTGGTGAGTGACACCCACTGGGCCGCCACCTGGCTGCTGGACGAGCGCGCCCCCCGGGTGGACATGCCCGAGGAACTGCGTCAGCGCATCGAGCGCATGAAAAAGGGAGGCGAACTCAATGCCTAACACTGAGCCCATTCTTAAGGTGCAAGGCCTCAAGCAGCATTTTGTGATGAACAGCCACTTCACCGTGCGTGCGGTGGACGGCGTTGATTTTGTCATCTACCCGGGGGAGACTTATGGCCTGGTGGGCGAGAGCGGCAGTGGTAAGAGCACCATCGGCCGCAGCCTCATCCGCCTTTATGACCCCACGGCCGGCAAGATCGAATTCAACGGCATGGACATCTCTGGCAAAATGAACCGCAGCCACACCGAACGGCTGCGTACCGAGATGCAGATGATCTTCCAGGACCCGATGGCCTGCCTCAACCCCCGCAAGAAGGTCGGGGAGATCATCGCCCAGGGGCTGGACATCCATCACCTCTACAAAACCCGTGCCGAACGGGAGGCCAAGGTAGCCGCCATGCTCAAGAAGGTGGGCCTGGCCCCCGAGCACGCCGACCGCTACCCCCACCAGTTCAGCGGCGGTCAGCGCCAGCGCGTGGGCATTGCCCGGGCGCTCATCATGGACCCGAAGCTCGTCATTGCAGACGAATGCATCAGCGCGCTGGATGTGTCCATCCAGGCCCAGGTTGTCAACCTCATGCGCGACCTGCAGACCCAGACCGGCACGACGTATCTCTTCATCGCCCACGACCTGTCGATGGTCAAGTACATCTCCGACCGCATCGGCGTGATGCACATGGGACACCTGGTGGAAACGGGCACCACCGAGGAGATCTTTGAAAACCCCGTGCACCCCTACACCCAGAGCCTGCTCTCGGCCATCCCCCGCCCCAACCCGCGGGTGGAAAAGAGCCGCGTGGCCCAGAGCTACGACTACAAAGCCCAGGGCGTGGATTACCACAGCGGCGTGCAGCACCATCTGGGCGGGCAGCACTACGTGTTGGCCACGCCGGAGGAACTCACCCGCTGGACCAGTGCCGCGGCGGCCAGCGCCTGAGCAGGACAGGAAGCGGAAACATACGCAGCAACCAAAAGGCAGGTGGGATTCCACCTGCCTTTGTTGTTCTCTCCAGTCTGGCTGGTTGGTCGCCCCTCACCCACCCCGCTAAGGAATCCACTCCAGCACCTTGTGCAGGAACCCTTGCAGCTGGGGCGTTTGAGGGTTGGCAAAGAGTGCGCCGGTGTCACCGGCCTCCAGAATCCGCCCGTCGGCCAGAAAGAGCGCCCGGTCGCAGGCGTGGTGGGCAAAGCCCATCTCGTGGGTCACGATGACCATTCGAAGGTTCTCAGCCTGCAGCTCATGGATCATGCCCAGTACCTCGGCGGTGAGCTCGGGGTCGAGGGCGCTGGTGGGCTCATCCAGCAGAAGCAGCCGGGGTCGGGGCGCCACCGCCCGGGCGATGCTGATGCGCTGGCACTGCCCGCCGGAGAGTTCGTAGGGCCGCTTACGGGCATCCTGAGCCAGGCCGAAGCGGGTCAGCAGGGCGTTGGCCGTCTCCCTCGCCTGGGGTTCGGCCATGCCGTGCACGTGTACCAGGGGCAGCATGATGTTCTGCTCGGCCGTGAGGTGAGGAAACAGCCCCCGGGACTGAAACACGAATCCCACGCTCCGCCGGTGGGCCAGCAAGGCCCGTTCGGCAAAGTCCACCCGCTGGCCGTCCAGCAGCACCTCGCCGTCATTGGGCGCCAGCAGCCCGCTGAGCACCCGCAGCAGCGTGGACTTGCCCGCGCCGGACGGCCCCAGCAGAGCCAACGCACGGAAGTCCGGCTCGTCAATCGTCACCCGATCCAGCACCGTCTGGGCCCCGAAGCGCACCGTCACATCGCGGCACTCAATTCTCATAGGCGAACCGTCTTTCCAGCGCCCGTGTCAACAGCGAGACCGGGAACGTCAGTGCAAAGTACAGCAGACCCAGGAAGAGATAATCGGGGATGAAGTGGAAGGACGCGGCGACAAACTCCTTGGTCGTCTGGGTCAGCTCAATGATGGCGATGACCGACAGCAGCGACGAATCCTTGATGATGGAGGCGAACTGCCCCGCCAACGCCGGCAGAATGCGCCGCAGCAGCTGGGGCAGCACGATGAGGCGCGTCGTCTGTCGGGAGTTCAGCCCGATGGCACGGGCGATCTCCATCTGGGACGCTTCGATGGAATCAAGCCCACCACGCACGATCTCGCTGATGTAAGCGCCTTCAAAGAGTGAGAGAATCAACACACCAGCCACGATGCGGTTCTCCACCCCCCAGGCCTGACCGATGATGTAGTAGAACAGAAAGATCTGCACCAGCAGCGGCGTGCCGCGTATGACCTCAACATAGCCCCGGCTGAGGTACTTGACCGGCAGCACGCGGGAACGCGACCCCGTGGCCGCGGCGAAGCCCAGCAAGAGGCTTACAGCCATGCTGAGCACGCTGATGACCACCGTCATGCCAAACCCCTGCGCCAACCGCAGCCGGTAGCGCCACAGGTCAGAAAAATCGTACCCGCCGCCCACCCGGGCGATGGTCAGCGCCAGAAACCCGATGACCGCCGCTGCCACCAGCAGGCCGTTGGCCACCCGCTTGACCCGGCTGTCGGCAGCGGTGGCAATGAACCAATGCTTCATCGTCAGTTCGCGCCAGTGGGCCAGGTGCCGTCCCGGTTGGCGAAGAAGAACGGGAACCCCAGCTGGTCAAAGGTCGCCTTCTCATCCTTCAGGTACTTCTCGGTCAGTGTGTCAAGCCCACCGTCGGCGGTATAGGTCCCAAGGAACGCGTTGGCCTTGCCGGTGAGGTCGCTCCCCTTCTGGAAGGCCATGCCCCAGCCCTCGGCATTCTGCCCCGGGATATACAGTGCACGGGTGGTGTCGGTAAACTGCACGCTGTTGCGGGTGATCGTCAGCTGGTCGTAGATAAAGGCATCGGCCTTGCCCTGGGTTACCTCGGTGACGCAGGCATTCTCGCTATCAAAGGCGTTGACCGTGGCGTTGGGGAAATGCTCACGGGCGTAGGTTTCGCCGGTGCTGCCCAGCTTGACAGCGATGACACAGTCAGCGGCATTGAGATCATCCGCCTTCTCCACAGGGCTCTGCTTGCCCACCAGAAGCGCCAGATACGCCTTGGCGTAGGGGTCGGAGAAATCGACCTGCTCGCGCCGCTTGTCGGTGATTGTCATGGAGGAAATGACCATGTCAACCTTACCTGTCTGCAGCGAGGGAATGAGCCCATCCCAGGCGATGTTCTGGATGTCAGCCTCCATCCCCAGCGACTCCGCGAAGGCCTTGGCAAGGTCCACGCTGACACCGGTGGGGTTGCCGGCGTCGTCCTTGGTCTCAAAGGGCGGGTAAGCCAGCTCCATGCCCACCTTGAGCACCTTGCTCTGCGTGGCAGCAGGGCCGGCACAGCCGGCCAGCAGGGCTGCCAGCACCAGGGCGGCAGTGAGCAGCGCAACGATCCGTTTCATAGATACCCTCCTCACCCGCCACCCCGCACCAATCCGCCAACGGGGTGGTGGAATTTACTACCATTATACACGATCCAGCCCATGGGATGTATGATTTCATACGCACCACGGCAATCACCGGTGCCGATGGACCCGCTCACACCCATCGGGGGCCACTGGGCGCATAAACGCAAATGAAGCGGCGCCTCCCCCCGCGCGGATGGAGCGCCTGCCCATCCGATGTTTGCCCTTCGCCGCAGAGGCAAGTGGAGACCAGCACCGGATAGACAGAACAACCCGGCACCCACCCAGGGGAGCCGGGTTGTATCCGTTCGTGCACGTTGTCTCACTTCCCCGCGGTTACCGGCCCGCCTGCGCCAACCGCGCTTCCCATTGGGCTTTCTGTTCGGGCGATGCTGACGGCAGGCCATCGAAGGCATAGGGCAGCCCCAGGCCGTCCCACTTGCCCCGCCCGATGTCGTGATAGGCCATGATCTCCACCCTCTCGGGATGAATCTCCTTTTCCAGGGACGCGATGGCATCAAAGTGCGCGTCGGTGTCGTTGACCCCGGGGATGATGGGGCATCGCAGCCAGATGGTGGTGCCCCGCACCGCCAGCTGCCGCAGGTTTGCCACAACGCGCTCGTTGCCCACACCGGTGTACTGCCGGTGACCCTCGCTGTCCCAGTGCTTGAAGTCATACAAAAAGAGATCCACCACTGGCAGGAAGGACTCCAACACGGCCCATGGCACGCTTCCGTTGGTCTCCAGCGCGGTGTGGAAACCGGCCTGCTGGCACAGGGTGAGGATCTCCAGTGCGAAGGCCGCCTGCAAGGTGGACTCTCCGCCGGAGAGCGTGACCCCGCCGCCGGAGGACTGGTAGAACAGCGCGTCCTTGCGCACCTCGTCAAAGACTTCCTGGGCCGTCATGGCCTGGCCGTAGAGGCGCAGGGCATCGTTGGGGCAGAGCGCCACACACTGCCCGCAGGCCACGCAAGCCTCCCGCTGCAGGTGGTGCGTGCCGTCCTCATCGATGGCGTGGACGTGTCGGGGGCATGACGCCACGCAGGCACCGCAGGCGGTGCAGCGCGACCGCTGCCAAAACAGCTCCGGCTCGGCGCAGAAGCTCTCCGGGTTGTGGCACCAGGCACAGCGAAGGTTGCAGCCCTTCAGGAACACCGTCGTGCGGATGCCTGGCCCGTCGTGCAGGCAGCACTTTTGAATGTCGAACACCACACCCATGTCAGGCTCCGTAGGTTGTGCGGCGCAGAATCTCCCGCTGGGTGGAGGGCTCCAGCGTCACGAAGCGCGCACTGAACCCGCCAATGCGAACCATGAGGTTCTGGTAGGCCTCGGGGTGGGCCATGGCATTCTCCAGGTCCTCACGACCGATGCAGCAGAGGTTGAGCTGCACGCCGCCGTTGTGGAAGAATGTCTTCAGCAGCGCCGTGACCTGGTCGTAGGAGGCGGCGAACATTTCCTTGGTCAGCCGCAGGTTGTTGATGACGCCCACATGCTTTGTGTTGTCAAACTTCGCCATGGAGTTGAGCAGTGCCGTCATGCCGCTGCGGTCCGCCCCCAGGGAGGGGCCGTTGGCGTTGGCCATGGCGTCGCCGCGCCGCCGGCCGCAGGGCGATGCCTCGCAGAAGTAGCCCCACTCGGCACTCATGGAGTTGTTGACCGATACGATGTTGTAGCGATGGAGGCCCACCTTCTCCCCCGCCTTGGCCGTCAGGTCAGCGATGTCGGCAAAGAGCCTGGTGGCAATGGCGTCGGCATAAGCGTCGTCGTTGCCATACTTGGGAGCGGCCAGCATGGCCTTCCGCTGAGCTTCGTATCCTTCCCAGTTGCGGTCCAGCATCGCCACCACCTGGGGCAGCGTGAACTTCTTCTCGTCGTATACCATCCGCTTAATGGCGGCAAGGCCGTCGGCACAGCTGATGAGACCGAAGATCTCACTGGAAGCGTTCTCGTAACGCACCCCACCCGAAAGTACGGCCTTGCCGCGGGCAATGCAGTCGTCCATCAGCAGCGAGAGATGCAGGTAAGCCGCTTCCTCCCCCGCCACGCGGTAGTTGAGCCACTTGTGGTAGGCCACCTGCTCCACCGGTCCGGCCAGCTGGGCAAGCAGCGCGTCGTAGAGCGCATCGTAAGTGGGGAACGCATCGGGTGCGCCGGTGTGCACGCCGATTTGCTGGTGGAACCAAGGGTCAAACCCATCGTGCAAGGTGGCTTCCAGGGCCTTCAGCAGATTGACGCCGTTGTTGGGCGTGCC
>JAEYRA010000066.1 GCA_023409755.1 Bacillota bacterium
CCCATCGCAATGCTTCACATTGCTCACGCCGCTCTCAAGCGATTTTTGCAAATCGCTCTGCCGCGGCTGGGGCCAGTGGCAGCGGCACGAAGCACCTGTACGTGGCACACAGTCCCCCCCGCCCACAGGCGCGTCTCCGATCTCGGTGTATTTCATACGAGCCAGAGAAACAAGAGGCCGCCCGGCGACATGTGCGTCGGGCGGCAACGTGCGTTTGAATCGAGCACCCCTTATCGCCTTTGTCGCAAAACGACAGAGGCGATGGAACTCGCGACGGTCGCATCAGTGGCCGGCGCGAAAGCGAGTGCTGCTCCCAGTCGGCCGCGTAGGCGGTTTATCCGCCCGCGGCACGAAACGGCCAGCACGTGGCACGCAGCCCACCCCGACCGCAGGCGCATCTCCTCGGTAGAAACCCGGCACGACCCACACAGACGAACGCCCCCTGACGACATGCGCGTCAGGGGGCGAATCCTTAGTTTGTACGAGCTCTCCAGCTCGCGATGGTCGCGAAAGCGGCCGGCGCGAACGCGTAGCGCCAGCTACGCGACCAGCGCGTCGCGCTTGCGCTCCTTGTGCTTCTGCCACATGGCCCACAGGGGACCGGCAATGCAGATGGTGGAGTAGCAGCCGCTGATGGAACCAATGACCATCGGCAGGGCAAAGCTCTGGATGGAGTCAATGGAGCCGGCCACCGCGAAGATGTACACCAGTAGAATGGAGATCGTCACGCACAGGTTGGTATAGACCGACCGCGTGAACGACTGGCTGATGGAGCGGTTGATGAGCTCCTCCACCGGCTGGTGGGAGTTGAGGCGGGCATTTTCACGGATGCGGTCGTAGATGACGATCGTGTCGTTGATGGAGTAACCGAGAATCGTCAGAGCCACGGCGATGAACGAGTCACCCAGCGGGATCTTGAAGATGACGCAGGTGAAGAACACCACAAGCACGTCGTGGAACAGTGCCACCAGGGCCATCACGCCAGCCGAGAGGCCGTTGATGCGCCGGAACCGGAGCCACACATAGAGCACGATGAGCACCGAGGACAGCACCAGCGCAATGATGCCGTTGCGCAGGAACCGGTGGCCGAAGAAGGGCTCCACCAGCGACGTCTCCTGCAGGGAGAGGCTGTTGTCGGGGAAAGCCTCCTTGAGGGCCGTGTCCAGTTTGGTCTGGTCATCCGCTGAAAGGCCATAATCGCCGGCCAGATTCAGCACCAGCCGCTTGGCATTGGTGGAGAGGTCGCTGGACTCCTGCACGTCCACAAGACGATTGAGGGTATCCTCCACGGTGCTGGCCACCTTGTCGTGGTCCATCGTCCCCGCGAAGGAGTACTTCAGGATGGCGCCGCCCTTGAACTGGATGTCGAGCTGTACGCCATTGATGAAGATGGCCACGATGCCCGCCAGGAAGATCAGCCCCGAGATGATGAAGTAGATGTAGCGTTTTTCATAAAACTTGATCGTCTTCATACGGCAGCCTTCCTCCCTTTCATGTACCACGAGTTGTGCTGCAGCGGCTGGAAGAGGCTCAGTGACCGGATCATCACGCGCGAAGACACGACGCCGGCCACGAAGTTCAGGATGACACCCGTCAGCAGCGAATAGGCGAAGGAGAGCATGGCGCCCGAGCCAAGGACCATCAGGATGACCGAGACGATCATGACGGTGATGTTGCCGTCAAAGACCGAGGAGAACGCCTGCTGGAAGCCCGTTTCAATGGCCGAACGCAGGCGCTTGCCCTTGCGCATCTCCTCAGCGATGCGCTCGGAGATGATGATGTTGGCGTCCACGCCCATGCCGATGGAGAGGATGATGGCCGCGATGCCCGGCAGCGTCACGGTGATCTGCGGCAGCGACAGGGCCAGCAACTGACCGGACACCTGCAGCAGCAGCGCAAGGCAGGCCACCACACCCGGCAGGCGGTAGACGGCGATGAGGAACAGGCAGATGAGCCCAAAGGCCACCAGACCCGCCTTCACCATGGTGTCCAATGCACCGGTGCCCAGCGTGGGGGTGATGACGGAGTTGTTCTTCGTCTCCATGGAGAAGGGCAGTGCGCCGGAGTTGATCTTGTTGGACAGATCCTTGGCCTCGTCGTAGCTGAAGCCGCCGGTGCCGCCGCTGATGATGGCGTCGCCGCCGGTGATGGGCTCATTGACGGTGGGCCAGGAGACTTTGGTTTCGTCCATATAGATGTTCATGGGCTGACCCACCAACCGGGCCGTGGCCGCAGCGAAATCCTTGGTTCCCTGTGCGTTGAACTTGAGGCTGACAGCGTAGCCGCCATGCTCGTTGTCGGTCACCACGACGGCGCTGTCCACGTTGGTGCCGTCCACCACCGTGGTGCCGTCCGGGTCACGGAAGGTGAGTTTTGCCGTCTCGCCCAGCTCGGCGATGGCCTTCTGCGGATCAAAGTCGGTCTCGGTGCTCTTCCAGGGGAAGCGCACGAGGATGTAGCCATTGTCCTTGTCGATCGTCACATCACGGTCCAGAATGTTGTTCTGGTCCAGGCGGGTCTCGATGACCGTACGAGCGCTCTCCAGTTCGTCGCTGGTGGGCTTGCGGTCCAGGTCCTTGGCCTGATACACGGCGTCCACGCCGCCGCGGATGTCAATGCCAAAGCGCATATCGCCGGAACCCTTCACCACAAAGTCATAGCGCCCGATCGGAATCTTCAGGCCGAACAGGGCCACATAGCCCAGCACCAGAATGACCGCGGCCATGACAAAAAAATGCCACTTTTTGCCTTTCATCACAATTTCCTTTCGTAGTGGGATGGAAGATTGACCGTGCCGTCAGCGAGCCGGGGGCGCCAACGCACCAAGAGGGGTGCAGAAATGCCGCACCGGCGGGGCCGGTAGGTCGGACCGCACGGCGCAAACATGATGCGAAAGGGGAGACAGGCCTACGGGGGCCGTGGGCAAAGCCACCAGGCGCCCCAGCATGCGCCGGGGCAGACGATCCGCTGCGAGGAACCGCTGGCCGTCCTGCAGCAGGGCGCAGACCGGCGGGTGCAGGCTCATGGTCTGCGCGTTGTCCGGTTCGTCGGCGGCGGGGCGCTCCGCCATCGCCAGCGCTGGCATGGCAAAAAACGCCGCGATAAACATCACGGCGACCAACATGGCCAGCGCTTTGCGTTTGGGCATGGAGCCAACGCCTTTCTTTGGTTTGTGAGTGAAGTATACGCCACCGGCGCGGGCAAGTCAATTGTGCCGCGCGAACATACACGAACGCAGCAATCGCCCAACGAGGCGCAATAAACTATCGTGTTGGTTCCTATATACTAGACTACAGTAAAGGTACACAATCGACTGGTGCAGCGAGGGAAATGGGAATGATTATCACCAGACACCAAAAATGGTTTTACGGAAAAATGTGTGTAAACCTACGCCCCGCCCGACGGCAGGCGCCCGCGGATGCATTCCTCCACCTGCGCGGGGGGCAGTGGGCGGCTAAAGAGGTAGCCCTGCACCTGGTCGCAGTGGAAGCGACCCAGCACCTGCTGCTG
>JAEYRA010000086.1 GCA_023409755.1 Bacillota bacterium
CGGGGCCGAGCGGCGGTAGTCGTCCCCCACCAAAGGCGCGAACACCTGTAACAGAAACAGCGTCACCAACGCCGTGATCACAATGGCCGCCTTTAAGAGCAGCGACAGTTCTCTTTGTTTCATTCTCTATCCTCCCTTTGCGTTCAGTATACCCATGGCCGTATTGAAATACAATAGGGAAATATCGAAAATCAATACAAAGTGGATTCGTCCATTCCTGTGCTACAGAGCTAGGCCATTGGGAAGTGGGAATGGGATGGAATTTTTCGGTGTCGGAAGGCTGCCCGCCCTTTCTTCGCGGCCCTCGCGCCTGCGGTTGGGGTCTCTCGTCTGCGTCGACCGGTATATCCGCCGCGGGACGCTGCTCTGCCGGGCATGCGGCCTGGGCTCAGAGGGTAGTCGATGGCCTGACCGTCGGCGTCAATCCCCCTGGGCGGCAGCCCCCGCCGTCGGATTGTGTAGTTCCCACCTCAAAACCCGCGCCATTTACGTATTTGCGTGTTGCATTGCCCACCCGATTTCGTTAAAATAACCATGGTATGGAATTGTACCAACATAATGACTTGAAATACATTCAGGAGGTTCGGTCCATGCGTAAAGTGAAGATCGGCATTATCGGCTGCGGCGGCATCGCCAACGGCAAGCATATGCCCGCGCTCTCCAAGCTCGCCAACGTCGAGCTGGTGGCGTTCTGCGACTTGGTGGAGGAGCGCGCCAAGCAGGCAGCCGCTGAGTACGGCGTCGAAGGCGCCCGCGTCTACACCGACTACAAGAAGATGCTCAAGGATGAGGGCGAGATGGAAGTGGTGCACGTGCTCGTGCCCAACCGCAGCCACGCCCCCATCACCATTGACGCGCTGGAGAGCGGCCGTCACGTCATGTGCGAGAAGCCCATGGCCAAGGACGTGGCCGGTGCCCGCGCCATGGTGGAGACCGCCAAGCGCACCGGCAAGAAGCTGACCATCGGCTACCAGGGCCGCTGCCGGCAGGACTCCCTGTACCTGAAGAGCCTGTGCGACGCTGGCGAGCTGGGCGACATCTACTATTCCCGCGCCATCGCCATCCGCCGGCGCGCCGTGCCCACCTGGGGTGTGTTCCTCAATGAGTATGAGCAGGGCGGCGGTCCCCTCATCGACATCGGTACCCATGCGCTCGACCTGACGCTGTGGATGATGAACAACTACGAGCCCGAGCTCGTGGTCGGCACCAAGTACCACAAGCTGGCCGACACCAAGGATGCCGCCAACGCCTGGGGCCCCTGGGACCCGGAGAAGTTCACCGTTGAGGATTCGGCCTTCGGCTTCATCCGCTTCAAGAACGGTGCCACCTGCGTGTTGGAGTCCTCCTGGGCCATCAACATCGCTGACCCGCGTGAGGCCATCACCATGCTGGCCGGCACCAAGGGCGGCGCTGACATGTTCGACGGTCTGCGCATCAACGGCGAGAAGAACGGCAAGCTGTGGCTCAACAAGATCGACACCGAGATGGGCGGCGTGGCCTTCTATGACGCGGCCAGCACCAAGGCCGAGGACATCGAAGCCGCGACCTGGATTTCGGCCATCGTGAACGACACCCCCCTGCGGGTTCTGCCCGAGCAGGCCTTGGTCGTCACCGAGATCCTTGACGCCATCTATCGTTCGGCCCAGACCGGCGAAGCCATCCGCATGTAAGCCAACGGCAACCCCAAACCTGATAAACCCGCCAACGGCTTTCGTTGGCGGGTTTTTGATTTAGCTGAGGAATGTGAATCAACCCCACGCCCCGTCAAGGAAAATGAAAGCACGTCGCACAGTGCTTAGCGCCATCCATGGCAGACGGTGCGGCGAAGCCATCCGCTCCCCATGCGATAGGCCGCCCGGTAGTTAATCGGGCGGCCTTTTGTCTGCTGGGAGACACACTGGGTGCAGGGGGGCGGTTCCTCTTTCCACCGGACGGGGCGCAGGGTGCCTGCCGCTAGTGCTGAGAAAGGTACTTGCTCCGGTATTGCTCGATTGGCTCATCATACCAGATGTGCGCTTCAATGTACCGCTCCGGCCCATGGGCGCCATCGTTGTTCCAATCCTGCGGAAGCCCGTATTTGGCAATGAGCGCCAGGATTTCCTCGTAGGTATACAGCGTCCGGCGGTATTCCTTCCCGTCCATTTTGTTCACCCGGGGGCTGAAGACAGGGTGAGAATCGCCATAGGTGAAGGATACCTTTCGCAAGTCAAAGGCATCGATGGGAATTTTGAGGCAGTCGCTGTTGTCAAACCATGTGGCCAGCCATGGGGAGTGTTCCACCACCATGTAATGTGGGGCGCGCCGCTCGACGATGCCTCCCTTTTTCTGGAACTCCTCTCTCAGGATTCCTTCGTAATACAGCCGGTCTTCCACATAGGTGGGGTGCCGTTTCGCGCATTGTACCTGCGGCTTTGTCTCCCGAATGGTGTCCAGAATGTTTTTCGCTTCCTCCGCGGATAAATCCGACAGATTGAAGAATGGGCCGATTGTGTTGTCAAAGTAATGATACAGATGCAAATCATCATCTCCCCAAGCAAGCATATCAAAAGCGGGGAGCGGACGGCAACCCCCAATGCGCCGGACGAACCCCACCACTGCCAGTGGATGCCCATGCAGGAAAGAAAGAAACCAACACGAAATGTAGTAGGAAGAGAATGGAGGAGGTTGAAAATGAAAGCACTGCTTATCTGCGATGATTATTGGCACCCGGGCGCGGTGCCCGAGGAAGGGCTGAAGGCGCTGGGTGCTGGCTGGCAGTGGGATGTGTGGCGTGACGGGGCGCAGTTTGACCCGGCGGCGTTGTCGGCTTACCCGGTTGTGGCCTTTGCCAAGAGCAACAACGTCTCAGCCGCCGACCAAACCAAGTGGATGACCGACGCTGTTGTAAACGCTCTGACGGAGTACGTGCGGGGTGGCGGCGGTCTGCTGGTCGCCCACTCGGGCACGGCGGGGTACCGCGATGTGCCCGCGCTGAAGGCCCTGTTCGGTGGGCTGTTCCTCATTCATCCCAAGGCGCTCCCGGTTGCCTTTACGCCCCAGGCGGGGCACCCGCTGACGGCGGGGGTGGAGGCCTTCACCGCGCCCGACGAGCACTACATGATGGATGTGAGCGAGGGCAACGATGTGTTCCTGACGAGCGCGTCCCGCCATGGCGTGCTGCCAGCTGGCTGGCGGCGGGCGGAGGGCGCGGGCCGGGTGTGCACGCTGACACCCGGACACGACCGCGAGGTGTGGCTGCACCCATCGTTCCAGCGCTTGCTGGCCAACGTGTTGGCCTGGTGCGCCGGAAAGGGGGAGAACTGATGTACACCATTCTGGTAACCGGGGCCGATCGCGGTTTGGGCGCAGGCATGGTACGGCTGCTGCTCCAGCAGGGTCACCGTGTCATCGCCGGCCAATACCTGCCCGAGTGGAGCGAGCTCGACGCGCTCAAGGCCCAGTACCCCGACCGGCTGTGGATTGTGCCGCTGGATGTGGGTGACATGGAGTCGGTGCGGGCTGCCGCCCAACAGGTGGGCGAGTGGTTCGGTTCGCTCGATGTGCTTCTCAATAACGCGGGCATCGCAGCGCGGTCCGGCGCGTCCGCCGTGCGGCAGGCGCAGAACTACGACGACATGCTCTCGGTCTACAACGTCAACAGCCTGGGGCCGCTGCGCATGGTGGAGGCCTTCCTGCCCCTGCTCGATCGCAGCGACGTGCGCCGTCTGGGCTTTGTGTCCAGCGAGGCCGGCAGCATCGCCCGCAGCCACCGCAAGGAGATGTTCGGCTACTGCATGAGCAAGAGCGCCCTGAACATGGGCATCTCCATCCTGCGCAATGGCCTGCGGAGCGATGGCTACACCTTTCGCATCTACCACCCCGGCTGGGTGCGCAGCTACATGAGCGGCCAGAAGAACCTGCGCGGCGACCTGGAGCCCGACGAGGCGGCGGTGCCGGCGGTGGCGTTCTTCCTCTCTCCCAACGGCACGGTGGACGAGGACGACCCGCGCCTGACCTGTTACGAGGGGAAGGTTTGGCCCTGGTAACGATGGGTAAACTTTGAAAATTTTGTCGTAAATGGGCTTTTAGCTGCTTAAAGATTCTGCGGAGAGGGCATGTAGAATGTACTGACGGCGGTCAACGCCCGCCGCGCGAAAAGGAGCGCAGATCATGCAAGAGATGGCAGTGCAACAGGAGGACACCCAACAGGGTCGTTTTCTCACCTTTCAGGTAGGCAGTGAGTTTTATGGCGTGTCCATTCGCGTCGTCACGGAGATCGTGATGCTCATGCCCATCACGACCGTGCCGCAGGTGCCCGACTATGTGCGCGGCATCATCAACATGCGCGGCAAGATCATCCCTGTCATTGACATGCGTCTCAAATTCCGCCTGGTGGCGCAGGACTACGACGACCGCACCTGCATCATCGTGGTGGACGTGGGTGAACTGTCGGTGGGGCTCATCGTGGACAGCGTGGCCGAAGTGGTGGACATTGGCGACGAGAACATCGTGCCGCCCCCGGCCTATAGCAACAGCGTGCAGAGCCGTTACATCCTGGGCATTGGTAAGGTCGGCAACGATGTGAAGCTGCTTCTGGATGTGGAGCGTCTGCTGGCGGAGGGTGAGTAGCTACAAACTTCCAATCATTCCCCATACATTCTGACGACCGCTAAGTGTCAATTGGAGGCCTTGGTAGTCGTCATTTGGAATCAAATACATTTTATACCATAAAGGAGCATAAGATGAAACGATTTGGACTCGGAGCCCGGATGACCGCATTCTTTATGATTGCCTTGCTGGTCGCATCGACGTGCGCGGTCTTGCTGGTCACCTATCGGTTCAATGTAAACACCAAGGAGTTGTATGCGGATAAAGTGGGGGCGGCCCTGCGAGACCTGAAGGAGGAGATTGACAGCGAGAAGGCGCAATCGTTCACGAACGCGACCTATTTCTCCAAGGATGAGGACCTGCGAAGCGCCATCACCTCTGGCAATGCCGACACGCTGCAGTCCGTTGTAGCGCAGATGGGCCAGATTTCCGGCAGTGATTACTTCACCGTAACCGATGCACAGGGGTCCGTGCTGTACCGTCTGCATCAGCCCGACCAGAAGGGGGACTCCATTGCCGACCAGGCCGCCATACAGAAGGCCATGGACGGAGAGATCTATTCCACCATCGAAGAGGGCAGCGTCGTCAGACTGTCGGTGCGCACCGCGGCGCCCATTTACGATGGCAGCGGCAAATTACTGGGGATTCTGTCCATGGGGTATCGGTTTGACCAGAACGAGGTGATCGACGGCCTGAAGGAGATCCATGGTGTGGATTTCAGCATCTTTGGTGGTGACACCCGTATCAGCACCACGGTGATGGATGGCGACCAGCGTGCGCTGGGCAGCATCCTTTCGGACCAGATTAAATCAGAGGTGCTGCAGCAAGGCAAGGATTACCAAGGCGAGACCACCATTCAAGGGATGCCCTATGCGGCAGCCTACTCCGCCCTCTACGATACGGACGGCAACATTATTGGTGTGCTGGGTACGGGCTACAACATCAGTTCCTTTGCCGCCGCCCAGAATCGAATCCTGGCATTGGCAGCCATATTGGTGGCAGTGGTCGTGGTGTTGGTGGGCCTGGGTGCCTTCTTCTACCTTCGTATGAATGTTACCCGCCCGCTGAACCGTCTGGCGTCGAACGCCCGGAGCCTGGCCCGTGGCGACCTCGCCGGCATTGAGATGCCCAAGGAAAAGGCCGCCAAGGCAGGCAAGAAGGCTGGCAAAACCGCCGTGGTGCGC
>JAEYRA010000102.1 GCA_023409755.1 Bacillota bacterium
CCCGGCCACTATGACAACGCCATTCAGCAGCTCTTCCTGCGGCTCATCGACAATGAGGTGGAAGAGAGCATCGCCCGTACCATCGCCGACGAGGCGCAGGACATCCGCGACCGGCGCAAGGCCGACCCCGCCGAGGCCTTTGAGCAGGTGGTGCGCCAGCGCCTGGGCGAGCCCGAGGGCATCCGCCTGCAGCGGTTCCAGCGCACGGTCGTGGTGTTTGTGGGGCCCACCGGTGCCGGCAAGACCACGACCATCGCCAAGCTCGCCGCCCGCTATGCCCTGCAGGAGCGCATGAAGGTCGGGCTTGTCACCGCCGACGCCTACCGCATCGCCGCCCACGAGCAAATCCAGACCTATTCGGACATTCTGGAGGTGCCGCTCAAGACGATCTACCGCGAGGAGGACATCGTGTCCGCCCTCAGCGACCTGCAGGAGGCCGACATCGTACTCATCGACACCCCCGGCAAGAGCCCGCGTGACACCGACCACCAGGGCCAGATTGAGAGATTGGTGCAACTCTCCGGCGCGACGGAGGTGTACCTGACGGTGAGCGCAGCCACCGGCTACCGCAGCGCGCGCATGGTGCTGGAGCAATACGGGTTTCTGCCCGATTACAAGCTGCTGCTCACCAAGACCGATGAGACGGTCACCGCCGGCGCGTTCCTCAACCTCCGCGCCCTGTGCGGGCGCAAGCTTTCCTATGTCACCACCGGGCAGAGCGTGCCCGACGACATTGAGGTCGTGGATGTGGGGCAGACGGTGCAAACGCTGCTGGGGGTGTGCCCATGAGGGACCAGGCCGAAAGCCTGCGCCTGATGGTGGCGCGGGAGAAGAACCCCCGGGGCAGTGTGCGGGTCGTCACCGTGACGAGCGGCAAGGGCGGCGTGGGCAAGTCGAGCTTTTCCTTAAACTTCGCCATTGCCCTGCGCCAAAAGGGGCTGCGGGTCGTGCTGGTGGACGCTGACTTCGGCCTGTCCAACCTCGACCTCATGAGCGACATCACCCCCCAGTGGGATCTCTCCCATGTGCTGCGCCGGCAGAAAAGCCTGCGCGAGGTCATCAGTGCAGGCCCCGCCGGCGTGGGCATCATCAGCGGCGGCTCCGGCGTGGGGGATCTGCTGGACATGAGCGAACACCAGTTGGAGCGCATCCTGGGTGAGCTCTTCACCCTGGAGGAGATGGCGGACGTCATCGTTTTTGACACGGGCGCGGGCATCAGCAACAGCATCATCCGGTTGCTGCGGGCTTCCGGCGATGTCATTCTCGTCACCACCCCCGAGCCCACCGCCATCATGGACGCCTATGCGCTCTTAAAGGTGCTGAGCCACCAGCGCTTCGAATGCACCATCAAGCTGGTCGTCAACAAGGCCGACTCCCTCATGGAGGCGGAAACGACCCTGCTGAATCTGGAGAAGGCCGCGCACAACTACCTGGGGATGCCGGTGCAGCGGCTGGGGTGCATCCCCACCGATCCCACGGTTGTCAAGGCCGTCAAGCAGCAGGTTCCCCTGCTGTTGGGCTTCCCCGCCAGCACCGCCGCCCAGGGGGTGGAGCTGGTCACCCGGCGGTTTCTGGACCTGCCAGTGGAGCCTGAAAAACGTGGTTTGGCGCGGTTCTTTCGTTCATTTTTCGCACGGGATTAGAGGAGGGGCGTGCCCTTGTTTCGCATCACCAATCTCGACATCGGTGACCGGGTAACCATCGTGTGCCGGCATCGGCATTACGTCACTGTGGTGCAGGACCAGCCCCAGCCCGACGTCATCGTCGTAGCCCTGCCCACGCTGCAGGGCGTGCCCCTGCGCATGGATGAGCTTGACATGGCCGAGGTCGTCTTTAAGCGCAAGGAACTGGGGGTGCTGAGCTTCCAGGCGTTCCAGGTCGCCCGCGTCAACACGGACGGCGTGCCCCTGCTGCACCTGCAGGCGGTGACGCCGGTGGAGCGGCGGCAGATGCGCAACTTCTTCCGGCTCGACAAGGTGCTGCCCGTTCAGCTGGTGGTGGCAGACCCCGGCGACCCGCAGAACACGCTGACCATCCACGCCTACACCGTCAACCTGAGCGGCGGCGGCTGCCGCCTGGCCCCCAGCAGAGCCCTGGGTTACGGCACGCAGGTGACCTGCTGCTTTGAACTGGCGGGGGAGAGGGTGGAGGCCGCCGGCGAGGTGGTGTGGGTGGAGCCCACCCCAGAACCCGACCGCGCGCCGCTGGTGGGGATTCGATTTGGCCGGGAATGTGAATTTGCCCGGCGCAAGATCGTCACCTACGTCACCAGAGAACAGCGCAAGCTTCTCAGTGAGCAGAAGCGTTAGGAGGACATGGACCGGCAGGAAACGGCAAACAAGCTATGGGAGCAATACCAGCAGGCACGTAGTGTGGAACACCGCAACGACCTGCTCGTTCACTATGCCTATCTCGTGAAGATCATCGTGAACCGCCTGGTGCCCACCCACGGCCGTCATACCGAGTACGAAGATCTCATCAACAACGGTGTGTTGGGGTTGATGGACGCCATCGAGAAATTTGACCCCGCCCGGCAGGTGAAGTTTGAAACCTACGCGTCGCTGCGCATCCGAGGGGAGATCCTCGACCACATGCGCCGGCAGGACTGGGCCCCCGTGAGCCTGCGGAGGAAGATCCGCGCCGTGGGCGTGGCCATGGCCGCCCTGGAGGAGGAGCTGGGCCGCGAGCCCACCGAATCCGAGTTGGCCGCGCGCCTGGGCGTGTCCGAGCAGGAGCTCTTAAAGACCCTGGAGGCCAGCCAGACCCTCAACATCCTGTACATTGAGGAGCTTTCGGCCAGCCCCGACGCCGGCCGGACCCTGACCGATGACGACGGCGACGTGGTGGGCCGCCACTATGAGCGCCAGGAATTGAGGGGGGAGCTCATCGCCCTCATCGAATCCCTGGCCGAGAACGAGCGCCTGGTCGTGACGCTCTACTACTATGAGGAGCTGACGATGAAGGAGATTGCCCAGGTGCTGGGTGTCAGCGAACCGCGCGTCTCTCAGATTCACTCCAAGGTGCTCACAAAACTGCGGGGTCGGCTGGCCCGCTGAGGAAGGAACCAGATGGCCAAGTATTATCTGCTGGCATTTTATCTTTTTGTACTGCTGGTGGCGCTCTTTGTGGTGGTGGGGGTGCTGTGGCGGCGCTTCTTTGGCGTGGACGACCGCCGCCGCCGGGTGGAGGAGGACCTCGAAACCCAGGCGGCCGCCCGCAGCCGGGAGAAGGAGGAGAAGCTCTTTGCTCTCTACCGCAACATTGAGGAGCTGATGGACAGCTTCGAGGAGTATGTGCACCAGACCCGCACCTCCATGGATGAGGAGCGGCAGGCCTTCGCCCGCCAGATGGAGGCCCTGCGCGATGAGGTGGCCGCCCTGTGCGACACACCCGCCCCTGCGCCGGCCCCCGCCGCCCAGCCCGAACCCGAACCCGCATCCCAGCCGGACCCCCCTGCCGCGCCGGCCGGCCCCCGGGCTACCAACCCCCGGCATGAGGCCGTGCGGCAGCTGCTGGCCCAGGGCCTGAGCGAGGACCGGGTAGCCAGCGAGCTGGACATCAGTATCAACGAGGTGCGGCTCATCGCCTTCGGCCTCAACGCCCATCACCTGTTGTAGCGTTCGACACCAGTCGCGATAAAAAATGAAACCCAGGCAAATTTTACCGGCCCGTCCGTCTTAAGATGGACGGGCCGGTGGCCGATATATGAAGTACAGACACCAGAAAAGAGAAAGAGCGGTGAACGCTTTGATCCGTGGGCTTTACATCGCCACGACGGGGATGCTCTCTCAGCGCCGGGCGATGGACGTGACAACCAATAACATCGCCAACGCCCAGACCGTTGGTTTCAAAAAGGATTATTTGTCGCTGGCCTCCTTTGAGGACGTGCTGGTGGAGCGTATCAACGACCCGAGCGGATCCGACTCCAACGGCATCGGCACGCTGACGTGGGGCTCCCACGCCGATGAGATCACCACCAACTTCACCCAGGGGTCCCTCAACCAGACCGGCGACGCCGCCGACCTGGCCCTGTCGGGCGACGGGTTCTTCGTGGTGCAGACGCCCCAGGGCCTGCGCTACACCCGCAGCGGCAACTTCGCCGTGAGCGCGGACGGTTACCTCTGCACCCAGCAAGGGTATTATGTGATGGGCACCGCCGGTCGCGTGCAAGTGGGTGGGTCGCAGTTCACCGTGGATCGCCAGGGGTATGTCTCCGGCTCCACGGCCACCGCCAACCGCCTGCTGCTGGCCCAGTTCCCCGATAACACCGCCCTCACAAAGGACGGCAGCAACCTCTACACCGGCCCCGCCACCGCCACGGCCGCCACCGGCTGCCAGGTGCTGCAGGGGTTTGAGGAAGCCTCCAACGTGGACCTGGCGCAGGAGATGGTCGACATGATCTCCATCTCCCGCAACTATGAGTCAAACGGCAAGGCGCTCACCACCATCAACGCCACCCTGGACATTGCCTGCAACCGGCTGGGCAAGCTGTAAGGAGCATCCATGACGCAAGCACTCTACACCGCGCTGACCGCCCTGCGCAGCCAGCAATACGGCATCGATACCATCGCCAACAACCTGGCGAACATCAACACCACCGGGTACCAGGCCTGGCGTGTCAACTTCTCCGACGCGCTGTATGCCCAGATGCGCCAGATCGACGAGGCCCAGGACAACCTGCAGGCCGGCGCGGGCGCGCTGGTGGCCGCCACCGGCCGCAGCACGGCCGATGGGTCCGCCGTACAGACCGACCGCACGCTGGACTTCATGGTCAGCGGCAACGCCTACTTCACCGTGGGCGACGGCGCAGGCAACACCTACTACACCCGGGACGGCGCGTTCCAGGTGAGCCAGATTGGCACCACCAACTACCTGACGACTTCGGACGGCTACTTCGTACTCAACGCCAACGGCCAGCCCATCACCCTGCCCAACAGCAGCGGCGAGGGCCTGGCGGTGGATCAGCACGGCAACCTCTCCCTGGGAGCTGCGGCGCTGGGGCGGCTGGGCCTGGCGTCCTTTGTCAACCCTGAGGGCCTCGAGGCGGTGGGCGGCAGCAAGTTCGCGGCCACCGCGGCCTCCGGCGCGGCAGGCGCCGCCGGCGCAGGCGTCACCGTCGCCCAGGGCGCACTGGAGGGTTCCAACGTTGACATGTCCAGGGAAATGAGCCTCCTTCTGCAGTCTCAGCGGCTCTACTCCATGCTTGGCCGTTCCATCACCACCGCGGACGAGATGGACGCCGCGGCCAATGGCCTGGTTCGCTAGGAGGACCTCGATGAACAACATCCGAACTTGTAAATTCTGTCGCAGGCTCTTCCAGGGGTTGTCAGACCTTTGCCCCAACTGTGTGGACGACCTCGACCGGAAATATCTGCAAATCCGCAACTACCTGGACCGTAACCCGGCCAGTACTTATGGTGAGATCGCCCATGGGGCCGAGGTGGACGAGAAGTCCGTCCTCTACCTGGTGCGGGAGGGCCGGTTGCAGTTGAATGGCGATGGGAGCAACACCGGCGTGCGCTGCCTGGGGTGCGGCGGGCCGGTCAATAGCGGACGTTACTGCAACGCCTGCCGCCAGCGTATCGCCCGACAGGTGGAGCAGGCCCGGCAGAAGACCGAGCCCTTGCCGGCCCAGCCAGCGCGGCCCAAACCCGGCAGTGACGACGGCAATGCCAAGTCCAGAATGCACGTCCTTCGCAGCCCAAAGGATTAGGGGATGAAACCATGAGGATCACAGAAATCTACACACAACTTCAGGTGAAGAAATACAGCAATGCCGAACGGCTCAACGACACTTCGGTGCAGCCGGTGGCCAGCCGCAGCGATAAAGTGGAGCTCTCCAGCGAGGCCCGCGGCATTCTGGACGGCATGAAGGCCGCCCGGGAGGCCGACTCCGTCGATCCCCGGCGCATTGAGGACTTGGCCCAGCGCATCCGCAAGGGAACCTATTCGGTCTCCGCCGCCCAGGTGGCTGACCGGATGTTGGGCAGCCAGAGTGAGGATGCCACATGAACAGCGCCATCGAGCGGATGATTGCCATATTGGATCGCCAGCGGCAGGAGCAGTGCTCGCTGCTCGATTTGGCGCAGCGAAAGGTGCGTGCCATTGCAGACGGCAACATCGACGCCCTGCAGGTCATCATCGACGGCGAGCAGGAGGCCCTGGTGCGCATCAGCGCCATTGAGCGGGACCAGAGCGCGTGCATCGGGGAACTGTCCCAGGAGTTGGGGGTGCCCGTCCCCGATGTGTGCATGAGTCTGTTGATCGAGCGCGCCGCGCCCGAAGAGGCCCGCCGCCTCACCGCCCTGCGCGGGGAGCTCACCACCCTGGTGGAGCAGCAGACCCAGCACAACGCCATCAACATGAAGCTGCTGGAAATGAACATGCAGTACGTGCAGTTTATGATCAACACATCGGTGCGGGAGCAGGTGCTGCCGACCTATGGCGCCGGGGCGGATACCCGCAGTGCCGCCACCGCCGCCCGAACCCTGTTGGACAGAAAGGTATGACGACATGAGCTCGACCTTCTACGGCCTGGAAATTGCCCGCACCGGCCTTTTCGCCAGCCAGAGCGGCCTGAACCTGACCGGGCACAACATCTCCAACGCCAACACCGTGGGCTACACCCGCCAGCGGCTCGTCCAAACGAGCGCGGCGCTGGGCGTGGGCACGGTGAAGCTGGCGGACCTGGCGCGGGGTGTCTCGGGCGCGGGCACGACGATTCTGGGCATCGAGCAGGTGCGGGACGTGTTTCTGGACCGGCAGTACCGGGCTGAGAACGCACAGTACCAGTATTGGGACACCCGTTCCGACGCCCTGGCCTATGTGGAGGGTCTTCTGGACGAAACCGGCGACAGCGGGCTTTCCGACACCATCAACGCTTTTTTTAACAGCCTCCAGAGTCTCTCTCGCAACCCGGAGAGCAAGGAATACCGCACGAACGTGCAGCAGACCGCCCAGAACATGGTGGATACGTTCCAGCAGATCGCCAGCCAGCTGACCGACAAGGCGGCCGAGATGAACGACGCCATCAACACCACGGTCACCCAGATCAACGACATCGCCCGCAACATTGCCGATCTTAACGTGCAGATTGCGCGCTTTGAGTTGAACGGCGAATCAGCCAACGACCTGCGCGACCAGCGCAACCTGTTGCTCGATCAGCTCTCGGGCCTGGCGAACATCACGTCCTCTGAGGATGCCAGCGGCCGCCTGACGGTGCAGCTGGCCGGTGAGGATCTGGTGGTGCACGACACGGTGCGCACGCTCACGGCCACCAAGGACATGACCAACCCCTATACCGGGGCGGCGGACTATTACTCCGTCACCTGGACCGACACCGGCACCGCGGTCAACGTCACGTCCGGCTCGCTCCGGGCCTTTCAGGACATGCGGGACGGCGACAGCGCGAGCAACCAGGGCATCCCCTACTACATGCAGCAGCTTGACACCCTTGCGGCCACCCTGGCTCACGAGTTCAACGTCATCCATGCCGCCGGCTACACCCTTCCTGACACCAGCAACGGCAACACGTCTGTCAGCGGCGTCAACTTCTTTGATGAGACGGGCACGGTGACGGCGGCTAACTTCTCGCTCTCTGCCGAGGTGCTGGCCAGCGTTTACAACATCGCCGCCTCCGATCAGCAGATCACGGACGACAGCCTGCGCGGCAATTACCAAAACGCGCTGAACCTCTATGATCTGCAGACGACCAACATCAGCGGATTTGGCACCATAACGGGCTATTACAACAGCGTCATCACCTCCATGGGGCTGGAGATCTCCCACACCAACCAGATGCGGGACGCCGAAGCGACCCTGACGGGCAGCATCGACACCCAGCGCACCTCGGTCTCCGGTGTGTCGATGGACGAGGAGATGACCAACCTCATCAAATACCAGCACGCTTATACCTCGGCCGCCCGCGCCATCACCGCCATCGATGAAGCGCTGGAGACGATCATCAGCAAGATGGGCGTTGTCGGCAGGTAAGCGGCCGTTACCAAGCCCCGGAGGAGGAACACCATGCGAATCACCAATGCCATGATGGTCAGCAACTTTCTGAACAACCTGAATGGCAACATGTCCATCATGAATACCTACCAGGACCAGCTTGCCAGCGGCCGCCGCATGAACAAACTGAGCGACGACCCCATTGGGTTGCTCAGCGTCCTCAACAGCCGCAGCAAGCTCAACAAGGTGGAGACGAACACCAGCGCCATCGAGGACGCCCGGGCGTGGCTCAATCAGAGCGAAACGTCGATCTCCGAGATCAACGACGTGCTGGCCACCCTCCACGAGAACACGGTGCGTGCCGCCACCGGCACCATGTCGGAGTCAGACCGGGCTGCCACCGCGCAGCTCGTGAAGGAAATGAAGGCCCATATTGTGGAGCTGGGCAACGCCAGCTACGGCGGGCGCTACATCTTCGGCGGCTACAACACGTCGCAGGCGCCATTCACCTTCGACGCGGGCGGGAGCCTGCTCTACAACGGCGTGGACCTGACCACGGCTTCGTCCACCACCATCGATGCTCTCGCCAACCAGTCCATCGTCTACGCCACCGGCGACAACGTGGTGACCGAGGTATCCACCACCGGGGTGGAGCTCTTTGGCACCGGCACGGACAACCTCTACGCCATGCTCAGCGGCCTGCAGACCGCGCTGGAGAATCCGGCCAGTACGTCAGCCGACATCGCGGCGTTCACAGCGAAGATCAAGACCGCCCAGGAGGATGTGCTGGCGCTGGAGGCCAAGATCGGTGCCAAGCAAAACCGGTTGGAAGCCATGCAGGACAACCTGGATTCCAACGAGATCAACTACACCAAGACGCTCTCCATGGTGCAGGACATTGACCAGGCCGAGACCACCATGCAGTTCAAGATGGCGGAGGCGATCTACCGCGCGGCCCTGGAGGTTGGCGCGAAGGTCATCGAACCGTCTTTGGCAGACTTTTTGCGCTGAGTAAGGATTGACGTAGCGCTGGTAAAGGGGCACGGATGCAATGAACCAAACGAAACTGGAAATCACCACCACGAGAGGACAACTGGACATCACCACCCAAAAGGCCAAGGTGCAGATTCGGCGCCGCCGGCCTACGCTCAGCGTGGTGCGAAATCGGGCTGCCATGACGGTGAACCGGAAGCTGCCCACGATGCGTGTCAGCCGTGAGCAGATCGCCCAACTGCTTGGGCGCGGCCCGGTGCTCAAGAGCGCCAGTGAGGCCTACCAGACCGCGTTCCAGAATGGTCTGGACGCGGTGGCCAGGATCGCCAGCGATGGCACCCAGCTTTCGCAGATTGAAAGCGGCAGCTCGGTGGGCGCGTTGACCCAGCAGAACATGCTGGCGCAGACGGAACCGCTGGAGCTCAACACCATGTCGTTACCCCCGCCCACCATCGAATGGGAGCCGGGGTACCTCAACATTGACTGGTCGCCAGGCTCGCTGCACATGCAGTGGGACGTCAGCGCCTGGGCCGACATTACGGTGGAGCCCCACCATGTGGAGATCCGCCTGAAGAAGCACCCGGAAGTTGCCATCAAGGTGCACTACAAGCACGAGGACAACAGTAAGTTCGTGGATAAATATCTGTAAAAAAGTTGAAAAGGGTTGTTTGACGACTGCCCATACAGGGCATGGTAAAGGGGAAAGCAGCAATGGAGTTTTCGACACGACGCTTTGGACAGGTCAGCATCCCGGATGACAAGATCATTCGTTTTGCCCAAGGGATTCCCGGGTTGCCCTGTATGGAGAGCAGCGTCCTCATCAAGGCCGAGGAGACCGCTCCGTTTTATTGGTTGCAGTCGGTGGAGGATGGCGACATCGCCATTCCGGTCATCAACCCCCTTCTGGTGGACGAGAACTACGCCCCCAGCGTGGAGGAATCCGTCTTTGAGGAACTGCAGCTGGAGCGGGAGGAGGACCTGCTGGTCGTCAACGTCGCCGTGCTGCCAGAGGAGCTTTCCGCGATGACGGTCAACCTGGCCGCGCCGATCCTCATCAACATCGCGCGGAACATCGGCCGACAGGTGGTGCTGGAGAACAGTGATTATTCCATGCGCCAGCCCATCTTTGAGGCCCTCAGCGCGAGGATGAAGGAGGGCCGCTAGGTGTTGGTGCTGACAAGAAGGCTCAATGAGTCGATCCAACTGGGGGACGACATCACGATCACCGTGGTCGGCGTGGACGCAGACCGCGTGCGCATCGGCATCAGCGCCCCCAAGGCCATGAAGATCTACCGCAAGGAATTGCTGGAGGAGATCACCCGAACCAACCGCGAAGCCGCCGACGCACCCATGGTCAACCTGGCCGAGCGTCTGGGCGGGGAGCACAAGAGCGAGTAAACGGACCGCCCCGAATTCTTTATAAATTTCTGTGATTCAGGTCTTAAGAAATTCAGCGGGGCAAACGATATAAGCTTTGCGAGCCCAAGGACAGGCCGAAGGACATGGCGCCACCCCCAAGGCCAACCAGGGCGCAAATATCACAGACGGTCACCGGCACGGATGCCGGGACACGATAAATCAAGGAGGAACACCCTATGCGTATCAATCACAACCTCACCGCGATGAACACCTATCGTCAGCTTACCGTCAACAACAACGCCAGCGCTAAGTCCATGGAGAAGCTCTCCAGCGGCTTCCGCATCAACCGCGCCGCCGATGACGCCGCCGGTCTCTCGATCTCCGAGAAGATGCGCAGCCAGATCCGTGGTCTGGACCAGGCCACCCGCAATGCCCAGGACGGCATCTCCTACATCCAGACGGCGGAAGGCGCCACCAGCGAGATCAGCGACATGCTCGTGCGTCTGAAGGAACTGGCCGTGCAGGCCAGCAACGGCACCTACAGCGACGATGACAAGGCCAACATCGGTTCCGAGATGAAGGCTCTGGGCGAAGCTGCTCAGGAGATCATCGACAACACCAAGTTCAACGGCACCGAGGTCTTCACCAGCGACACCGACATCGCCTACGGCGAGGATGGCCTGACCACGATCACCGTGGCTCAGCTGACGACCACCAACTTCGACGCGCTGAAGGCTCTGACCGACGCCGCCACCGACGCAGCCGGTACGGAAGCCGTCACCACCACCGCCGTTGAGGATGCCATCACCGAGCTGAACACCAGCCGCGCCACCTACGGCGCTCAGCAGAACAAGCTCGAGCATGTCATCAACAACCAGAACGCTTCGTCCGAGAACCTCTCCGCCGCCGAAAGCCGCGTCCGCGACGTGGACATGGCCAAGGAAATGATGGAGTACACCAAGGATAGCATTCTGCAGCAGGCCGCCACCGCCATGCTGGCCCAGGCCAACCAGGCGCCCCAGAGCGTTCTGCAGCTGCTCAAGTAATTCAAACAACGGTGAGACAGGAAAGGGAGGAGCGATCCTCCCTTTTTTGTGTTTCGCGGCTGTCGTTGCGCGTCAGCCGCGAGGCAGGAGTGCTTGTTATGGGTTTGGGGCTGCCGCGCGACGTACACGCCGTCACGCGGCCCCTTTTTGTTCTACTCATGCTAGCGCAAGGCGCGGAGGGACGCGCCTGCGGGCGGGAGCGGGTGCGCTCTGCAGGCTGGTACGTGCCGCCCGCCGCTGGCCCCACCCTGCGGCAGACGATTCTTTAGAATCGTTGAGAGTAGGGTGAGCAATGCGGAGCATAGCGATGGGCGAATGAATCGCCTGGGCGGCTGCTGGGGTTGGTACAGGTGCTGAATCGCCATCGTTGCTGATGCGACGAAGGCGAGGGGGAGTGCTTGTTATGGAGTTTGGGCTGCCGCGCGACGCGCATGTCGCCCGTTGGGCCCCGCCCGGGCTGCATGGGCGAGCAGCAACTGAAGGTTGCGACCAGCCCTGCGGCAGACGATTCTTTAGAATCGTTGAGGGCAGGGTGGCATTGCGAAGCAATGCGAAGGGCCGCGCGGCCCCTTTTTGATCTTCTCATGTCAGAGCTAAGTGTGGGGGACGCGCCTGCGGGCGGCGACGAGCCGGGTTAGCATTGTAGGGTTGCTCACCTAAAAGGAATTTGTCGGGCGGTGTCGAACATGTCAGCACTTTCGCGGCTTAATGTTTTTCACCAGGTAACCGATATAAGATATACATCCGACCATCGGAGGAAATATGCGCATCCCCAGCGTCAGCAGCCTGTATCAGAGCCACGCGGCGGCCGTCACCGGCAGCGCCAGCGGGTTTCAGGCCATCTTGACACAGACAGTGGAGGAACAGACTGCCGACCAGGCTGACGCGACCCCCGTTGCCGTCGACGCGGTCCAGCCCGCGGGGTATGAAACCGCCGCTGTGACGAGCAATGAGCAGAATATGAGCTTGGGGGTTGCGGCGTTGTCCGCCGAGGACCTGGCAGTGCTCACCCGCCTGCAGCAGGCCATGGGCACCCAGAGTGTGACGGCCAGTGCCGCCTCAACGGCCAGCAAGGACACCTGGTCGGCCACCGCCGCATTGGATGGCACCGGCACCCGGGGCGAGCAGGTGACCCAATACGCCCTGCAGTTCCTGGGCACCCCCTATGTGTGGGGCGGGGAAGACCTGAAAGCAGGAGCGGATTGCTCCGGCTTCACCCAGTCGGTGTTCAAGGAATTTGGCGTCGATCTCAGCCGCACGGCCAACCGGCAGAGCAAGCAAGGGGAGGCGGTCAACGTGGACGACCTGCAGCCCGGCGATCTGCTCTGTTTCAAAACCGCTGATTACGCCCCGGTGACCCACGCGGCCATCTATCTGGGCGATGGAAAGTTCGTTCACGCCTCCAGTTCCAAGGGGGAAGTCACCATCAGTACACTCAACAGTTGGTGGAAGGACCGTTTGGTCACTGCCCGCCGCGTTCTCTAGCAGCCACAGGAGCGGCCCGTCGGCCGTCGAAAGGAGTCGAAACGCATGTCAACCAGCAGCGCAGTCAACAGTGCCTATTCTGCCCTACGCAATTCTTCGCGCCTGTCAGGCATGGCCTCGGGTATGGATACCGAGACCATCGTCAAGAGCCTGATGAACGTGGAGAAGCTCAAATACAACAAGGTTTACCAGCAGAAGACCAAGCTGGAGTGGACCACCGACGCCTATAAGGACGTCAACAACCTGCTCAAGTCCTTTCAGAACACCTACCTGAGTGCGTTGGGCAGCAACAACATCCTGTCGGCGTCCACCATCAACGCCCGCAAGGTGACGATGGATAGCGCGACGAACGCAGTGTCCATCAGCGCCAACAGTGACGCCATCGTCAGCTCCCACACCATCAAGGTGAACAGCCTGGCGACGGGGGCCAACGCGTCGGGTGCGCTGGGCTCCACCACCATCAGCACCGGCACCAAGCTCGCAGACCTTGCCCTGACCAATGACGTGCAGAGTGTGGATGGCGTCGTCTCCTTTGCCATCAATGGCCAGACGTTCTCCTTCAACGATACGGACACGCTTGCCACGGTCATCAGCCGCGTCAACAGCAACTCGGCGGCGGGCGTGAAGATGAACTTCAGCAGCCTGACGGGCAAGCTGACGATCACCTCCAAGACGCTGGGCAGTGGGTCCAGCCTGCAGATTGAAAACATCTCTGGCAACCTATTCGCCAGCTCCAACGCCGCGTTCGGTATGGCCGAAGGCACCTATGCCAACGGTACCGACGCCTCGGTGGAGATCGACGGCATTGCGGTGACCCAAAACACCAACAGCTTCACCATCGACGGCGTCACCTACAGCCTGAAGAACACCACGGATACGGCGGTGGGTTTCCAGGTGGACAACGACGTCGATTCGGCTGTGGATGCCATCACCAAGTTTGTGGATGCCTACAACACTCTGATCGGCACCCTGAACGACAAGATCGGCGAGGATTACGACAGAAACTACGCGCCGCTCACCGATGACCAGAAGGACGCGATGAGCGACGACGAGATTGAAAAGTGGGAGAAGATTGCGAAGACTGGCCTGCTGCACAAAGACAGCTACGTCTCCGGGCTGCTGCAGTCCATGCGCAGCGCCTTCTATGAGACGGTGCAGAGCGCCGGCCTTTCTGCCTCTTCCATCGGTCTCACCACCGCCAACTACGCCGACAAGGGCAAGATCTCCCTCAACACGGACAAGCTGCGTGAGGCGCTGACCAACAACCCCGACGCGGTAACGGCTCTCTTCACGGCCACCAGCAAATCCACGGATGCGGCCACCAACCGGTCGGAGTCGGGCCTGGCCGTGCGTCTGCGGGATGCGGTCAACGGGTATCTCACGGACTACACCAAGAACCGTTCGCCCAGCTACACTGAGCAGCTGGATGACTTCGCGGACAAGCTGAACAGTTTACAGGATTACCTGGATCGGAAGGAAGAACAGTACTGGAAGCAGTTTACCGCCATGGAGACGGCGCTCTCCAAGCTCAACAGCCAGATGAGTTCCCTCTCATCGCTGATGAGCAGCAACTCCTCAAATTCCTGAAACCACACGAAGGAAGGATCCTAACATGGCTGTCAATCCTTATGAACTCTACAAGCAGCAAGAGGTCCTTTCGGCCAACCGCGGCGAGCTGCTGCTGATGCTCTACGACAACTGCATCAAGCAGATGAAGCTCGCCCGGCTGCACCTGGCCGATCGCAATCTGCAGGGTGCCCACCAAAGCCTGGTGAAGGCTCAGGATGTCATCACCGAGCTTTGCACCGACCTCGATATGCAGTACGAGATCTCAGGGAAGCTGTTGCAGCTGTATCGTTACTTCCATGGACAGCTGGTGCAGGCCAACATCAAAAAGGACGCCGCGGCCATCGAGCCTGTGCTTGCCATGATGAGCGAGCTGCGAGACGTGTGGCAGCAGGCTGCCCATCAGGCCCCGCGCGCCCATCAGGAGGACTGACCATGGTAACCCTGGCAGAGGAGCGCCTGACGCTGCTGCGCGCCATCCGGGCCCAGGCGGAGCGGGTGGAGGAACTGGTGAGCCAGAGTGCCTTCGACGAGCTGAGCCAGTGCCTGGAGATTCGCCAGAGCCACATTGACCGCATTCTGGAACTGGACCGGGAGCTTGCGCAAGCCCCCGGTCAGTCTGTGTCGGCCGAGGAGCGCCAGTGCATGGACGAGGTGCTGCGCGACATTGTGGCCCTGGACGAGCGCAACGCCAGCCGCATCGGCGCGGCGATTGACGAAGCCCAGACCGGCCTGCGCGAGACCAACCTGAACCGCAACCTGGTGGCAGCCTACCACTGGCAGCCGCCGGACAGCCGTTTTATCAACAACCGGGGATGAGCCATGAAAGTTGGTGAAGAGGGGAAAGTTCCACAGGAAATGCTGTTTGGCTCTCCTGCCCGCGCGAACCGCGGGCAGGAGAGCGTTGTGTCTTTTCAGCGTGTGCTGCGCACCAGCGATGGGGAGCACAGCCAGGAGCGGCTCCATCGGCTGCTTGGTGAGATCACCACCCAGGGGGAGGCGGTGGCCTCGCGGCTCGATGTGGGCGAGGTGCGCCGCTACCGTGAGCTGGTGGCTCAATTCCTGGCCGAGGCCATGAACCAAACCTATGAGGCCCAGCGGGAGGGCCTTTTTGACAACCGTGGACGGTACAAGGAATACTCGGTGGTGCGCAAGGTGAACGCCGAGCTGGAGAAGTTGACCCAGAGTGTGCTGGGCGAGCAGCAGGACAACCTGGATGTGCTGGAACAATTGGGCATCATTCGCGGACTTCTCGTCGATCTGCTCGTTTAGCAGCAATATGTGATGGGCATTTATTAGCTAGTATAGGTAGGAGGTTTGCTTCGTGAAGACCGTACTGATTGTGGATGACGCAGCGTTTATGCGGCTCTCCATCAAAAACATGCTTTCCAAGAACGGCTATGTTGTGGTGGGTGAAGCTGAGAACGGCCAAGTCGCTGTGCAGAAATACACCGAACTGAAGCCGGAAATCGTCACCATGGACATCACCATGCCCGAGATGGACGGCCTGTCGGCCCTCAAAGCCATCCGCGCGATCGACCCCAACGCATGCGTTGTCATGCTCTCCGCCATGGGCCAGCAGGCCATGGTGAAGGACGCGGTGCTGCTGGGCGCGAAGGGCTTTGTGGTGAAGCCCTTCAAGGAAGAGACGGTCATCGCAGCGCTGTCAAAACTGTAGGGCCGGTTCGCAATCTAGACCGGGGAGGGTACAACTGTGTCGGATCATTCCATGCGGGATCAACTGTTGGAGATGTTCATCTTTGAGACAAGCCAGTTGCTGGAGCAGCTGGAGGAGATCGTGCTGGAGGTGGAGCGCGAGAATGCGCTGACCGCTGACAACATCAACGAAATCTTCCGCGCCATGCACACCATCAAGGGTTCGTCGGCGATGATGATGTATGAGAACATATCCAAGATCACCCACGCGGTGGAGGACATGTTCTTCTTCATTCGGGAGAATAAGCCCGAGCACATTGATTATTCCCGCGTGTGTGACATTGTGCTGCAAACCTCGGATTACACCAAGGGGGAGATCGCCAAAATCACCAACGGCCTGGAGGCCGATGGCCCCATTGACGATCTGCTCGTGAGCATTCGTTCCTACCTGGAAGTACTGCGCCAGGGTGATGAGCCTATCCCAGCTCCGGCAGCGGAAGTGACTGCGCCGGCCGTTGAGGATCCCTCGCCGGACCCGCCGGTGGAGGGGGGCTTCACTTGCTACGAGGCGACGGTGCACTTCGACGACAATTGCCAGATGGAAAACATCCGGGCCTTTGGCCTGGTGCATGCCCTGAAGGACCATTGCATTGAGATTGACCACCAGCCGGAGGACCTGCTGGAGGAAGAGAATGCCAGCTTTGCCATTGTGACGAACGGCTTCCGCCTGACCCTCACCACCAAGGAACCCAGGGAAGCGCTGGAACGTGTCTTAGAGGAGACCATGTTCCTCAAGACCTACACCCTGTCGCTTGTGAGTGGCAGTGAGCAAGGCGCGGCCCCGGCGGAACCGATCATGGCCGCCAATGCCCCGGCCGCCGCACCGGCCCAGGCGCCGGCGGCAGAGGTAACCCCGCCCGCGCCGGCGACAGAGGATGTCCCGGCCCAGCCAACCGCACCCGCCCATGTGGCGCAGGTGACGGCTCAGGTGAAGGCGGCACAGGCTGCCGACGAGAAGGAGACCCTCTTAAAGAGCGTCAAACAGAGCCAGATCAGCGTCAACATCAACAAGCTGGACGCCCTCATGGATCTGGTCGGTGAGATCGTCATCAACGAGGCCATGGTCACCCACAGCCCGGACTTGGCCGGTTTGCAGCTCGACAACTTCTCCAAGGCGGCGCGGCAGCTTCGCAAGCTCACCGACGAGCTGCAGGATCTGGTAATGTCGGTGCGGATGATACCGGTGGCCAATACCTTCCACAAGATGACCCGCATTGTGCGTGATATGAGCAAGAAGCTCGACAAGGATGCCGAGCTCATCATCCTGGGCGAAGAGACCGAGGTGGACAAGAACATCATCGACAACCTCTCGGATCCCTTGATGCACCTCATCCGCAACTCCATGGACCACGGGCTGGAGACGCGTGAGGAGCGGCTGGCCGCGGGCAAGCCCTCCACCGGCCGTGTGACGCTGGAAGCTGTCAACACCGGCGGCGATGTACTCATCACCGTGCGCGACGACGGACGGGGCCTCGACCGCGACAAGCTCATCCGCAAGGCCCGGGAGCAGGGCATCCTGACCAAGGCCGAGAGCGAGCTCACCGACCGGGAGGCCTACCTGCTGATCCTGCAGCCCGGCTTCTCCACCAAGGACGCGGTGACCGAATTCTCAGGCCGCGGCGTGGGGATGGACGTCGTCAAGAAGAACATCGAGAAGGTGGGCGGCACCGTCTCCATCGACAGCAAGCCCGGCCGGGGCACCACCGTCACCATTAAGATCCCGCTGACGCTGGCCATTGTGGATGGTATGATGTTCGCCGTGGGCAAGTCCACCTATACCGTCTCCACCACCTCCATCCGGGAGGCGTTCCGCCCCGCCGACCACAACATCCTCGTCGACCCCGAGGGGCACGAGATGATCATGATCCGCGGCAACTGTTACCCCATCGTCCGGCTCTATGAGGTCTATGACATTCCCGACGCCGAGACGGACCTTGCCCAGGGCATCATCCTGGTGGTGGAGGCCGACGATAATACCATCTGCCTCTTTGCCGACCGGCTGCTGGGCGAGCAGCAGGTTGTGGTCAAGCCGCTGCCCTACTACCTCATGCGCTTCGATCTGAAGGGCCGGGCAGGCATCGGCGGCTGCACGATCCTCGGGGATGGCAGCATCAGTCTCATTCTCGATACTTCCGAGGTCATGCGCTGCATGCTGTAGCCTCCACTGTGAGATAGCCAAAATGGGACCGCCGGTGACGCGGAGTTGCCGGCGGATCTTTTTCTCATTATTAATCTTATACAAATAAGGAGGATGCCCATGAAAAGTGCAACCATTGGAGTGCGTGTCACAGCAATGTTTGCGGTGCTCCTGCTGGTGACGGTAGCGCTGACGGTAACGCTGGTGACCTGGCAAAACAGGAACCACAACGAAGAGCTCAACACCGCGGCGCTGCAGTCCTCTCTGCGGGATGTGCAGGATGAAATCGCCATGGGCAAGGAGCGGATGACACAGAATGCAGCGTTTCTTGCCAAGAATATGGATTTGAGTTCTGCCGTGAGGCAGGGCAGTGTCGATGGCATCCAGACAGCGCTGCAGGTGGCCCAGGGGATTCTGGGCAATGACAGGCTGACGGTGACCGACCGGACGGGGACGGTGCTGCTTCGGCTGTATGACCCCGCCACCAAAGGCGACAAGCTGGACGCCGTCATCGGCATGCAACATGCGCTGACAGGCGAGCAATACACCAGCGTGGCCAAGGATGCCGACGGCGCCCTGGTCATCAACTCCTATGCCCCCATCTATGACAACACATCCAGCCTCATCGGCACGGTGGTGGTCGGCATGCGGCTGGATGACACCGCTGTGGTGGATGGCCTGAAAAAGACCCACGGCACCGAGTTTACCATCTTTGACGGCGACACCCGCCTGAGCACCACGGTGACGCAGAACGGCCAGCGTGCCATCGGCACCAAGATGAGCGACGCGATCAACACCGTTGTGCTGCAGAAAAAACAGGAATACATGGGAGCGGCCACCATCAACGGCGAACTCTTCCTGGCGGCCTACGCTCCTCTTCTGGATTCGGAGGGCAATGTGCTGGGGGCGCTGTTCGGCGGCTACAACATGGCGCAAGTGCAGGCCACGCAGAACAGGATCCTGGGCACAGCGGTGTTCTTCGTCGCCGTGCTTTTGGTGCTGGCGTGCGCCTTTTCCTTCTTCTACCTCAGCCGCACCGTCAGCCGCCCGCTGAACCGTCTGGCGTCGAACGCCCGGAGCCTGGCCCGTGGCGACCTCGCCGGCATTGAGATGCCCAAGGAAAAGGCCGCCAAGGCAGGCAAGAAGGCTGGCAAAACCGCCGTGGTGCGC
>JAEYRA010000108.1 GCA_023409755.1 Bacillota bacterium
CGGAACACCCGCGGTGCCTGCAGCGCTTCGGTGATGTCCATGTCGAAGATCTCATTCTGACGGATGCCCACGGCGCGGTTGCCGATGCCCTGCTCCAGAAGGGCCACGGCACGGCTGGCCATGCGGACGGAGAGGTTGATATCGCCTAGGGTGGGCTGGCCGCCGCGCTGCAGGTAGCCCAGCACGGTCTCTCGCACGTCACCAAAGGCACGGCCGCGAGCCTTGAGCTCGGCCTCCAGCTTGTGGCGCAGCTCCAGGGCGCGGTTGGGGTTCTCGTACCCCACGCCCTCAGCCAGGATGATGAGGAAGCCTTCCTGCCCCCGGTCTTTGAGGGCGCAGAGCCGGTCAGCCAGCGCCACGATGTTGTAGGTGTCGGGGTAGGCGACTTCGGGCACCAACACAAAATCCGCGCCGGTGGCCAGCGCCACTTGCAGGGCGATGTCACCGCAGTAGCGGCCCATGACTTCCACAATGCCGACGCGGCCGTGGGACTCCATCGTGTCCTTCACCTTCAGGGCGGCCTCATAGGCCGAGTTGCAGGAGGTGTCAAAGCCCAGCGTCAGGTCGGTGTAAGCCAAGTCGTTGTCAATGGTGCCGGGCAGGGCAATCGTGGGGATGCCCCGCTGAGCCAGGATGTTGGCCCCCTGGTAGCTGCCGTCGCCGCCCACCACAACGATACCCTCCAGCCCGTGGGAGCGGGCAGCGGCGATGGCTTCGGCGCGGCCTTCCTCGGTCTTCATCTTCAGGCACCGGGCGGTCTTGAGCACGGTACCGCCCTTATTGAGGATGCCAGCCACGTCGGCGGGGGTCAGGGGCCGCATGTCGCCCGTGATGAGGCCCTGATAGCCCTGATTGATGCCCAGGATCGTCATGCCACGGCTGTGGGCCGCCTTGGTCGCCGCCCAGATGGCCGCATTCATGCCCGGCGAATCACCGCCGCTTGTCAGTATGCCAATGGTCTTGCTCATCGTTGTCTCCCCTTACCAACTATTTCTCCAGGCCGGAGGTGATGACCCCATACCTGGTGTATATCTGTGCGCGCCCGCGAATCTTGATGGCCGAGGTGTGCGCGGTGAACTGTGCGATCATCACTTCCCCCGCGTCGATCTTCTCGGTGTGGTGCAAGCGGGTGTCCTGCCCGCGCGTCATGCCAATGACCATGACGCCGTTCTCCAATGCCTTGACGCAGACCGTGTCGGTGGTGTTGAAGCGTTCTTCCTCGTCCATGGCCCCGGCCTCCTAAAGATCTTATATCTCCAATGTTCAATTATAACACACAACCTCGCCATCATCCATGCTTTCTTTCCCCTTTGCAGGCATGCCTGCGTGCACCAGCAATGCCTTTTTCCCTAATTTCCCAGATTCAACGGCAATAGTCGTATTGACACAAGTGCCGAGGTGACTACAATATATAAATATGGGATAGACTATTCATGACCCGATGCGGTCGTTGATACAAAAGAAACGAGGCGAATGCATGACCGATTTCAATTTCCTCAGGATCAAGTGGCCCAAACTCGCGGCCATCGCCGCGGATGCCAGCCGCCTGGTGGAGGTGAGCCCTTCCAGCGCCGTGTCCACCATGCAGAACTTCTGCGAGTGGGCAACCGACATCGCGCTGGACCTGTACTCCGTGCGGGTGCAGAACGGCATCACCCAGCAGGAGAAGATGAATCTTCTGGAGTCCACCGGCAACGTTCCCACTGAGATTCTGACCCGCATGAACAACATCCTGATGGCCGGCGGCCGGCGGGTGTATCACGTGCATGAGGACGTGGAGGAGGCCCGGCGCTGCATCGACGACGTGTATGAGATTGCCCGCTGGCTCAACCGCGAGGCCGACCGTGCCGGTTGGCCGCCCCGGAGCGGCAATGTCTATCGTGCGCCCGCTTCTTCAGTCGCCTCCAGCGCCGACAGCCGGCTCTTCCCCGGGGAGATCCGCCGCCCGGCAGCCCCCTACCTGAAGCTGGCGGGCCTTGGCGTGTTCGCGGTGGCGGCCGTTGTGCTGCTCATCGTGGGCATCATCAAGATTGCAGGCCGAGGCGGAGACCAAGATGCGGTGACGCTCAGCTCCAGCCCCAGCAGCACGGCCACCAGGGTGCTGGAAATCGCCACCGACTCCCCCACACCCGTGCCGGAGGTGGAGGTCTATCTTGACACCATCGACCCCTCCGGCGCCCCTGACAAGGGATACTACAAGGCAACCTGGAAGGACGACAAAGCCCTGACCATTGCCGACAAGGCCTATGAGCACGGCATCGGCTGGTTCATCCCCAGCTCGACCATCCGCGAATCCTCGGCCTCGGCCTCGGTCAAGTACGCGCTCGAGGGCAAATACAACCTGCTACGCTTTGATCTGGGCGTAGACGCCAACATGGATTACGGCGAGGGCTACGGCACCTTCCGCATCACGATCTACGCCGATGACGAGGAAGTCTATGACTCCGACAAGCAGGAGTATGACTACACCGAATACGGCACCGAGGTAGACCTGAAGGGCTGCGACACCATGAAGATCGTGCTGACCGAGAAGAAGGGCAGCAAGGGCACCATCAACGTGGTGCTGGGCGACATCCGCCTGGTACAGGGCGGCGAGGGGTCGGGAGGCTCCTCCACCGACGAGCCCGCTGACACCGCCACCGACGAGAGCGTCTCCCCCGATGCCACCGCAACCTCCCGGACAACCGCGCGGGCCAGCGCCAGCCCCGGGTCCGGGGATGAGGACAGCACCACGGTGACCGACGGCGGCAACCAGCCGGACGAGGGTGCCACCGACTCACCGGAGGACGAGCAGGAGAATCCGCCCGGATGACGCTTCGCTTTCGCGGCGTTCGCTTAGCGTCCGCCGCGAGTTTAGAGTGCACGTTATGTATGTTATTTTGCCGCCCGGCGCACAGGGCGCCGGACGGCTTTCGTTTGCGCTGGGCGTGCTGGGTTTTTTACGTGGAAACGCGCCTGCGGGCGGGGGGGGGCGCGGCTCGATCAAGCCACCATGTGCCGCGGCGGGATGAACCCGCTCGCGGACTGCGAGATGCGTGGGTCGTGCTGGGTTTTTGTGGGGATACGCACCTGCGGGCGGGGGGGTGCGTGGCTCGACCAAGCCACTATGTGCCGCAGCGGGATAAACCCGCGACGCGGCTGCGGGGCACTTGGCTCGTTCGGAATGTATTTGAGAAGATGCCGCTCACGCGGGGAGAAGTGAGTGCCTCCTTCATACAGTCTCGTGCCGCAGCGCGGGAAACCCGCTGGCGGCTTCTGTTTGTTTTGGTCGTGCGGGGTTTACGGGGGAAGCGCGTCTGCAGGCGGGAAGTGCCACGGGCAAGCCTTATCGAGCCGCGGGCGGATAAACCGCCCGGCGGCTACGGGAGCGGACGCGGCAGGGGAGCTTCTCCCTCACTCGCCAGATGGCGCATTGAGACAGAGAACGGTTGCGGGGCACTTCAGCTTTTGATATGCTTCTAGCAGGTATTCATCAGACATTTGAATGATAACCATGGATTGGGGAAAGCAGGGGGACGGCATGAGTTTGAATGTAACCATTGGCGATCTCATGATTGACTGTGGGAACGCCGAACGCACCCGCGATTTCTATGCCAACCTGTCCGGTTGGGAGAGGACCGTCGCGTATGGTTGCCTTGCGCTCCAAACGGACAACGGCCTGACGATCCTGTTTGCGGAAGCCGACATTCCGTATGTGCCGCCGGTTTGGCCGGAGGAACCGGGCGAACAGCAGAAGCAGATGCACCTTGATTTTACGGTGGACGATTTGACGTCCGCCGTGGAGGGGGCCATCCTTTTGGGCGCGGTGAAAGCCGCCGTCTAATATGGCGACTGGCATGTGACGCTGCTGGATCCGGACGGGCACCCGTTTTGCCTGTGCCAGCGGCAAAAGGAATCCGAGTTCGAGCAGTATTTTCGGAAGAAGGGGTTTGAGGTGATTCCCAACCCTTCCCTCAACATCGACTGTACGGATGTGGCAGCCCTGCGCGGGTTCTACGCGCAGTTGACGGGATGGGATCCAAATTTCCACTGGACGGCGTTGGTGACCGAACAAGGAATGGTCGTCCATTTCATGGAATGCGACTTTGACTATGCCCCGCCTGTGTGGCCGGAAGAACCCGGCAAGCAGCAAAAACAAATGCATTTTAACTTCCAAGTGGATGATTTGCCATCGGCGGTTGCGAAAGCCGTGCAATTGGGCGCGACACAACCAGCTCAGCAGTTTGGCGGCGAACAGTGGGTAACATTGCTTGACCCCGAGGGGCATCCGTTCTGCTTGTGCAGCAGAGAATAGGCAGAATGCGGAGCTAACCAATAGTAATTTTCCCGTGCTTGCAAGTATATTGGTTGTCAAACGACCAGTTTGCTAGGGAATTTTACCACGGCGGGTTGACACCGCTCGCGGCTACGGGGTTTACGCTCACGGAAGGCTTCCCCAAGGAACACCCACTCCCCGCCCTCCGCCCAACCCACAAAGGAGTGTTGCCAATGAAGCGCATGCTCTGCCTTGCCCTGCTCTGCGCCCTGTGCCTGGCCGGGTGCGTGGCCCCGGCCACCGCACCAACCGCAGCCGATCCCTACGCAACTGCCACACCCACCCCACCACCGGGCCGGGCGGTGGCCTATGCGGCCCAGTGCCTGCGCATCGGCAACGACGAAGCACCAGGCACCCTTACCCTTGACCCCGTTGTCCACCTCGTCCGTACCCATGAGGACTGGACAGCGCTGGGGATCGACTGGGCTACCACCAACGAGGCGTTCTTCGGGCGGCACTCACTGTTAGCGGTGTATATCCTGCAATCCAGCTGCACCCCCGAACTGACCGTCACCGATGTCACGCAGGATGGTGAGACTTTGTGGCTCACCGTGCAACAAAGGGTGCCAAATGCCTTATGTGCCGATCTCACTCAGAACTGGCTGCTTGTCCTCGAGCTGCCGGCCAGCGTGCCCGACGACGTGCAGGTGCGCTTTGAGAAGCGATACGACGAGAACTGGTACGGTAACTGACTGCGGAAAAGTCCCCCGCCGGATAAGAGAAGGAGACCTGCCAATGAAGCGCATCCTCTGTCTTGCCCTGCTCTGCGCCCTGTGCCTGGCCGGGTGCGTGGCCCCGACCACCGCGCCAACCGCAGCCGATCCTTCCGCGACAGCCGCGCCTACCCCGCCTGCGAGCCGGGCGGTGGTCTATGCTGCTCAATGGATCGTCTCCCATGATTTTACTGTTGAGGATTACGATTACCCAACCATCGAGTT
>JAEYRA010000117.1 GCA_023409755.1 Bacillota bacterium
ATAGTCGTTGGTTACTTTGCCGCCCGTCACGTTCACGGTGCCGCTTGTGTTTAGAATCGTATAGAAGCCTCCGCTTACTTCGCCGCCGTTCACGGTCACGGTGCCGCTGCCCATATTGTTAATTGTATAGGATGAATAAGACTCATTCTCTCTAGACACCTTGCCGCCGTTCACGGTCACGTTGCCCGAGGAAACGGCAATCGTATGCACGGACTCACCATTTTGCAGGTTTTCCACCGTGCCGCCGGCAACAACAAGGTTTCCGCCATTGACATTGGTCGTGCCGATATCTTTATTACTTGCTGCACTGGTGACCTTGCCGTTCCCGCCTTCACTGCTGTCATCAATGGTCAGCGTGCCGCCACCCAGCGTGATGACGCCGCTGCTGCTGCCGCTTAGCGTGCAGTTGTTCAGGTCGAGGATGGTGGTTCCTTGCGTAAAGGTCATCGTCTCGGCAGCGGTTACGTCAGATTGGAGCTGAATGTACGCTGTGCCACCGCTCAATCCGTTTGCGTAGGTTACGGCATCCTGGAGCGTGCCGCTGCCTGCCCACTCAGCAGGCTTCGTGCCATCTTCGCCCGCCACGCCCCATTTAACTTCCGTCGATTCCGCCATTGCCGGAAACGGCAGCAGGGTCAATGCCATACACAGGGCAAGAAACGCGCTTAGAAACCGTCTTTTCATGCTTTTCTCTCCGTTTCGGTACAATAATCACCGTTTGCACACTGCTTCGGCGGCCTCTTGCAGCCCATAGGTACAAACATTCACGCTAACAGAGTAGCAGTTAACAGCCCTCTAAACCGCTCAGCGCGCGAACGGTAGTGTTTTTTGTTGTAAACGGCAAGGGGGAGGCACATGATCCGAATAAAAAAACCGCCCCCGCGCGTCCTGTGCGTGGGGGCGGCCTGCGTTAGGAAGGGGGGCATTCCTCCATCACAAGTCCCATCGTTTCATCCTCCTGCTTATCGTGTTCCGCCGCCGCTGCCACCGCCGGAGAAACCGCCGCCCCCGCCCAGGGAGCTGCGCCCTCCGTCACCCGACGACCGTGCCGCCTCAGCGCTTTTTGCGGCCTGATAGGTCACGCGGTGATAGCGATAAGCGATGATGTAAGCGGTTTCCATGGGTTGTGCGTAGGCATTCGTGTCCGCCGGATAGAGCTTACGAAGCTCCTCCATCACCTTGTCAGCAATGCCATACAGGGCGGCGTAGGTGAGGCAGTCTTGCCAAATGAGCGCCTCGTTCACCCCTCGCTCGGCGATGAGGGAGAAGTCGGTAAGATACTTCTTATAGCCGATGAGCTGCAGGAGCAGGGACCTGCCCCGTTCCGTAAGACCGGCAAGGGACTCCAGCTGCAGGTGGGATTGATAGCAGCCGATGCCGATGAGCGTTCCGCCGCCGTCCCGCTTGGCCTCCTCAACGACCTTGAGAAGGGCTTTGTAGTGGGTTTTGCAGTAGCGTTCCAGCTCCTTCTCCTGCAATACACCGTCGCTTCCCGATGCTTTTACGAGCAGGGAATAGAGCGAGCGTACGGCAGGGCCTCCTGTGCTCGGTGGCTTCGATAGCCGAAGGGAGATGCTTTTCTTCTCTCTGCCCATGAACCCTGCGTCCGCCTCAGTCAGCGGTACAAGGCACTCATCCGCCAAGAGCCGGGTCAGCGCGGCGGCGATGAGGTTCCCATCGTCGCTTGCCAGATAAAAGCGGTTTGCCAGCACAAAGGAAGCCTCAAGATTGCCGCCGATGGGTGCTTCCCGCCAATAGTCAGCCGTCTTGGCAAGCTTTTTGACCCTGCGCCCTTCCGCCCCGCACTTCCAAACAAACAGGGCAAACCCGGCTGCCATGGCCGCGATCACAATGAGCCACAGCCACCCGTCTTCGTTGTTGTAGTCGCTTCCCTCAAAAGCACGCTCCTTTACCTCTTCAAAGCTGCCGTCGACCGTTCGCAGCGGCGTCAGCAGCCCCTTGTCCAACTGGAGCATGAGGATGATGCTGTTGTCCTGCGTGAGCGGCTCCTGGGTGTAGGCCAGCACGCTGCCCTCCTCAAAGGACGCCTGACCGTCAAACCCAAAGGCCCAGATTCCGGCATTATCCTCCGTAAGGGGGCCATGTTTGAGCACAACGCGGACCGATACATCCGTGGGGCCCGTATTCATGCCGCTTGGCACGAATTGAAAGAGAAAGCCATCGGAATCGTCATATGCCGACGCAAGTCCCTCCAACCGGTATTCCACGGCATAGCGGTTTTCGCCATACTGCGAGATGCCCCAGCAGACCTCATACCCGCCGTCGACTTGGTTTAAGCCGCACTTGTGGGATTTTTCATCAAAGGACGCTTGCGTATCCCACGTGTCAAGCACGGCATACGCACCGTCTCCATCTGCCACACGCAAAGAGGTAAGTGCTATATCACCGAGGTTCGTGACAGGAAAGTATCACTCGGTCCCCTCGTCAAAGACACCGTTCCAGGTTTGCGCCACATGGGCCGAGCCGTCCGCTTCCAATGTGACGTCCACCATGATCTCGTTTGCCCGATTGGCGGCGCTGGCGAAGGACGGGAACGCCGCCAAGAGCATCGAGACCGCCAAGAGTACGAAAAGCAGTCTTGTTTTCATAACGTCACTTCATGGAAGGCATATCAGCCTTGGCTTCGTTCGCCTCCAAATAGTCACGTTTGGCAAAGCCCATCATGCCCGCGATGAAGCTTGTGGGAAACATGCGGATGTCACGGTTGAGCTTGGTCACACTGTCGTTGTAGATCAGGCGGCTTTGGCGCACCATGCCCTCGTATTGGTTGACGCTGTCCATGGTTCTGGTGTAGTTCTGGTCGGCCTTGAGCGTGGGGTACTGCTCCGCCACCGACATAATGCGGCTCATCGCGCCGATCAGGAGGTTGTCCTGCTCTCCTGCTTCCGCGGGGGAGCTGTTCGCGTTGATGGGCCGCCTTGCCTTGATGGTTTCTGACAGGGTCTTGTATTCATGCTCCGCATAGCCTTTGGTGAGATCAAGCAACGCGGAAAGCGCGTCCCACCGGCTGGAAAGCTGTACGCCGATTTGGCTCATGGCGTTGTTGATGTTTTCATCCAGCATCGCAAGCCTTCGCTGGGTGGAGATCGCCCATGTGACTAGCACGAGGATGAACGCCGCCAGGACAATCGCAAAAATGATCATGATTGGTACTCCTTTGATTTTCAGTGGAGTTGTGCCAACTGCCTTGACCGCCTTTCCGCGGCGAAATGCGGCCGCAAGTCGGTCAGTCGCTTTACGGTTCCAACAGTTCCACGGTGATCTCTCCGCCCTGGGATCTCATCACCGCAAAGTCGCTTTGATGGGTTTGACCGAAAATATCGGTGATCTCATACTGGTAATAGTAGACGCCGTCAAACAGGGTGGCTTCCTCCGCGATGACCGGCCCGCTTACGGTGAAGCCGCTGCTCACAAAGGAAGTGTCCTCGCTGGTGGTCAGATCGGCGGCATCAAACACAAATTCAACCAAATCACCATCTTGCAGCAGTCTAACTTCACGGCTACTCATGCCGGTTTCACCGTCGATGCCGTCCCAAGTGCCGATCACTTCATACTCAGCGGTATCCCGGTGGTAGAGCATGCGCAAATTGGTGGGTTTGCCGTTTACCTGCACCGGCACCGTGTAGAGAATGTAGTCGTCGGTAAAGCTGAGAGCCGACATCGTGCAGAGATTGTCATTGATGATCGTCCACACATTGCGGTAGTTATCCCAGTACTGTGTGCCTTCGTCATTTTGATTGATGTCAAAATCGCTGCCCAGATACCAAAGGGAATTGCTCTCGTCATCCTGATAAAACAGATTGAAGGCAACGGTGCTGATGATTTCCGCGCCGTCAGTCACATCCAGGAGGATGGAGCCCTCGTCGCTCAGCGTGGTGGTGAATGACAACGTGAACTCCTCGGGGCTTAGTGCCTGGGCTGACTCGATGTCTTCCACGGAGGTCTGCTGCACGGCGGGCGTGCTCTGTTCCGTCGGGTACACCGGCTCTACAATCACCACGTCACCGGGTATCGTCCAGTCGTATAGACCTTCCAGAAAGCGCAGGTATTCGCCGCTGGTTGCCGCCAATGTGGCATACTGATCCAGTTCGCCGGATGCGACAGCCAATGGTACATAAATGGACAGGCCGTTGCTTTTCTGCCGCCCATCGCCCGCCACATGGTAGGGGATCGCCTTGGAAAGTGAGGCGAGCAGCGTGTCACCGGTATCGCTCAGCACTCCCTCAGCGCACAGTGCCAGGTCGCCAAGGTCCACCATGTTGGTGTAGCCTTCGCCATCGTTGTTGCCCCCGTAGTTTTCCGCCCTTACCATCGCCTGTGTGAATGGCTGCAGCTTCTCCGGAACGGATGTGAACCCTTTCATCTCGGCGGCCATCGTGTCAAAGGCCGACGCCAAACCGGGGATCTGGGACAGATCTGTGACGGCCAATGTTGCCAGGCTCTCGGTGCCGCCTGTTGCGCATTTGGCAAAAAAGCTGTCACAAATCATGGTGCCTACCGCAAGACCATCCATCGTTGTATCCGCCGCCAAGGCGTTCAGCCAGGCTGTGTAGTCCCAGCCGGTGCCGGGCTCCAGCTCCTGCGAGGCCACCATGTACCTGGCATAGGGCGTGAGGGCTGCCGCCGTTTCCATGGTGGACATCAGGCAGGCGTCAAAGCCGACCAGTTCAAACTGCACCCCGGCCATGGAGATGCCCTGCGACAACTCCTTCAGGTTGAGCATATCGGCGCCGTGTAGTTCGTCTGCTGCAATACCCGCCACACTGCCGCCGCCATGGTCCCACAGAAGGCACATATACTTGTCCGCCGGGTATGTTTCAACGCCCCATTTCAGGAAGCTCCCCAGCGTTTCCGCTTCGCCCATGCTGGCAAGCGGTTGGCTGCCCAGCAGCTCAATGTTTCCGGGAACGACTTTCCAGCGCTGCATTTGGCTGGGATCAATGCCCTCAATGGCCCATTTCTGTGTGCCGCCGGTCTCCACGATCACGTTGACCTTATCAGATCCGGTCGCGAGAGTCATTTCCTCCAGATTAATCGAGGCATAGGCCCCATTGGTTTCTAAATCGGTGCCGCATAAGTAGACCAGTATTGTCCAGGTGTCTCCGTGTGGTTTGCTGAACTTCAGATTCGTGCTTGGTGCGGCGCTTTCACTCTCAGACGGTTTGTGAGATTCCGTTGCCACACTCTCCCCGCAGCCGGAGAGCATTCCTAGCAACAGGACAAAGGCAAGTAGAATCGCAAGTGCTTTCTTCATAACATCTCCCAAATAACCCATTAGGCGAACAGATTGCTCGCCTAATAGGTGTTCTTACATGAGGGATACCTCTTATTCTGCTTTGACGCTCTTTACCATGGCATCGATGTTGTCTTTGGCGGAGCTGTCCACGTCGGCATTGTAGTTGATCGAGATGGCCTGAATTGTGCCATCCTCGTGGAACAGGAGGAAAGAATATGCCGTCACGACAGCACCGTTGGTATTCTTGAGCTTGCAGATGGCAGAGATCGCCGGGATTCCATTGCAGGTAGCGGCATTGTCATAGGCACTGAACTCAACGTCATTGCTGCCGGGGTAGGCCAGCTGCTGATAGGTGTCCTGATCGATATCAGCCGGCGTCAACCCGCCGCCATCCGCCGCAGCGGAAATACTAATGCTCGCGGTTTCGTCCTTGCTGGTGGCAATCATCGCGCCATTCGACTCTGCGAACTCGCTAAAGTCGCTCGGAACATCCAGCGAGATACCGTTCGCGGTCTTTGATGCCAGTGTGATTGCTGGCCCGCCGCAAGCGGTAAGGGCAAGAACTAGCCCCAGGGCCAAGGTAGCAGCCAATAGCTTTTTCATGGGTTCCTCCTTGAAAATTGTCGTATTTTGGCACACATGACGTGTACCACAATGCAAAAGATAACTGAATTTTGTTAATAAAACTGCTTACCGCACGAACAGTGGCGTTTTTTGTCGTAAACGGTAACTATGTGTAAACTCCATATGGTAGAATCAAACGGGTTGATTAAAGCATGGGGGACCGGTATGCGTATCGCTGTGTGCGATGATCGTATTTTGGAGTTGAGCAGACTATCAAAGCTGCTGCATGAGTATCGGGAGAAATCGAAAGCGAGTTTTACTTACACGACCTATTCGGATGGCATGACGCTTCTGGAGGATGTGCGTAAAGGCGGTTTTGACGTTCTGCTTTTGGACGTAATGATGCCGCTGGTCAACGGGATGGAAATTGCCCACGAGGTTAGGGAGTTTGATGCACACATCAAGATCGCATTTTTAACCTCGTCGCCGGAATTCGCCGTGGAAAGTTATTCCGTCGAGGCGTTTGCCTATCTGTTGAAGCCTGTCACATCGGATACTCTTTTCCCCCTTCTGGATAAGCTGGTTCGCGTTACCCAAAAACCGCAAGACGGATTATCCGTTAAATTCCAAAACGGCGTAGCCAACATTCCGTTCTTCAGGCTTACTCATGTGGAGGTCATGAACAGAATGCTTTGCTTTCATTTGACGGATGGCAGTGTAAGAGAACTGGTTGCGCCGCTTTCCGATTACGAAGACGTGCTTTTGCAAAGGCCCGAATTTATGCGTGTACATAGAGCGTTTATCGTCAATCTTTGGCAAATACAGGAGCTGCGCTCTACCGATATCCTGACCTATACGGGCAGTGTCGTACCGGTGTCTCGGCGGCTTTATGCACAGGTGCGCAAGGCATATATGGATCAGCTATTTGCAGAAAAGGGTGTTCAGTAATGACTGCCATGTTAGGTTTCCTTGTGCTGCTGTACGGTACGTTGCTTACGATTGGCTTTGCAGGCGGCTGCACCTCAAATAAGGAGCGCCACGGTGTGGCGGTGCTGAGCGTTATCCTCTTGGCGCTGCAGGCACTTAGTTACTACCTTTTTGGGCTTGAGAATACCAGAAAGCTCTATCCGCTCATTACCCATCTTCCCACTTTCGTTGTGTTGGTATCTTGCTTTAAACGGCCGTGGGGAGTAGCGCTGACCAGTATTTTGACCGCATATTTCTGCTGTCAGCTGCCACAGTGGTTTGGGACGGTTACGTTCCATCTGTTCGGCACAAAGTTGGCTTATGGGCTGGGTTATGTACTTTCTTTGGTTTCGTTGTTTGTTCTTCTCCGGCGGTATTTCGCCAAGGAAGCCTACCGGGCAATGACCTACTCCAAACGGTCGTTGCTACTGCTGTGTGGGCTCCCTTTGTTTTTTTACATCTTTGACTATGCTACCACCGTGTATACCGATGCCTTATATGCAGGCGTGCGGATGGTCAACGAATTTCTTCCCGCAGCTATGGCGCTCTTTTATGTGGCATTTGTTTCTGTCTACCATCAGGAAGTCCAGCGGCGCAGCCAATTGGAAATGGATAACGCCATGCTCACGGCGCAATCGGACCGGGCCAAAACCGAAATCTCCGGTTTGCAGCAGGTGCAGCAGCAGACCTCGATTTACCGCCATGACATGCGTCATCACCTCTCTCTTCTCAACGGCTATCTGCAAGCCGGGGAGATTTCCAAGGCTGGCGAATACATACGGCAGACACAGACCGACATAGAAAAGATTGTTCCCGTGCGATACTGCGAAAACAACGCAGTCAATCTGATTTTGTCTTCCTTTGCCGAGAAAGCAAAGCAGCAGGGTGTTGATTTCAGCTCCGAGGTCAACATCCCCGCTACCTTGCCGCTATCGGATACAGAGCTCTGTGCTTTGCTGTCCAACGGTTTAGAGAATGCGGTTTACGCCGCCGCACAAATAGACGAGGGTGCGCCGCGTACAGTGCGCATCAACTGCCAATCGCATAAGGATAAACTGCTCATCTATATCAGCAATCCTTATCAGGGTACCGTCACGATGCGGGAGGGGTTACCGCAAAGCACCCAGCCGCAGCATGGCTTTGGTACGAAAAGCATCCGAATGATTGCGGAAAAGCACAATGGCTACTGCGCGTTTGAAACAAAGGAAGGGCAATTCACCCTGAAGGCTGTGTTGCCGTTTTAATAGGTGTATTAGAGCTCGGGTATAGCGGGCATCGGGCACAAAACCTCGATGCCCATCTCGTTTTGTCTTAATGGTTTCCGGCTTCCCTCGCCTTTCCCATTGACCACGCACAGGGCACCTGATACCAAGGGCTGCCCAAAGAGTGTGAACCATGGAATGGAGACCCTTATTCTTCGCTCACAAGAGAGGAAGATCAGCCAAATGGTGCAAAGTCTTAGAACTCAACTCATTTCATGCCCATCCATTCGTTCTCTGTGCCCTGCCTTTTGGTGGGGCCTTTGCTTTGCCGGCCGCCGCAGCTCTGTCAAACCATGAGCCAGTGGGGCACCCCCCAGCCCTTGTGGGTGCAATTGACAGACCTGCCACGATGCAGTAGTATGTACTGGATAGAACGATGAAAGCGAACAAAGGTTTGCGACGGGGGAGCGCATGAGAATCATTGGCATTGACCCGGGGTTGGCCATCGTGGGGTACGGGGTCATCGACGCCCAGGGCAGGCAGGTGAAACTGGTGGACTATGGCACGGTGACCACACCGGCCCACACCCCCATGCCCGATCGGCTAAACATCATCTACCAGGGCATTTATCACATCGTCAAGACCTATCAGCCCGACGCTGTGGCGATGGAGGAGCTCTTTTTCAACACCAACGTGACGACGGCCATCGCCGTGGGGCAGGCGCGGGGCGTCACGATCATGGCGGCCCGCAACGCCTTCTCCGGCGGTATCTTTGAGTACACGCCCATGCAGGTGAAGCAGGCGCTGACCGGCTACGGCCACGCCGACAAGGCGCAGATTCAGCAGATGGTGAAAATGCTCCTGAATTTGAAGGACATCCCCAAGCCCGACGACGCGGCCGACGCGCTGGCCATCGCCATCTGCCAGGCCAATTCTCCGGTGCTCTCCGCCCAGTTCGCAATGAGGTAGGTGTGCCATGTACGCATTCATCCGTGGCAAGGTTGACAGCAAAACCCCCGAGTCCGTGGTGCTGGACGCCGGCGGCGTGGGGTATGAGATCTTCGCCGGTACGCGCACCCTCTCCGGCCTTCCGGCGGTGGGGGAGGTGGCTCGGCTCTACACCTATCTTTACGTGCGGGAGGATGCCCAGCTGCTCTACGGCTTTGCCAACCGGGAGGAGAAGGCCATGTTCCTGAAACTCCTGGGCGTCACGGGCGTGGGGCCCAAACTTGCCATGAGCATCCTGTCGGGTCTCACAGTGGCGGAGCTGGCCGTGGCGTTGGCCACCAGCGATGCCCGTGCCATCAGCCGCATCAACGGCGTGGGCAAGAAGACCGCCGAGCGGCTGATCCTCGAACTGCGGGAGACGATCGGAGCGCAGGAACTGACCGCCGCCGGCGCGCCCACCGCAGTGGCCATGGGCGGCAGCGCCACGCAGGAGGCCATCCAGGGCCTGATGGCGCTGGGTTACTCTTCGGTGGAGGCCACCAAGGCCGTCTCGGCCGCCGGCGACGTCGGCGGGGTGGAGGAGATCATCCTGCGGGCGCTGAAGGCGCTGGACAGGCGGTGAGGGCATGAGCGAAATCCTGGGAGAAAATCGGCACATCACCAGTTACATGCGCGAGGAGGACGTGGAGGAATTCACCCTGCGCCCTAAACGCATGGACGAATACATCGGCCAGAGCAAGGTGAAGGCCCAACTGGAGATCTTCATTGAGGCCGCCCGCCAGCGGGACGAGGCGCTCGACCATGTGCTGCTCTACGGCCCACCCGGGCTCGGCAAGACGACCCTTGCCAACATCATCGCCGCCGAGATGGGCGTGCAGATCCGCGTGACCTCCGGCCCGGCCATCGAGCGCACCGGGGACCTGGCGGCCATCCTCACCAACCTGGCCAAGGGCGACGTGCTGTTCATCGATGAGATTCACCGCCTGAACAACGCCGTGGCTGAGGTGCTCTACCCGGCCATGGAGGATTATAAGCTCGACATCATCATCGGCAAAGGCCCCAGCGCCCGTTCCATCCGCATCGACCTGCCCCAGTTCACGCTGGTAGGCGCGACGACCCGCGCCGGTATGCTGACTTCACCGCTTCTCGATCGCTTCGGCGTGGTGAGCCGGCTGGAGCTCTACGGTGTGGAGGATCTCAAGACCATCGTGACGCGGTCGGCAGGCATCCTTGGCGCGCCCATTGTGGATGAGGGGGCCGAGGTCATCGCCCGACGCTCCCGCGGCACGCCACGCATTGCCAACCGGCTTTTAAAGCGCGTGCGGGATTATGCCCAGATCAAGGGCGATGGCGTCATCACCAGTGACATGGCCAACGCCGGCCTCAACATGCTTGAGGTGGACGAACTGGGCCTTGACCACGTGGACCGGCGCATTTTGTCGTCCATCCTCACCAAGTTTGCCGGCGGGCCCGTGGGGCTTGACACCCTGGCCGCCACGACCGGCGAGGAGTCGGTGACCATCGAGGACGTCTACGAGCCCTATCTGCTGCAGCTGGGCTTCCTCAACCGCACGCCCCGGGGGCGGGTGGCTACCGCCGCCGCCTACCGGCATATGGGCATCCCGGTGCCGGCCCGCCTGGTGGACCAGGACATTCAAGCCAACTTCTTTCAAGACTGATTTGATGACCGGCACCGCCCGGTGACAGGAGAGACCACCAGCCATGGGATGGAAAACCAGTGATTTTGACTACGATCTGCCGCCGGAGCTGATCGCTCAGCACCCCCTTGCCCAGCGGGACGCCAGTCGTTTGCTGGTGTACGACCGCGCCGCCGGCGGGGTGGAGCACCGGCATTTTTCCGATGTTCTGGAGTACCTCAACGCCGGCGATGTGCTGGTGCTGAACGATACGCGGGTCATCCCCGCGCGCATCCTGGGCAATAAGGAGGACACCGGCGGTAAGATCGAATTCCTGCTGCTGCGAAGGGAGGGCGATGTGTGGGAGACCCTTGCCAAGCCCGCCCGGCGTGCCCAACCTGGCACGTGGTTCACCTTTGGTGGGGGTGTGCTTCGGGCTGAGGTGCTGTCCGAGGGCGCCGAAGGCATGCGGCGCATCCGTCTGCACCACGAGGGGACGCTGGAGGAGGCGCTGGACCGTGTGGGCATCATGCCCCTGCCGCCCTACATCCACGAGCGGCTCAATGACCCCGAGCGGTACCAGACCGTTTACGCCCGGGAGCGTGGCTCCGCTGCCGCGCCGACGGCCGGCCTGCACTTCACCCCCGCGCTGCTGGATGCCGTGCGTGCCAAAGGCGTGACCATCGCCCCGGTGCTGCTGCACGTGGGCCTGGGCACCTTCCGCCCCGTGGCGGTGGAGGATGTGTCGGAACACAAAATGCATTCGGAGTATTACGAGGTAACGGCTGAGACGGCCCAGACCATCAATCGCACACGGGCCGCCGGGGGCCGCGTGGTGGCGGTGGGCACGACCTCCGCCCGAACGCTGGAGAGCGCTGCCGCTGAAGACGGCACGGTGCACCCGGGGAAGGGCTGGACGGACATCTTTATCACGCCCGGGTATCGGTTCCGCGCGGTGGACGCCCTCATCACCAACTTCCACTTGCCGCGTTCCACCCTGCTCATGATGATCAGCGCCTTTGCCGGCAGCCGGGAAGAGATGCTGCGCGTCTACCGCCTGGCAGTGGAGGAACGCTATCGTTTCTTCAGCTTTGGCGACGCCATGCTGCTGAAGTGAACAGAAAAGAAAAGGTGGTACCTCGCCACCCTGTTGAGGACTTGCTAGAGTAGATTGCTGCAAACACGGGATGCTTTAGCATCCCGTGTTTTGTTGTTGGGAATCGCTTGAAGCGGGTGACGGAGGGCTAGAGCTAAAGTTAGCTTCAATCCTGAAAAAACCACAGTTGCAGCCGTGCGAGCCAGTCTGTTAGCTTGTTGCTATTGGCTGGTTTTGGGTCGGATTTGAATGGGTAGAGTTGTCGGAGGGCATCCGCAAAGGGCTTCAGGGATGTTTGGTCGGCTTCAAATTCAAAGGTCAGGCTTTGGCAGCCGGCGTCACCGAAGAGTTCTCCGCTGATGGCCACGTGGCCGGTCTTGTCCATTTGAAAAGCGATTCGGCTCCCGTATCCAATGTCCTTTAATTCCACCCGCGATTGTTTAAACGCGTAGAGCGCGTTGATCTCTTTGGCAAACGCCACCAGATCTGCGATGTCGGCTTCCCATTGGCCCATCCCGCTGAAAGACTCTGAAACAACGGCAACGGTAAGCAGCGAGTTGTAGGGGTTCTCCGCTTTGGCTTCCTCCGGGTCATGCCAAAAGTCCGAGAATACGAGAGAATTTCCGCAATGCCGTAATTCAAACGGGAGCATATGTTCACCTCGTTGAAAGACCTTTTGCACAGATTATGTAATCCATTACAGCATAACGTAACGTCGGTTGAGGCGCAACGGTTGTACTCGGTCTCCTGCGCGTGGGGCATTTTTCTGTATCCGGCAAGTTCTCCCTGCCAAAGGATGACGGGGGAGGAGTATACTGGTGGGGAAATCCTCAGAAGGAGACACACGCCATGATGCCAATGAGCGAACGCTACACCGTCCGCGTGGACGGGATGGAAGTGCCGGTCTGCCACACCGAGGTGGGGGACTATGTTATCGTGTGCTTTGAAGGGCAACGCCAGTTTGCCATCGATGTAAGGGAGCCCTTCGATGCCGTGGCGGTGCGGCCCCTGGACGGCCAGTACGGCGTGATGATTGAGGGGCAGTCCATTCGGCTCACACTCACCGACCGGGGCCGCGTGTCGGTGGAGCCCTTTGGCCTGCACCATCCGCTGTTTCTGCTGTGCGCCCGGCCCATCCCCACACCGCAGGGCGTGACCCACCACTACCGCCGGGGCACGGTCAGCCACATTGGCGAAGTGGTGCTGCGCTCGCATGACACCATCTACATCGAGGAAGGCGCGGTCGTGGTGGGCAGCTTCCATGCCGAGGGGGCGGATCATGTCACCATTACCGGCAATGGTATCCTGTGGGAGTCACCGCTGCATGGCGGCAGCCAGCGCCGGCAGGTGCCGCTGCTCTTTGTTGACTGTGAGGACGTGCGGATATCGGGCATTACGGTGGTGGATTCTCCCACCTGGAACCTGGTGCCGGTGGCCTGCCGCCAAGTGGCCATCGATGGGGTCAATATCATCGGCATCGTCATGTCCAGCGACGGCATCGACGTGGTGGGGTGCGAGGATGTGACGATTGCTCACTGCTTCCTGTGTGTCAACGACGACTGCATTGCCGTCAAGGCCAACGGCTACGACGACCCGCGGGGACGGCGGGACGTTCGGCGCGTCCATGCCAGCGATTGCGTTCTGTGGAGCCAGAAGTGCGGCAACGTGCTGGAAGTCGGCTATGAGACGAGCTGCGAGGAGATCTGCGGCGTGGTCTTTGAGGACATGGACGTTATCCACTCCCAATTCGAGGGGTGGCAGTCCGGCGGTGTGTTCACCATCCACAACGGCGACCGTGCCCACGTGCATGACATCGCCTACCGCAACATCCGGGTGGAGGATGCCGAGGAGAAGCTCATTGACGTGAAAATCCTAAGCTCCAAATACTCGGTTGATGCCACGCGTGGGCGGGTGAGCGACCTCACGTTTGAGGACATCCGGGTATCCGGCCCCCAGCTGCCGCCGTCCATCCTGCGGGGGTATGAATCCGACGCGGGGGAACCGAACCTCATCGCCGGCGTACGCATCCGCAACCTGACCTGGAACGGGGAGAAGATCACGAGCCAGCTGCAGGCTCACCTGATTGCCGAACTTTGCCGGGAGATTGCTTTCTGCTGAGGGTTGCAAGCAACCTCGGAGAATGGAAGGGGAGGGGGTATCATGTTATTGCAAGAGGATCGTGCCATTTTGAGAGACTTGGCCGTACGGGTGGCGGAGATTGCCGCCCTGCCGGTGCAGGAGGAGAAGCGACGGCTTTGGCGGGCGCTCAATGGCCTGCAGCCCGAACGCCCCATGGTGACCATGGACCAGGTGTGCTGGAACGAGCTTGAGTGCGATGCTCTGCGGCTGCGGTGCACCGATGAGGAGTGCCGGGCCTACGAGCGCACCTTCCGGCGCACGCTCTACCAGTGGGAGCACTTCCCGGTGGATATGGTGGTGGAACCCTTCGTGCGGGTGCCGATGGCCGTGACCAACACCGCCTTTGGCATGTCGGCCCAGGAGCACACGTTGGCCCTTTTTGAGGGCAACGACGTCGTCAGCCACCACTACGAGAACCAGTTCCGCACGTTGGAGGATGTGGAGAAGATCCGCATGCCCGTTGTCACCCACGACGCGGCAGAGACCGCGCGGCGCATGGAGCGGGCCGAATGGCTCTTTGGCGACCTCCTGGCCCTGCGGCGGGAGGGCGTGGACCCTTACCTGTCCATTTGGGACCCCATCAGCCAGTGGATGGGGGTGGAAGCCGTCCTCTACGCCATGATGGACCAGCCCGAACTGCTGCACGCCATGGCCGCGCGGGTGCGCGATGGGTATCTCTCCATGCTCGATCAGATGGAGGCGCTGGGGGTGCTGTGCCACGGGCAGTCGCTCATCCACTGCACCGGGGCGTACACCGACGAGCTGCCGGCTCCCGGGTTCCGGCCCGAGCAGCCCCGCACCGCCGATATCTGGATGTTTGGCCTGGCGCAGATGTTCGCCACCGTATCGCCGGCGATGTTTGACGAATATGAGATCGCTTACTCCATGCCCCTGTTTGAGCGGTTTGGCCTGGTCTACTACGGCTGCTGTGACCCGCTGGACGGTAAGATGGACGAGGTGCGAAAGATCCCGCACCTGCGCAAAATCTCCATGAGCCCCTGGGCCAACCAGGAGCGCGGGGCCGAGCGCATTGGCCGGGACTTTGTGTTCAGCCGCAAGCCCAACCCCTCCTACCTGGCGATGGACGCCTTCGACGAGGGACTGATCGCGGGGGACCTGCGGGCGACCAAGGACATTTGCGACCGGCACGGCTGCCCGGTGGAGTTCATACTCAAGGACATCAGCACCATCCGCAATGACCCGGCGCGGCTCGATCGCTGGGCGGCATTGGCCATGGCGGTGGCCCAGGGCTGATGGGCTGTCGATTGACAGCGCGCCGCCCATCCCCTATAATCCCAGAGTGATACGGCATGGCGATGCGCGGACCTCCGTGCGTCGCCATTTGCACCATCAGAGACAAAACGGAACGAGGAAGCGCATGAAATTCACCGTCACCAAACGATCGGGCCGCGCCCGGCTGGGCACGCTGGAGTTGGCCCATGGCACCGTGCAGACGCCGGTCTTCATGCCCGTGGGCACCCAGGCTACCGTCAAGGCCATGACGCCTGAAGAGCTGGAGACCATCGGCGCGCAGATTGTGTTGTCCAACACCTATCACCTGTACCTGCGGCCCGGCCATGAGTTGGTACGGGAGGCCGGTGGCCTGCACACCTTCATGCACTGGAACCGGCCGATCCTCACCGACAGCGGCGGCTTTCAGGTGTTCTCCCTCAAGGGCATGCGGCGCATCGACGAGGGCGGGGTGACGTTCCAAAGCCATCACGACGGTTCCCGGCACTACTTCTCGCCCGAGAAGGTGATGGAGATTGAGCAGGCGCTGGGGTCGGACATTGCCATGTGCTTTGACGAGTGTGCCCCCTGGCCTTGTGAGAAGGAGTATGCGGAGGCTGCACTGCGGCGCACCACCCGCTGGGCTGAGCGCTGCCGTGCGAGTCACACCCGGCCGGACCAGGCGCTCTTTGGCATCGTGCAGGGCGGCACCTTTGAGGACCTGCGCCTGCAATCGGCACAGGAACTCATTGCGATGGACTTCCCGGGCTACGGCATCGGGGGGCTCAGCGTAGGGGAGCCGAAGGAGGACATGTACCGCATCCTCGACGCGCTGGACCCGGTGATGCCCCAGGAGAAGCCGCGTTACCTCATGGGGGTGGGCAGCCCGGACTGCCTCATTGAGGGAGCGCTGCGCGGGGTCGACATGTTTGACTGCGTGCTGCCCACCCGCACGGCCCGCATGGGGACGCTCTTCACCAGCCACGGCCGCGTCAACATCCGCAATGCCTGCCACGAGCACGACTTCTCCCCGCTCGACGAGGAGTGCGGCTGCTACACCTGCCGCAATTATAGCCGTGCGTACCTGCGGCATCTCTTCAAGGCGGAGGAAATCCTGGGCGCGCGGCTGGCCAGCTGGCACAACCTGCAATTCCTGACCGACCTCATGACGCGCATCCGGCAGGCCATTGCCGAAGACCGTCTGGAGGACTTCCGATCTGAATTTTTCCTTAAATACGGCTATTCGCAGTGAATCATAGGCAACTTCATCTTGCATTGCACCGTGGTTGTCCGGTATAGTAGTAGCAACCCGGTGTGTGCTCATGTGCCAGGGATTTTTTAAGAGGTGTTGCTAATGAATACGGATACCGCAAATTCGCTCACTGGTCTGGCGGGGTATGTTCTGCCAATCCTCCTTATGGTCGTAGTGTTCTACTTCATGCTGTGGCGTCCCCAGCAGAAGCAGAAGAAAGCCCGTGCCGAGATGCTCAAGAACATGAAGGTCGGCAACCGCATCAAGACCATCGGCGGCGTGTATGGCCGCATTGCGGAGATCAAGGACGACACGGTGACCATCGAGACCGGCCGCGACCGCGTGAAGATCGTCTTCGACCGCGGTGCCATCAGCACGGTGGAGGGCGGCGACGCCGAGACCAACGCCGACCTGATGTAAACAACCCCAGGCTCACAAAAAAGCCCGCCATTGGCGGGCTTTTTCATTTGTCGGGGGCTTACTCCGCCGGCTTCTCCATGGCGTAGTGGAAGCTGTAGGCGTCCAGCGCGGCGTCATACTTGGCCTCATCCTTGGCGTCTTCGGCTGAAAGGCCGATGTCACCGGGCAGCAGCATGGAGAAGTCGGTCATGCCGTAGCCGGCCTCAAAGGTGCGCTCCTCCCGGTAGGTGCCGTCGTAGTACCCCTCAGCCGGCGCGGTGTAGCGCACCTGCACCAGCCCGGCGTCGGCGTCATACCGCACTACCTCGGCCTTCATGGTGACGGACGCGCCATCCAGTGTGGCCTTGTGGCTCCAGGTTGCCCCTGCCTCCAGGGGGAATTTCAGCACCACCAGGTTGTGGAGCTTGCTGTGGATATCCTTGGTGCCGCGCTCGTTGCTCACAACCTTCTCGGTGACGGTTCCCCGTTTGGTGTCGGCGCGGTATTGCACCACGAAGGCGGTGTCTACCCCACTGGCACCCAAGAGCGTCCCGCGGTATTCGTACACATCCTCGCCGCTCCGGCTTTCCAGCTTAATGAGCTGCCCCGTGTGGGCATACTCTGCCAAGCCGGTGTAGCGGTACTCCAGCCCCAGTTGCGGCAGCCACTTCTCATAGCCCATCACGATGGGGCGGGTCTCCTCGGTGAAGAGCTGGTAACTGAACTTGTCGCCGATGTTGTTGAGGGGCAGGTATTTCTCAAAGTAGGTGACGCCGATGCCCTCACTCAGCTCGCGTTCCTCATAATAATCGCTGTCTTGCACGCGGTACTCCACGTGGTAAACCTTCCGCTCGTCCTTCTGGGTCACGTCGGTGATGGTGCAGCGTAGCTGGCGGGAGCGACCCTCGGCATCGTTTTGCTGCTGGGTCCAGGCCGTACCCTTTACAAGCGGCCCACGAATGAGCTCCAGCGTGGGGAAGATACTGTCCATGAGCATGGAACCCTCGGCCTGTTGAGTCAATGCCTGCGGTGTGATGCGATAGTCAATGCGGATGGCGTAATCCTCCTCCGACGCACCGCCGGAGAGGTCTGCAACGGTTCCTTCGGTGTGATAGAGCGCGCCGTCGGCGGTATCTTCCATTGAGATGAGTTGCATGGAGTGGGCGTATTCCGCGGTGCCAAAGTAATGCCATTGGAAAGCGGTTTGGTTTGGCAGCAGCGATTGAAGGGCTTTGAGGTCAGCATTGGCGCTGGGTTGGGGCGTCGCCGTGGCCGCGGGGGTGCCGGTACCCGGGATGGGCGCAGTGTCGCTGGTCTGCTGGGGGGCGCGTATTGTGCAGCCGGCCAGCAGAATCACCAACGATACCATTGCCCAAGAGATCGTTCGCTTCATTTTACTGTCTCCATCTTTTATTGTTAAAAATACATATATTACTAAAGGCGTTGATATCGGGCGAAGATTGCTTTTTTACCCCGTTTGCCTTATTATTGCACTGGTAACCGAAACAAAACGCGAAAGGACAATGGGAGTCAGAACATTGAACCGTAGCAGAAATAACCGCAAAGATCTGGATATCTATCAGGAGCAGGCGGTGGGCAGCAGCGCACCCCGCAGCGCCCACAATAAGCGCCCGCTTTGGTATTGGCCAGCCTGTACGCTCATCGTGTTGATGTTGACCGAACTCATGCTGATCGGCACGGTGTTCATTCGCTTTGGGTCCAGCATCAACTACCAGGCAGTACCGATTGTCAGTGCGCCGGAAAGCTCGTCGGGAGCCATCGCCCTACCAGATTTGGATGCCGACGCACCGACGGACGGCACCGCGGCGGAGGACGACGAGGCTGGGTACAACCTGGATGTGGGGGAGACGCCCATCTACAAAAAGGATCCCATTGATTCCAACGTCATCAACATTCTGGTGCTGGGGTTGGACACCCGTACCCCCGGTGGCAATGGCCGTTCCG
>JAEYRA010000122.1 GCA_023409755.1 Bacillota bacterium
TCCCTTCTGCGCGGCCAGCTTTTGGATCTTCCTGCCATCCTCCCGCGTGATGGAGAGGGGCTTTTCCACATAGACGTGCTTACCGGCCTCCAGCGCCGCCAGGCACAGCCGCGCGTGGTCCGGCGGCTGGGTGATGTTCAGGACGAGCTCGATCTCCTCGTCCTTCAAAAGCGCCTCACCGCTTTCATAGGCCTTCGGGATGCCGTATTCGCGGGCCGCGTTCTGCACCCGCTCCGGGATGAGGTCAGCCACGGCCACGACCTCGACATCCACAAAGCGTTTGGTCAGATTGGTGAGATAGATGCCGCTGATATTGCCGCAGCCAATGATGCCAACTTTTACCTTCTCCATCGTTGTTCTCCCGCTATTTCAGTATGGTGTAATCCAAGCCGCGCTGTACCGCGATGTCGCGGCCTTCCGCTGCCCAGAGGAAGCCGCGGCGCATCATCTCCAGCGCCGTCGGGTTGTCAAAAACATCGTTGTGGTGCCCCAACGAGTTGTAGAACACCCGGCCAAACCCCCAGAGCTTCGTCCATGCGACCGGCACGTCGACTTCTCCGTTGGTGGTGTGGTAGCCCTTGGCCACCGGGAAGCGCGTCGTTGCCAAAACGTTGACCGCGGGGTCAACATGCACATAGTACTGCTCGCTGGCAACATCAAAGTCGTCCATACCCTCGATAATCGGGCTGGAGCTGTTGCGCTTGATGTTGACCCGGTAGGGTGTGCCGTCGTTGCCGGGGTGAGCCACCCACTGGCCGCCGGTCATGAACTGCCACTCGGTATCCTCGCGGAAGCTGTCGCACATGCCGCCGTGGCAGCCTGCGATGCCCACGCCGGACGCGACGGCCTCAATGACGGGGGCGCGCTGCTCCCCCGTGATCTTACCCATCGTCCAGCAGGGTACGATCAGATGCAGGCCCTTGAGCTTCTGCTCATCCAAAAGCGCATCCAGTGTATCGGAGACCTCGACCTCGAAGCCTTCCGCCCGCAGCACCGCCGCGAAACGCTCGGAAACCTGCACGGGCTCGTGGCCGTCCCAACCGCCCTGAACCACCAATGCCTTCTTCTTCATCATACATCCTCCGGATTGATTTCAATGACATATACCACACGGGAGTACCGCTCTCCTGCCTTCCACGGGGGAAAGGCGGACGTTGCGCGAAAATGTTCGTTTGAAGCCGGTTTCCACAAGTCTCCCCTTCTATAGGGGGCGCGGTGGAAAACCACTATCCCTTCAACACAAAGGTTGTGATGGAGTGGGGCCGCAGCCGGGAATCGGCCAGCCGGCCATGGAGGCGCAGACGCAGCGGCAGCTCCTCCTCCCCGGCGTTCATGGCCACGACGGCAATGGTGCCATCGGGATTGCGGAAGGCCGTGGCCTCCAGCTGGTCGGTGTACAGGCTGTGACCGATGCGCCGGGCACCACGGCGGATGAACTTGCTGAAATGGCCGGTGTAAGCCCAGGACGACGCGTACTCCAGCTGGCCGGTGGCACGATTGAGCTGGATGGGCGACTCCCCCACCCAGATCTTCTTGCCGCCGGTTCCCTCTCGGCGCTGCTCATCCAGCCAGTGGCTGGGGCCGCCGTCCTCGTTGAGCAGCATGTTCCAGTCCACCCAGGCGTTGGACCAATGGTTGAGGTCGCCAAAGATGTCGTGGGCATAACGCTCGCCCGAGGCCCAGGGAATGCCCGGCGTCTTGCCAACGCAGTGCTCGGTGGAGAGGATGAGCTGCTCCGGGAAGAGTTCGTGGAACACATCGAGCGCCGTGAAGTGGCTGCCCGAATACCAGTGCACCGCGATACCCGAGGAAGCCGCCCGCGCACGGGCGTTGAGGAGTGTGCGCTGGGCCCGCTCCACCACGCGCTCCTTGTTGTGATCCCAGAAGAACACCTGCCGGTCCCCCACCCCGGCACGCTCCAGCGCCGGGCGCAGGTACCCCAGCAGGAAATCTCGCTCCTCGTTCGCCGAATAGGTGCAGGACTCCCAACCCTGTACGGCCTTGGCCTCGTTCTGTATGGTCAGGCCCCACACGGGCAGGCCCTCGCGCTCCATCTCCTGCACGTAACGGGCGAGGTACCGCGCCCACACGTCGCGGCACTCCTCCCGCAGGGAACCGCCCTTGGCCATCTTACCGTTGGTCTTCATCCACGCCGGCGGGCTCCAGGGCGAGGCAAACAGCGTCAGCTCCGGCGAGCGCTCCCGCGCCCGGCGTACCATGGGCAGCACGGCGGCCCGGTCGGGTGCCAGGTCGAAGTGCTTCAGGTCAAAGTCGCCGTCCACATCGTCGTAGCTGTAGGGCGCGGCGGAGAAGTCACAGCTGTTGATCGTCAGGCGGCAAAAGTTGTAGCCAATGCCGGCTTCCGTGTCAAAGTAGGCCGACAACACCTCCTGACGCTGCTCCTCACTGAGGGCGGCAAAGTTGCGGGCAGACGACTCGGTAAACGCACCGCCAAAGCCCAGAATGCTCTGGTACTGCACGTCGTCATAGAGGCAGAGCAGAGCGCTTTCCTGGCCGTCGGCATCGGTCCGGTCGTCGTAGAAGGCGATGGGTGCAGCGGCTTCCAGCGCGCGGCCCACCGCGGGTACGGTTTCGTAGGGTTGGGCAATCGAATACATGAGTAGCCTCCTTCCAACATACAGAGCCAAACACCCCCTACGTCACGTGAGGCAACACGCCGACAGGCAACGGTGGGAGTTGCTTTTTTGTCCATTCTGCGGCAGCAATGCGGCATTCCTCCGCCTTGGTGCCGGGCCGCCAACGTTGCGGCGGGAGTCTGCAGGACGCCCCCACAGAGCGTGTGAAGCGTAGCAGGGACAATCTCAACGGGGAGCGGAAACGCAACCAATTTCCAAGTCATACCAATGGTATTCCACCAATGCGAATCGCACAATGATAATCTATACAACCAACCCATTAACAGCCTACCGCTGTCTTCTCTGCACCCTGCCAGTGGTGTGCTGCCACCCCAAACGAAAACACGGCAGGAGAAGCTCCTGCCGCGTTTTTAGGTATGCCAGATTACTCGGGCCGCCAGCGCAGGCGGGGTTTGCGGGCAGCGGTGACTTCATCCAGCCGCCCCACCGGCGTGGTGATCGGCGCGTCATGCAGTGCCTGGGGGTTGGAGTGTGTCACCTCCACCAAATCAAGCAGGGCGTCCGCGGCGGCATCAAGCGTCTCCCGGCTCTCGCTCTCGGTGGGCTCCAGCATCAGCGCCTCGTGCACGATGAGCGGGAAGTACATCGTCGGCGGGTGCATGCCCCGGTCGATGAGTCCCTTGGCCAAGTCCATGGCCGAGACGCCGGTCTCCTTCTTGAGCCCCTCCAGCGACAGCACGAACTCATGCATGCAGGGGCGGTCAAAGGCAGCGTCCAGCGTGCCGGCCAGCCGCGCCTTTAGGTAGTTGGCATTGAGCACCGCCGCGCGGGAGGTGGCCGTTAGCCCATCCCCGCCCAGCGAGAGCAAATACGTCATGGCCCGCACCAGCACGCCGAAGTTACCGTGGAAGCTGCGCACCCGGCCGATGGACTGGGGCCGGTCTTCGTCCCAGAAGTAGGTGCCGTCCGTCCTCTGTGCCGCCAGCGGGGCCGGCAGGAAGGGCGTCAGCGCCGCCCGGCAGGCCACCGGGCCGCTGCCCGGCCCGCCGCCGCCGTGGGGTGTGGCGAAGGTCTTGTGAACGTTGAGGTGCATGACGTCAAAACCCATGTCACCGGGCCGCGCCACGCCAAGAATGGCGTTAAGGTTGGCCCCGTCGTAGTAGAGCAGGCCGCCCACGCCATGGACGATGTCGGCAATCTCTGCGATGCCCGTCTCAAAGAGCCCCAGGGTACTGGGGTTGGTGAGCATCAGGGCCGCGGTGTGCTCGTCCGCCACCGCCCGCAGGGCGTTGAGGTCAACGTTGCCGTTGGCGTCGCTGGCGACCTGCACCACCTCAAACCCCGCCACGGCCGCACTGGCCGGGTTGGTGCCGTGGGCGGTGTCAGGCACCAGCACGCGGGTACGCCCGTGGTCGCCCTGGGCGGCGTGGTAGGCCTTGATCATCGCCATCCCCGTCCACTCGCCGTGAGCACCGGCTGCCGGCTGCAGCGAAACGCCGTCCATACCGGTGATCTCCAAGAGCCAACGCTGCAGGGTGAATGCCAACTCCAGGCTCCCCTGAGCAGTGTCGTCTGGCTGCAGGGGGTGCGACTCGGCAAAGCCCGGCAGCGCCGCCATGTCCTCGTCAATTTTCGGGTTGTACTTCATGGTGCAGGAGCCCAGCGGATAAAAGCCGCTGTCCACACCGAACGCCCGGCGGGAAAGGGCCGTGTAGTGGCGCACAAGATCGACCTCAGCCACCTCCGGCAGGGCCGGGGGCGCTGTGCGCAGGTAGGTGCTCTCCACCGGGCAGTTGCCGTCGGTGTGCGGCAATTGCTCGCTGCCCCGACCAGGGACGGAGCGCTCAAAGATGAGTTTCTCCACGCTACGCATTACCGCACCTCCTTCAGGGCATCCACCAGCCGGTCAACGTCAGCGGTGGTGTTGCGCTCCGTGCAGCAATAAAGCATGCTGTAGGTGTACTCCTCCCCAAGGAACCCCAACGGCAAGCCGGAGAGGATACCCCGGTCGGCCAGCGCCTGTTCGATGCGCTCGGGCGCGATGTCGCTGTCAATGACAAACTCATGGAAGAAGGGGCCCGCAAACCGCAGACGCATGCCCGGCAACGCAGTAATGCGTTCGGCCGCCTCGTGGGCGCGCTGGGCACACAGCACCGCCGCATCCCCCAAGCCCCGTGGCCCCATGGCAGCCAGGTAGACCGCCGCCGCCAAGGCATTGAGCGCCTGGTTGGAGCAGATGTTGCTGGAGGCCTTCTCCCGCCGGATGTGCTGCTCGCGCGCCTGCAGCGTCAACACGAATCCGCGGTTGCCCTCGCCGTCGGTCGTCTGCCCCACGATGCGGCCGGGGAGCTTGCGCTGCAGTGCCTCCCGGCAGGCCATGAACCCGAGGTAAGGCCCACCATAGCCCAGAGGCGTACCCAGGGGCTGGCCCTCGCCAATGGCGATATCGGCCCCCCACTCACCGGGGGATTTAAGCGCACCCAGGGAGATGGGGTTGCAGCTCAGCACCAGCTTTGCGCCTTTCCCGTGGGTCAGGGCCACGGCCTGGGCCACGTCCTCCAGCTGGCCGAAGAAATTCGGCTGCTGCACCAGCACACAGGCCGTGCTGGCGTCGATGGCCCCTGCCAGCGCGTCCGGGTCGGTGACGCCGCCCCGCGCGGGCACGATGACCAGCTCCACCCCAGCCGTGCGGCACCAAGTGGCGGCCACGGCGATGGTGTGCGGGTGGAACGTGCCGCTCATTACGGCACGGCGGCGCCTGGCGTCCACGCACATGGCGATGGCCTCGGACGCCGCTGTCGCCCCGTCATAGACCGAGGCGTTGGAGGCATCCATACCGGTGAGCTCGCAAATCATTGTCTGATATTCAAAGATGGCCTGCAGCACACCCTGGCTCATTTCAGCCTGGTAGGGTGTATAGGCGGTGACAAACTCACTGCGGCCTACGATACGGCCCACGGCGGCGGGAATGTGGTGGCGATAGGCGCCCGCACCCCGGAAGCACATAGGAAATACACGGTTGCGAGCGGCCATGGCTTCCATGGCGGCACGCACTTCCAGCTCCGGCAGGCCATCCGGCAAGGCAAGAGGGCGGCCCAACCGCGCGGACGCGGGAACGTCGGCAAAGAGCTCCTCCGCCCCCTGGAGCCCCAAGGTGGCGAGCATGGCCTGCTCCTCCGCCGGGATGTGGGGAACGTAGCTCATTGGTGGCCCCCCTGCTCCAACAGCGCCATATATTCGTCGGCGCTGAGTAACCCCTCGACCTGCACATGGTGTAGGCGGAAGATCCACTGCTCATAGGGTTCACTGTTCAGGAGTTCGGGGCTCTGCTCCAGTTCGGCATTGACCTCGCTGACTTCGCCGGTGATCGGACAAAACACCTCGGACACGGCCTTGACCGACTCTACGTTGGCGGCCACATCGCCGGCCTGGAGGCTGGCACCCACCTGGGGCAGTTCGATGAACACGATGTCACCCAATTGGCTCTGGGCAAAGTCGGTGATGCCCACGACGGCGGTGCCGTCGCCTTCCAGCTTGACCCACTCGTGGTCAGGGGTGTACTGCAGATTGTAAGGAACGTTCATTTGCTTTCCTCCGTTCGACGATAAAATGGTAATTTTGTGATTTCAGCGTTCAATTGTTTGCCGCGCACTTCCACGGTCACCGGGGTTCCCGGCTGGGCAAGCGAAGGCGGCACGTAGGCCATGGCGATGGCCTGCTCCACCCAGGGGGCCATGGTGCCGGAGGTGACAGCGCCTACAACTTCGCCATTGTGCAGCACCGGCGCGCCGTCCCGGGCAATGCCGCGATCCCGCAGCACCAAGCCCACCCGGCGGCGGGTCAAACCTGCCTCCTTCTGGGCAAGCAGGGCGTCCCGGCCGACAAAGGCGTCCTTCTCCAGCCGCACGAAGCGCCCGAGACCTGCCTCAAGGGGTGAAATGGTATCGGTCAGCTCATGGCCGTAGAGCGGCATGGCGGCCTCCAGCCGCAGGGTATCGCGCGCGCCAAGGCCCGCCGGCAGCAACCCCAGCGGCTCCCCCGTCGCTAGTAGCGCCTGCCACAGGGCAGATGCGTGTTCGGGCGGCAGATAGAGTTCAAAGCCGTCCTCCCCGGTGTATCCAGTGCGGGAGACGATCATCGGCACGCCATTCCAAACCGTCTCCAGGAAGGTGTAGTACCGTTCAGGCTGTGTGAGCTCCGGCAGGGCGAGATGAAGAATCTGCACGGCCCGCGGCCCTTGCAGCGCCACCTGCGCCCATTGGTCGGAGACATCCTCAATCGTCACTCCCAAGGGATTATGGGCCGTCATCCAGGCAAAGTCCTTCTGCCGGTTGGCGGCGTTGACAACGACAAGGTAACGATCAGCCCGCTGACGGTAGACGAGCACATCGTCCACCGTGCCGCCATCCTCGCGGCACAGGGGGCTGTAGCGAACGTCGCCGTCCTGCATGCGGGTAAAATCATTGGGAAGCAGATACTGCAGGGCCGCCAGGGCCTGCGCACCGGCAAACAGGATCTCCCCCATGTGGGAGACATCAAAGAGCCCGGCCGCCTGGCGCACGGCGCGGTGTTCGGCGACGATGCCGGAATACTGCACCGGCAGTACCCAGCCGGCAAAGTCCACCATGCGCCCGCCCAGGCGCAGGTGTTGGTCATACAGGGGTGTTTGTTGTGCCATCTCAATCCCTCCGGAATACATAAATAGGCGCAGCTTTGCCAAAGCTACGCCTCTGTTCCTTCACCTGAGAGATTCTTCCCGAAGGAATTGCCCCGTTGGTGCCCATACGGGCTTTCCAGAGATGTGTCGTGGCACGGTCCGGTTTGCCTGAGAGGTTCTGCGCAATTGCTCCTTCGGCGCCGGCGCGTGGCCGGTCTCTCCCATGCCAGTCATCCACAACGGATTAAGCCTACCCGATGCGGGGCCATCTGTCAATTGGCGATTTCCTTCTTCTTCCGCTCTGCCAGGATGATGTTGATGTATCCATATTGCAGCATGGAGATGATGTTGAGCGCCACCGCGAGCGCCATGAACCAGGCGTCCCAGGGGGCCACATACTGGTGCAAAAAAAGCAGTACCACCGCCAGGAAATAGGTGAACGCCGTAAACTTGCCAAAGTAGTTGGACTGCACCACACGCTTGAAGACGAAGTAGATGAGTGCACCGCCCACGATCATCAGCAACTCCTTGACCACGATGACCACAAGCAGCCACGTACTGAAATACCCCTGCACCAGCATGCAGATGAGCGCCGCAATCGTCAGGCCCTTGTCGGCGATGGGGTCTAGCACCTTGCCCACGTTGCTGATCTGATGGAAGCGACGGGCAATGTAGCCGTCCACCACATCGGTGGCCGAAGCGGTGAGATACACGACCATGGCGGCAATGGGTCTCTGCAGCATAAAGTAGTGCACCATGACGCCAATGAGTGCCAAGCGCACCAGCGTCAGCAGGTTCGGAATGGTCACAATACGATTGCTGTTGGCAGTATTCTCATTCATACGGTCTCCCCTTTTCGGCCCTGATTATACACCTGGCTCCCCGACCCAACAAGTCAGGGTGCCTATGCATTCTCCCCGGTGATGGGGGTGAGACGGAAACTCTCCACATGGCTGCTGCGGCTGGAGTAGATCTCCACATTCTTCATTTCCCGGGCCATACCGCTGCGCTCCAGATAGTCGGCAACCTCCATATTCACCTTGAGCATGTACTTTTCCACGGTCAGGTTGTCACAGGCGCGCTTATACTGGCGCAGCACCTCGATGGCCACCGACTGGGGCGTCATCACCCGCCCGGTACCGCCGCAGTGAGGACAGGTTGTGTGCAGGATGGTCGACACCCGCTGGCGGATTTTCTTGCGTGTCATCTCCACCAACCCCAACTGGGTCATACCCAGTACATTGGTACGGGTGCGGTCTCGCTTCAACGCCTCCCGCAGGGTGGCAAGCAGTTCTTCCTTGTTCTGCTCGGTGTTCATGTCAATGAAGTCAATGAGGATGATGCCGCCGATGTCCCGCAGGCGGATCTGCCGCGCGATTTCCCGTGCGGCCTCCTTGTTGGTGTGAAGGATCGTCTCCTGTAGGCTAGTGTCGCCCACATATTTACCGGTGTTGACGTCAATGACCGTCAGTGCCTCGGTGTGGTCGATCATCAGGTACCCACCGGACTTGAGCCAGCTCTTGCGCTGGAAGGTCTTCTTGATGTCGCTCTCAATGGAGAAGCGGTCAAAGAGGTCGTAAGCGCCGTCGTAGCACTCCAACGCCGCAGGATCGATGCCCTGCTCGGTGAGCATCCCGTGGATGGTGTCATAGGTCGTGCGGTCATTGACGACGTAGCGGCGAACGTCCCTGTCGAACATATCGCGCACGGCGCGCACCGCCAACCCCTGGTCGCGGTAGAGTTCCTTAGGCGCGGTGATCTTCTTCTCCCGCCGTTCCAGGTCGTGCCACCACTCCAGCAGCGCGGGGATCTCGTCGGCCAGTTCTTCCTCCGACACGCCCTGGGCAGCGGTGCGCACGATGATGCCAACCCCCGCCGGACGCAGGCTCTCTGCCATGCGCTTCAAGCGCATGCGCTCACCGTCATCCTCGATGCGGCGGGAGACACCCACATACTCCATGTGGGGCATCATCACCATGAGCCGCGAAGGCAGCGTGATGTTGGTGGTAATGCGCGCACCCTTGGTGCCCGAGGGGTCCTTGAGCACCTGCACGACGATCTCCTGCCCCTCCCGCAGCACCTGGCGGATGAGCCGGGGCTCCACCCGCTGGCCACTCTCCCCGTTAAATTGGAAGTCGCTGTTGTCGAGCGCCACATCCCCTAGGTGCAGGAAGGCGTTCTTCTCCAGGCCGATATCCACGAAGGCCGCCTCCATCCCCGGCAGGATGTTGCGCACCACGCCCTTGTAGATGTTGCCAGCCAACCGCTCCCTGCCCGGGCGCTCCACATAGTATTCGGCCAGGTCGCCATCCTCCAGCAGAGCCACGCGGGTCTGATAAGGAGTCACGTCGGCCAGCAGTATCTTTTCACTCATCCTCGTCACTTCCGGTGCAAATTTGGGAAAGCGGCGTCAATGCGCCGTCTCGTTCGGCATACAGCTCCAACCGGGTGAAGGTGGCATCGGCGTCCCGCCCCAGCGCGGCACGCACCACCGTCTCGGGGCGGATGTTGCGCACGCTCCCGGCGGAGAGCAGCAGCTCCACGCCGCCTTCGGCCGGCTCCACCGCCAGCAGGCCTGGGCGGATGTCGGTGAGCGTTTCGCCCTTCTTGCCCTGCTTCATCACAGGCACAGTCTCCCGCCCCAGCAGGGCGGCGAAGGCTGCGGTTTGGTCCCCCTCCTCCGGCCGCAAGGCCACATGCCAGCGGGCGGCGGCCACCGAGGCCATCAAGGTGGATGAGCCTTCGGCCAGCGCCCACACCCCCGTGGCATGCAGGCCGCTTGGCAGCGCCCCGTTAAGCGCAGTCATCGCCGCCGGCAGGTCAGAGCCGTCGGGCAAGGTGATCTCCATGTATTCAGCGCGGGAGAGATACCCCAGCCCCAGCGCCTGGGCAAAGCTCATGACGATGTGGGGGTGAAAGCCCTGTGACATCTTGGCCGGCAGCCCGGCACGGCGGATGGCACGGTGCATGGCGCGCATCAGGTCCAGGTGGGCGATGTACTGGGTCGGGCCGTCCTTCTCAAAGCGGAATACCACTCTCATTGCTTGGCACCTCCGCAGCGGTCCATGAGCCCGCAGCCCAGGCAACCCTGCCGGCAGTCGGGGGTCAGCTCGCCGCGCTGGGCACGCTCCCACTCCTGCCAAAGGAACCGGGAGTCAATACCCGAATCGATGTGCGCCCAGGGCAGCACTTCGTCACGGCCAAAGGCGCGGTTGGCCCAGAAGGCACCATCCACCCCGCTCACCCGGAACGCCTCGTCCCAACGTTCCAGGCGGAAGTGTTCCCGCCAGCTATCGAACCGGCAGCCCTGCCGCCAAGCTTCCTCAATGAGACGGGAGACCGGCCGGCCACCCCGGGCGATGACGGCCTCAAGATAGGAAAGCTCAGCATCGTGCCAGCTGTAGTTGACACCGCGTATCTTCAACGCGTTTTTCAGCAGCTTCTGCTTGCGCTTGAGCTCCTCCACCGTATCCTGCGGCCACCACTGGAACGGTGTGTGGCTCTTGGGCACGAAGTTGGAGGTGCTGACCGACACGCTGACGGGGCGGCCGCGTTTTTCCTTGGGCAGCTTATAATACTCCCCCACGACGAGCCGTGCGAGATCGGCAATGCCATAGAGATCCTCGTCGGTCTCGGTGGGCAGGCCGATCATGAAGTAGAGCTTCACCTTGTCCCACCCGGCGGCGAAGGCATCCCGCACGCTGCCCAGGAGGTCTTCTTCGGTCACATTTTTGTTGATGACATCCCGCAGGCGTTGGGTGCCAGCCTCAGGGGCCAGCGTGAGGCCGGTGTGACGGCCCCCTTCCAGCGTGTCCATGAATTCCTTGGCGTGGGCGTCCAACCGCAGGGACGGTAGCGACAGCGACACCTGCCCGGCGCAGGGGCCCTCTTTCAGGGCCTTGATGAGCGCGGGGAGCTGGCTGTAATCGCCGGAGCTCAGGCTGGAGAGCGATACCTCGTCGTAGCCGCTAGAGGCAAGCTGCGCGCTGGCGTGACGCACCAGTGTCTCCACCGAACGCTCGCGCACCGGGCGGTAGAGCATGCCCGCCTGGCAGAACCGGCAGCCGCGGGTGCAACCGCGGAAGATCTCCAGCGTCACCCGGTCGTGCACCACATCGAGGAACGGCACGATGGTACGCTCCGGCCAAGGGGCGGCATCGAAATCCTGCCAGATGCGCTTCTGTACCCGGGCCGTCGCACCTTCGAGCGGCACGATAGCCGCGATGGTGCCGTCAGTGTGGGTATCCACCCGGTGGAGGCTGGGCACATAGACCCCCGGCAGCGCCGCCAAGCGACGCAGCAGAGCCGGGCGGTCCAGCTCTTCGGCCTTAGCCGCGCGGGTCACATCCACGATGTCGCCAATGGTCTCCTCCCCGTCCCCCAGGGCGAAGCAATCGATGAACTCCCAGAGCGGCTCGGGGTTGAAGGCGCAGGGGCCGCCGGCGATGACGAGCGGCATGTCTGCCGTACGCTCGGCGGTGTGCAGCGGCAACCCGGCCAGGTCCAGCATGTTGAGGATGTTGGTGTAGCTCATCTCATACTGCAGGGTGAAACCGATGATATCAAAGCTCCCGATGGGGTCGCCGCTCTCCAGCCCGTAAAGCGGCTGGCCTGCGGCGCGCAGCTCGCGCTCAAAATCCGGCCAGGGAGCGAACGCTCGTTCGCACCAGGTGTCGTCACGGCTGTTGAGCACATGATAGAGAAGCCGCAGCCCCAGATGGGACATGCCAATCTCGTAGACATCGGGGAAGGCAAAGGCGAACCGCACCGCCACATCGTCGGGGTTCTTCACAACGGAATTGAGCTCGCCGCCGCAGTAGCGCGCCGGGCGCTCCACCTTCAGCAGCAGGTTTTTCAACGAATCACTGTACAATCTTGTTCTCCATTCCATTTTTCCAGTGGGCAACGGCGTCCGTCAGCGCGGCGAACTCCGGCAGCCCCAGACGCTCGGCCCGGTCACCCGGGTCGATGCCGGCGGACTGCAGCAGGGCCGCCGCGTCTTCGCCACCCAGGCCGAAGCCCAGACTGATGTTGTTGCGCAGGGTCTTGCGCCGGGCGGTGAAGCAGACGCGCACAACCTGGCGGAAGAGCGCCGGATCGGCCACCGGTACGGCCGGCTCCTGTCGCACGACGAGGTGCAGCACCGCCGACTCCACCCGGGGTGGGGGCACGAACGCACCAGCCGGCACCAGGAAGGCCCGCCGGGCCACGGTGCGCCACTGCACCGCCACCGAGATGGCGCCATACTCCCGCCCGCCGGGCGGCGCAACCAAGCGGTCAGCCACTTCCTTCTGCACCATCACGGTGAGACTGACGACCGGCAGGTCGCTTTCCAGCAGCGCCATCAAAATGGGCGTGGTAATGTAGTATGGCAGGTTTGCCACGACCTTAAAGGGCCGCCCGCCCAACTGCTCCTGCCAAAGCTCCTGTAAGTTGACGCGCAGGATGTCGCCCTGCACCAGGGTGAAGTTGTCATACCCGGTCATACGCTCCTGCAGGCGCGGAATCAGACCGCTGTCCAACTCCACCGCCACTACGCGCCCCGCCCGCCGGGCCAACACTTCAGTCAAGCCACCCGGCCCCGGGCCAATCTCCAGCACGACATCGTCGGCAGTCAGGCCGGCGGTATCAGCAATGCGTTCCAATATTGCCCCATCAAACAAAAAGTGCTGGCCAAGCTTCTGTCCAGACTTTGCTGCGGGCGTTCCTTTCTTTGGCATGCCCCATCCTTTTCGCATCAAATATAGTAGGTATTATAAAACATTTTCGCCCAAATGAAAAACCCATTCGCGAATGTTTGTGCGAAATCGTGCCAAGATAAAGGCAAACATTTCCGGAGGGTCGCCATGAAAAGTAAGATCGTTGCTCTGCTGCTGGCCGGGGCATTGCTGTTGGGCGGTTGCCGCAGCAGGGTGCTCAGCCCAACCGTCTCCCCCACCAACTCACCGTCTCCCGCCATCTCCCGGGCGGCCAACGTCACCGCCACCGCCGCACCCAAGGTACCCGATCTGCCCAAAAAGCTGCAGGCCAATGGTGCGCAGACCAAACTGAAGATCTATGACATCAAAACCAAGAAGATCTCAGAGCTTCCTGTGGAGGAGTATCTCTGCGGCGTGCTGGCCGGTGAGATGCGCAAGGATTGGCCGGCCGAGGCCCTCAAGGCCCAGGCCATCATCGCCCGAACATTCCTGATTGATTTCCTGAGTGAAAATGAAGTCAGCGCCGTCAGCAAAGACGCCGACATTTCCACCGACCCGAAGGAATCGCAGGCATATGACGTGAGCGGTATCGACGACGCCATCCGCAAGGCGGTGAAAGAAACGAGCGGTCAGGTCATCGTCTACGATGGCAAGTTCATCAAGGCGTGGTTCCACTCCTCCTCCGGCGGGAAAACCGCCGATGCGGTGGAGGGCCTGCACTACAAGGACGGCAACCTGCCCTACATCGTCAGCGTGGACTCCGATGAGTCCCAGACGCCCAAGGAGTTCACCGAGTGGACCAACACCTTCACGACCGACGAGATCACCGCGGCGCTGCACACGATGAACATCGACGTGGGCGACACCATTGAGTCGGTGAAGATCGGTCAGACCGGCAGTTCGGGCCGGGCAACGACGCTCACCATCAACGACAAGGAAGTCTCCGCGCCGGAATTTCGCCTGGCCATGGACCCCACCAAATTTCGCAGCACATGGCTGACCGAGGTAAAGTTTGACGGCAAGAAACTGACCGTCAGCGGCAAGGGCTTCGGCCACGGCGTGGGCATGTCACAGTGGGGCGCGTTCCAGATGGCCAGCAGCGGCGCCAATGCGCAGGACATCATTCAACACTACTTCAAGGACGTGCAGATCGCCAGCCTGTGGAAGTAGCTACCCCCTGAATAGCAGACAGATGGCCCGGGTGGAGATTCCCTCCTCCCGGCCTTCGTATCCCAGCCGTTCGGTCGTCGTCGCCTTCACGCTGACGCGGTCCGGCTCCACCCCCAGCACGGCGGCGAGGTTACGCACCATGGCCGGCAGATGCGGCATGAGCTTGGGCCGCTGGGCGGCGATGGTCGCGTCCACATTGCCCACCTGCCAGCCGCGCCCAGCGAGCAGGGCCACGACCCGCGCGAGCAGCGCCAGGCTGTCGGCCCCTCGGTATTGCTCGTCGTTGTCGGGGAAGTGCTGGCCAATGTCGCCCAGCGCCGCCGCGCCAAGCAGGGCGTCCATGACGGCGTGGGTCAGCACGTCGGCGTCGGAGTGGCCCAGCAGCCCCAGTGTATGGGGCACCTGCACCCCGCCCAGGATGAGCTTGCGGTCGGGCACCAGCTGGTGCACGTCAAAGCCCTCCCCCACGCGGAAGGCGGGGGCAGCGGGCTGCCGCCGGCGCAGGATGTCCTCACACAGGGCGACGTCCTCGGGCGTCGTCAGCTTCAAATTGTCAGCCGAACCGGCTGACAGGTACACCGTGTGGCCCGCCAACTCCATCAGCGCCGCGTCGTCGGTGGGGCTCTGGCCTTCGGGCAGCGTATCGTATGCCGCTATTAGCTCGGCAGTGTGGAAACACTGAGGCGTCTGCACCTGCCAGAGGGTGCTGCGCTCCGGCGTGGAGAGCACCCGCCCATCGGGTTCGGCCACCTTGATGGTGTCACGGCAGGCAATGGCCGCCACGCCTGAGCCGCGCTGACGGGCGGAGGCTATGGCGGCGGCGATGGTGGCCCCGGTGACGCAGGGACGGGCGGCGTCCTGCACGGCCACGATGTCGCAGCCTGCCGGCAGCGCAGTAAGGCCGCGACGCACCGATTCGGTGCGGGTGGCCCCGCCTTCGGTCACCGTGATGGGCTTGCCCATGCCCCACTGCGTGCACAACGCCCGGTAGTGTTCCACCCGGTCGGCACCAGTCACCACCACCAGGGCGTCAATGTCCGCGCTGGCGGCGAAGGCCTCCAGCGTCCAGCGCAGGGCCGGCTTGCCGCACAGGTGCAACAGGTTCTTATCCCCCCCGCCCATGCGGGTGGACTGCCCCGCCGCCACCACGATGGCCCCAACCATGGCTATTCCTCCCCCAACTCGCGGTACAGCTCAGCCGCACCTTGTTTGGTGGAGATCTCCCGCACGTCCAGCACCTCATAGCGGCCGGTGTGGTTGCCAAAGGCGATCTCAATGCGGTCGCCGGCGTTGACTTCGGTCGACGCTTTGGCCACCTTGCCGTTGATGCTGACGCGCCCGGCGTCGCAGGCCTCGTTGGCCACGGTGCGGCGCTTGATGATGCGTGACACCTTCAGGAATTTATCGAGTCTCATCGGTTCCTCCTTTTTGCCGAACAGCACGAAGAGCCGGGCAAAGCCGGCTCTTTCGATCCCTGTGTGGCAGGAATTACTTCAGCGCGTCCTTAAACGCCTTACCGGCCTTGAAGGAGGGCACGGTCGCCTCAGCAATGCTGATGGCCTTACCCGTACGGGGGTTGACGCCTTCACGGGCATTGCGCTTCTTGGCCTCAAAGGTACCAAAGCCGATGATCTGAACCTTCTCACCAGCATTGAGCGCGCCGACGATGCCATCCAGCAGGGCATTGAGCGCCTTCTCGGAATCCTGTTTCTTGAGCCCGGACTTCTCAGCAATGACGTTTATGAGCTCTGCTTTATTCACTTAGTGTTCCTCCCTTTGTGTCTTCTGTTTGAAGCAACGCTTATTCTAAACCATTTACCCTTATTACGCAAGTATTTTTGTTCAGCTTTTGGTGGTTTTGGCGCTCCCTTCCTGCTTCTCCAGCCCTTTTGCCCGGTTCCACAGCTCGTCCATTTGCTCTAAAGTCATCGATTGGAGCATTTTGCCCTCCTTCGCGACCTGCTCCTCCAGGAAGGTAAAACGACGGATGAATTTTTCTGCCGTGCCGGACAGGGCAAGCTCCGGATGGACGCCCAGAAAACGGGACACATTGATGGCAGCGAAGAGCACGTCTCCCAGTTCGTCGCACAGGCGGCCGGTGCTCTCCCCATCGGCCATGGCACGTTGGAGTTCCTCCACCTCCTCCCGCAGCTTGGCAAAGGCCCCTGAAACATCAGGCCAGTCGAAGCCCACGCGGGCGGCGCGACCCTGTATCTTCATGCTGCGAAGGATCGCCGGCATGGCCTTGGGTAAATCTGCCATGCGGCCAGCCTCCGAGTTACTTCCCTTCTCCTGCCGCTTGATAGCGTCCCAATTGGTTACCACTTCCTCCGCAGTGTCCGCCTGTACACCCCCAAACACATGGGGATGGCGGCGAATCATCTTGCGGCAGATGCCGTCGGTCACATCCAGGATGTCGAAGTCGCCGCGTTCGGCGGCCATCCGCGCGTGGAAGACAACCTGCAGTAACACATCACCCAGCTCCTCGGCCAGTTCCTCCATGTCGCCGCGGTCGATGGCCTCCAACACCTCGTAGGTCTCCTCCAGCAGACAGGGTTTCAGGCTTTCGTGGGTCTGCTCCCTGTCCCAGGGGCAGCCGCCGGGGTTGCGCAGTCGTGCCAGAATGTCCACAAGATCGGCCAGATCGTGCCTAGCCCCCTGCCCGGCCTGCGGCAGCCAGGCTATGGTGCGGTGATCGTAGCGGGGTTGTCGGTCAAGCTCCCACAGTTCAATGGCTCTGGCACCCTGTCCATCCCCAAATACCACGGGTGCCTCGTCGCCGTAGAGTTCAGTCAGCAACAGCTTGCAATCCCCGGCGGTCAGCGCACTGTCAAGCTGGGTGAGCAGCAGCGGTACGGTGCGGCACACCATGGACCGTGTCAGCATGGGGGCCGGCACAGCGGCGTAGGCACCGGTCACGTCCTGCCCCAGGCGGGCGCAATGCAGCAGGAACGGCGCTGCTTCGTCCACACCGGGCAGCAGTTCGATGGCGCAGTCCGCTCCGGCCAGGGCCAGCAGCTCCCGCACCGAGCCGTCGCCCGCCATGCCCTGCCCCGGCACGGCGTAGACGACCTCGCCGTGTGCAGCTGCCAGACGCAGCACCTCTGCGGCCAGCAGGCGGTGGAGTTCCTCAAACTCCTCCGCATGCTCGTACAAAGCATCCAGAAACACGGGGGCAAGGGCTTTGGAGTGCCCCGCTTCAGGGTGGCGGGCGGTGCGGAACACGGTGGGCGTGGCCGCCATGCGTGCTACTGCCTGGGCTGTAACGCCGCCACCCTGCCAGGGGCCAAGCCCTACGATGGTAATCTTTGGCATGTCATTCTCCTAGCCTTTCATAAGGTGCATACGCCGCAGGGCCGCCGCCAGTCGGTCGCCCTTGGGGAGGAACAGCAGTTCCTCCCGCCCCACGGCGCCGAAAAGAACGGTCAGCAGCAGATAGACCGGCACAGCCACAATGATGGCCGCAATCGTGGCCAGATTGCCGCCCAGCAACCCCTGCAGGCCGGTATACAGCGCCCAGGCAGCCGCACCCATACCGGCTGAGGCCAGAAGGGGCTTGCCCAGCAGATCGACCGGAGCGATGCGCACGCCGGTATATTTGCGCACAAAATACAGATTAATTGCTGCGCTGAGGCCGTAGAGGGCAATGGTGCCGATGGGTGCGCCGTGGATGTTGAGGCTCGGAATTCCAACCAGTATGTAATTGAGCACGACCTTGACAAGCGCGCCGGCCGCCAGGCTGTACATGGGCACCTTGACCCGCCCGATGCCCTGCAGCGTGCCATTGGTGCTCTGCACGATCGAAAGGAAGATGACGCTGAGGGCTGAGACGACCATGAGCTCGGCGGATATGGTGATCTGCTCCGGTGAATCAAACGCCTTGCCATGATCAAACAGCAACACGATGATGGGCCGCGCCAACACCGCCAGCCCCACCGCACATGGCATGGAGACGAGGGTCGTCATTTTGAGCCCCACGCGGGACTTGCGCGCCACCGCCGCACGATCATGGCGCTCGTTGGATTCGGCAATGGAAGGGATGAGGCTGGTGCTCAGCGACAGGGAAATGACGCTGGGAACATTAACCAACAACCCCACCACGCCCGTAAGCAACCCATAGAGCGTTGTCGCAGCCTCGTCGGTACAGCCCAAGCTCGTCAAACGATCGGGCACAATGATACCATCCAACATGCTGGACAGCGGCAGGAACAGCGCACCCACCAGCATGGGCAGTGCCAACGCCACCAACTGCCTGGCAATGGCACCGTAAGATTCAGCCGGGCGGGTGGAATGCAGAGTCTCCATACGGCGTTCCTTCACCGCAAAGACAACAAAAATGTACAAGAGGGCTACGCCCTCAGCCATGGTGATGCTCCACATGGCACCGGACGCCCCATACTGTACGCCGCTACGGTTAAGCCATGCGATGAGTAAGAGGCCCGGGAAGAACTTCAGCAATTGCTCAATTACCTGGGACACCGCCGTTGGCGTCATATTCTGATGCCCCTGGAAATAACCACGGTATGCCGTAATCATTGACACAAATACCAGCGCTGGCGCAATTGCCAGCACGCTGGGCAACAACATCCGTGCCCCTTCATCGGTCTTACTCAGCACATCCGCGATGAGCCCGCTGCCTGCAGCCATTGCGATGGCACTGACCAGACCGATGCCTGTAAGCAAACCAAGACTCACACCAAAGACGCGCCGGGCGTTGCGCCGGTCATTGTACACCATGCGCTCAGACACCATCTTGGAAATGGCGCCCGGAATGCCAGCGGTGGATAACGTCAACAGCAGGTTGTACACCGGAAAGACCAGTTGATATAGCCCAACGCCATACAAGCCAATGAGCGCAGCCAACGGCACGCGGTACACCACACCGATAAGCCGCACCAGTACACCCGCCAGCGCCAGGATGGCGGCGCTTTGTATGAAATTCTTCTTACCCATTGCACTCCCTTGGAGACAACCGTCTGGAAAATCGTATTCCGATTATACCAAACAATACCTGCGGCAGGCAAATCGCTGCCGCTCTTACCATGTGCACCACACAGTGGGCTATGCACGACTGGCTGGCAAAACATAGCGGGGAACCAATTGGTTCCCCGCGGTAGTTACTGCTCTTCGTATTCGGTCTCTTCGGTCGGTTTCTCCTGGGGCTTGAAGATGACCACCCGGCCATCCTCCATCTCTACCCGCAGGCGGGAGCGGCCCTGCACCCCCAAAGAAATGAGATAATCTCGCGGGATCTGCAGGCGGCCGGTGGAGTCCACCACGGCCAGCTCCACATGCTGTTCCTGCTCCCCCGCGCCATACCCCTCGATGTCACGCATCTCGTCGAGGTAGGAACGGCGGCGCACATACTCGCTGGAGGTACGACCGTCACGGATGGCGACGATGCGGTCGACCTTGCGGCTCAGCGACAAGTCGTGGGTGACGATCATGATCGTCACGCCCATCTGCTCGTTGATGTCGCGGAAGATGCTGAGGATGAGATCGGCGGTGCGGCTGTCCACCGCACCGGTGGGCTCGTCTGCCAGCAGCAGCTTCGGCTTGTTGGCGAGCGCGATGGCGATGGCCACACGCTGCTGCTCCCCGCCGGAAAGCTGGCTCAGCCGGCTGTTCCAGCGGTGGGGCAGGTTCACGAGGTCGAGAAGCTCCCTCGCCCGCTCACGGCGTTCCTTCTGGCTGGACAATACCATGGGCAGCTGCACGTTCTCCAACGCTGTCATGTACGGGATGAGGTTGCGGGCGTTGTTCTGCCAGATGAACCCCACCGTCTCCCGCTTGTAGCGCACATAATCCTTTTCAGAGAATTTCAGCAGGTCCTTGCCGTCCACCATAAGGGTGCCGGCGGAAGGACGGTCCAGCCCGCCGATCATGTTCATGAGCGTGGACTTGCCCGAGCCGGAGTTGCCAATGATGGCCATGAACTCGCCCTGCTCCACGGTGAGATCCAGCCCCTGCAGGGCCACGACCTCGGTCTCGTGGGTCTTGTAGATCTTGACCAGATTTTCACACAGCACCATATCGCTCATAGGACTTCCACTCCTTGCGTCGGGAAGGTGTTGAACGTCTCATCCACGATGGCGCCGTCATCCAGTGCGTAGACGTGGTCGGCTAACTCCATCATGTTCGGGTCATGGGTCGTCATCACGATGGTGATGCCTTCACTCACGATGAGCTCACGGAAAAGTTTCATCACCTGCAGGCCCATGTGGGTGTCGAGTTCAGCCGTCGGTTCATCGGCAAAGATGACCTTGGGCCGGTGGGCGATGGCACGGGCGATGGCCACACGCTGCTGCTCCCCGCCGGAGAGCTCTGCCGGGCGGTGGCGCATGCGGCTCTTCAAGCCCACGCGGGCCAGGCATTCCTCAGTCCTCGCCCGCCACAGGCTGCGGTCCATGCCGTTGAGGCGCAGGGCAAACTCCACGTTCTCATAGGCCGAGAGGAGCGAAATGAGCGCCACAGACTGGAAAATAAAGCCGACCTGCCGGAGGCGAAGTGCGTCCCGCTGGGCCTCCCGCATGCGGGTGATGTCCTGGCCGTCAAAGTAGACGACCCCCTCCGTGGGGCGGTCGAGAGCACCCAGGATGTTCATCAGTGTCGTCTTGCCGCTGCCTGAACGTCCTTTGAGCACGGTGAGCGTGCCCGGCTGCACATTGATGGTCACGTCCCGCAGGGCATGCACCTTTTCCAGCCCCGATTGAAACACGCGGCTGACCGAATCGGCGGCGATGATGGGTTGCAGTTCCATGCTCAGTCCTCCCCCAGCTTGATGGCCTGGGCCACCTTGATGCGGCTGACCAACCCGCCCAGCAGCGCCAGTCCTGCCACCAGCATCGCGCCGATGACCGTGTACAGGCGCACATAGTCGGAGCGGTTGGTGACGACCCGGAAGGGAGGCACCTGGTCTGCCGCGCTGTACACCATGCCCAGCAGAGGCACAAAGAGCTGGCACATGACGCCGCCGATGAAAAGCCCCATGAGGATGGCGACGCCGGAGATGAGCACCTGCTCCACCACCAGCATCAGGATCACCCGGCTGGCGCTCATGCCCATGGCGCGAAAGATGCCAAATTGCAGCGTGCGGGCCTGGATGGACAGGATCCAGTAGATGAAGAAACCGATCATGCTGATGGCCATCGTCACCACAAACCCCATCGTCATAGCGCCGTTGGTACCCTGCAGCAGCGGGTCATTCTTCTTCTGGGTAATCTCCTGCTTGGTGTCCTTCACCCAAGCCAGCATCATCTTCTTGGCCTCGATGTCGTCATAGATCTGTTTGGTTGTTGCCCCGTCGGCCTTCTTATACCAGATCTGATAGGGCTCCAGCGAGGTGTTGCCTTGCACATAGTCCAGATTGGCCACGATGAAATACTCACTGACTTCCCGATTGGGGTTGAGCCCCGGCCAGTAGGGTACCGAGCCGTAAACGACACCCTCCACCTGCTGCTGATCGCCCCAGGTGTAGTAAATGGAATCGCCGGGCTCCAACCCCAGCTCCTCCATGAGCTTCGCTGACACGTAAATGGCACTGGGGTTTTCGCTCATGTTGTTGAGGTAGTTGTTGATGTGGTAGGGCAACAGACCGTCTCCATACCAAACCACATTGCCAAACTCTACGGGATTTATGGCCATGAGCAAACCTGTCTTGTAGTTCCCCACGCCAGTGCCAATGGAAACCTTATCGGGCATGAACACCCGTGCGGCAGCCACGGTGCCGTCGAGTTTGGAATACTTGGAGAAGGCTGGCTCTTGGTAAATGACTGCCTGGGTCTGCTGAGAGACGGTAGCGGATTCCTCTGACGGCGGGCCTGCGGTGCTGGATGTCGTTGGCTTGTTGCTGGGCCACTGCATCTGCAGGGTGAGATCCGCACCATTGGCATAGTTGATGCGGTCCTCAATGTTCTGGTTGATGGTGCGGGCTGAGTTGGCGCTGAATACGCCAATGGAAATGGTGAGGATGAGGAACAGCATCAGGAACTGTTCCCGCCCGCTGGAACGCCCCACCTGTGTGATGGACGTGTACAGTACCGGCGTCCAATATTTACGGCCCAGCCACGAGACAAAGCGGATGATGTAGGGATAGAGCCGCAGGAACAGCAGCCCGGCCCCCAGCACAAACAGAGTGGAGATGAGGAACAGGAATGGATCAACTGGCACCTCCATGCCCTCGGCCTGGGTCACCAGCACTGTTTCCTGCAGGTTCTTATACTGATACAGGCCGTAGAACGAAATGCCTAGCAGAATGAAGTCCAAAAAGAACTTTTGCCACACCGGCACGTTCCAGCGGCGGGCCTTCTTCTGCTTGTGCTCCACAATCGTGGTGTGGGAGGCCGCCATGGCTGGCACCATCATCATGAGCACGGAGAAGACGCCGGCGTACAGGGCGTATAGGAGTGTGGTGGCGTTCATCTTCAACGGCAGCGCTGTGCGGGACACAAACTCCAGGAAACCGTTGGATGACCCCAGCAGCCCGCAGATGCCAAAGGCCAAAACGGGCCCTAGCACCATGGATGCGCCGCTCAAAAGCAAGCTCTGTATGAGATAGGTGAGGAATACCTGCCGGCCGGCGGCGCCGCGGCTCTTGAGCACGGCAATCTCGTTCTTGTCATTCTCCACAATGAGCTGGGTCACCATGAAGATATAGAACGCCAGCATCAGGAGGATCGGTACCTGCAGCACCCAGAGCGTTGTCTTGAGCTGCTTGGCGCGGTCAAAATACTCCTGTAGGATATACATGGCTGGGAAGTCCCACTCAATGGCCGAATACTTGGCCATGGTCTCCTTCTGTTCGACGATCGTGTCGTTGAAGGACTTCAGCTGCTCGATGCTGAGTTTGGAATAATCGAGGGCGTAGTACCATCGGGCGCTGACGATCGTGTTGTTGGCTGCCATGATGTCACGAACAAACAGGTTGTAGTCCATGATCATCGCGCCTTCAAAATCCTCTTCGGGCTGGTTCCACCAGGCATCGCCGTTGTCCACACGGGTGTAGATGCCAACGACTTTGAGGCGCAGGTCTCCAAATTGTTTGGTGCGGTCGCTGGCCGTCAGCACTTCATCCAGCAGCAGGTCATAGGAGCCCTGGGTGGACTGGGGAATGATGACCTCATAGACACCATCGACTGGCTCGCTGGCCGGTAGGCGGCCGCCCACAATCTTGATGTGGTCAAAAAAATTGGTGACGGCATACAGCCCCAAATAGCGGCGAACCGGCTCTTCCTCGCGCTGCACCTCCGGCACGACGGACATGTGATCCATGCCCAGGCGTTTGACGCTCTGCTGCACCGGCAGGCTCAGCGCCGGAACCATCTTCTTCTTGATTTCACCGTCGAACCACTGATAGGCGGAAATCCGCTTTTCGCCTGTATCATAGTAGGTATAGGCGTTGAGATCCATCGTGTAGCGGCCGGGGTAATAGCCCGTATCCTGCTGGAAAGCTTCCAGATCTTTGGTGAGCATGCGCTGCAGAATCCCATCGGTGTAAAGCGGGATACTGCTGACCATGGCAACGGCCAAAATGGAACCGACCAGCAGACAGACCATCAGCCACTTGTTGTTCATTATCTTTCTTAAGACAAGAAAGAACATAGGTTGCCCTCCTTACCGGCCGACGGTCAGTTCACGATGACCTTCTCGCCTTCTTTAAGGCCGTCGAGAATCTCCACCTCGGTTGTGGTCTCCAGGCCAACCTGTACGTCCTTCTCCACCTTGACACCATTCTCCAGCACCTGGACAAATCGGCGCTGCATGTATGTCTTGACCACGTTGCGCGGCAGCTTTAACACATCCTTGCGTTCGTCCAGCACCAGTACCAGCCGCGCCTGGTCCCCCACCTCAGTCTTCTTCATCACATCATCGGGAACGCTGATGAAGATCAGAGAGTCCAATGTATCATTGTTGTAACTCAGGCGGTCGAAGGGCGTGGAGACGACTTCACCCTCGCAGGCAGTGCCGTCGTTGTTGAGCGTGACCTGTACCTTCATGCCGATCTGGAACTGGTTTGAGTTCCCGTCCTTTTGGTAGATCAGCATCTTTTCGGTCTGGTCTGCCACCCGTACCAGGGTGGAATAAGAATCGACCTGCGTCCCCTGGTTGGCATTGGTCACATAGGTGACGCTGCCCGTCAGCGGTGACTTCAGTTCCGAGTTTTCAATCTGCTCCTTGATCTGCTTGACATCAAGCTCAGCCGATTCCAGAGAGAGCGCGGCGTTTTTAAGCGCTGTCTTGTCGCTGGAATGACGCAGCTGCTTCCGGAGTGCGGCATAATCGTTCTGTTGAATCTGCAGCTTGATCTCCGCCCGCTTGAGGTCGTATTCCAACTCCCCAACATCAAGCTCGATGAGCACATCACCCTTTTTCACCTTTTCACCCAACTTGACGTTGATCTTCTTAATGCGGCCGCCACCATTGGCGAAATACACGTCGGCGACCTTGGTGCTCTCGAACCGTCCAACGCCTTGCACCGAATAGACGATGTCCCCGCGCTCCACATCCACCGTGTTATAGCTGATTTCTTTGGACTCCAGTAACGGTGGTGTCTGCAGAGGTTCCTCTGTGGGGAATAAATACTGACACCCCGCAAGCAGCGTGGAAAACAACAAGGCCAGTGCGATGGCAAGCGGTTTGATAAGCTTTCCTGCCTTCATGGTTGGTTCTCCCTTCCCGACGTGTATTGCACAAAATGGTACTACAGGTTTATACAATGTTATCATTATATTCTTCGTCATCAGACATTACAAGAATCCGATGTGTTTTAATCGTTTTCCATAAAACAGAACATTCACAAAAACATTTGATGCAAAGATCTTTTGCATGCAGTACCTGTGGGAATATATGGTAACATAAGTTGTGTGGTAAGTTGTGTGCGCCAGCTTGGTTGGGGGCGGGCCAGAATAATGGAGGTGCAGGAGCAATGGAGCTTCTCGTAGCGCGTCAGCCAATTTTTGACAGCAACAAGAAAATCGTGGCCTACGAGCTCTTGCACCGGGAAGCCGGGCAAACGTCATTCACCCAGACCGACGGGGATTATGCCACCTCCAATGTCATTGCCAGCAGTTTTCTCTCCCTGGGAATTCAATCGCTGACCAGCGGTAAACAAGCGTTCATCAACTTTACGGGTGACCTGCTGCTCAGCGGTGTGGTGACGTTGCTGCCAAATGACCAACTGGTGGTGGAGCTGCTGGAAGACATCGACCCCAGCCCGGAGATCATTGCCGCTTGCCGCGCCTTGAAGGATGCCGGTTATGTGCTGGCCCTTGATGACTTTGTGCTGCGGCCAGACTACCGGGAGCTCATCAGCCTAGCTGACATCATCAAAGTGGACTTCCGCCTGAGCGATGTGGCAGATCAAGCCCGTATCATTGCCGACCTGAAAAAGCCCGGGTTACGCTTCCTGGCTGAAAAGGTGGAGACCGAGCAGGAGTACCTTCACGCGGTGCACCTGGGGTATGAGCTGTTCCAGGGGTATTTCTTCTCCCGCCCGACGATCATCTCAACAGGCGCTGTCCCCATCAACAAGATCGGCTACCTGCGCCTGATGGAGGCGCTGAACACGGAAGAGCCCAACATGAAGGAAATCGCCTCTGCCATTGAGAGTGACGTGGGGCTCTCGCTGGAGACGGTCAAGCTTGTCAACTCTGCCTACTTTATGCGCAAACAGCGGATCAAAAACATCCAGCAGGCCGTTGTGATGCTGGGCTTGGATGGCGTGCGGAAGTGGGTGTACCTGACAGCGCTGCGGAAGATGGGAGACTCGCTGACCCCGGACGTGCTCATCCACACGTCGCTGGTGCGTTCCAAGTTCATGGAACTCTTTGCTGGTTGCATCGGGGAGCCAGGCCGCGCGCGGGAGTTCACATTGCTTGGGCTTTTCTCACTGCTGGACGCCATCACCCGCCAGTCCTTTGCCAAGCTGCTGGAGAACATCAACCTGACGGATGAAATCAAGACGGTGCTGGTGGAAGGCCGCTGCGATTCAACACTGGGCAGGGCCTACCTGCTGATGTGTGCATATGAACGGGGCGAATGGCAAAAGGCCATAGATCTGTGTGAAACATTCGCCATCAAGATGGATGAGGCTGCCATGGCTTATGTCAATTCGTTGGAATGGTTCAACACCAACTACCTGGCTTACGCCTGAGCCGCCTGTTGCATCGCACTGCTTTGTATAGATGATACGGGAAACGATGACGGTTTTCCCTCATTTTTCTTGCATTATTCTACGCATTTGAGTAAAATACAAAGAGTTTTGACCGGCGGATCGTCCATCCCTCCGCCCACTCAGCACGACAGCAGCCGGCACGTCGACTGCGGGAGAGTAGGTTTTGGACAGTTTTAAGCGCATACTCGGTTTGATCAAGCCCTATCGCAAGCGATTCCTTCTCGGCATAAGCATGACGGTTCTGGTGGTCGCCACCTTCATCGCTGCCCCCTACATCACCAAGTATCTGGTGGACGACGTCATCAAGGGGGGCATGGTTACCTACCTCGTTCCCATTTTGATGCTGATGATCACCCTATCCATTACACGGGCCGTATTCATCGTCATACGAGGCATCACCTATGAACGCGTCTCCCAGAACGCGACATTCGACTTGCGGCAAAACCTCTACGATCACCTGCATGAGCTCCCCTTTCAGTTTTACGACAACCACCGCATCGGCGAGATAATGAGCCGCATGACTGGCGACATGGACGCCGTACGGATGCTGCTGTCAAACGGCATCCCCGTCATTGTGGAGCATACTCTGTTCTTCCTGGGGTCCTTGATTGCGGTGTTCACACTGGATTGGCGCTTGGCACTGCTCATTCTGGTACTCATGCCCTTCGTTACCTTTACTTCCTGGAAGTATGACCGCATCGCCCGCCCCCAACAGCGGCAGATCCGCGAGCAGATCGCTCTCATGAACACCCGGGCGCAGGAGAACATCTCCGGCGTGCGTGTAGTCAAAGCTTATGCCCGTGAAGAATACGAAATGGACGTCTTTGCCCAGATGAACCGGAAACATCTGGACATCGGTATTTCCATCAACCGCACCAACGCCGACTTCAACTCACTGCTGGACTTCCTGGGTGCGCTGCCATCGGTGCTGCTCATCTGGGCCGGCGGGTTGCTGGCCATGCACAACGTGGTCTCAGCCGGCGATCTGGTGGCAGCCATCGGCTACATCTGGATGATCATGATGCCGCTGCGAAACCTGGCCAACACCGTCAACATGGTGACGCAGGCCATCTCCTCCGGTGACCGGCTGTTCTACTACGTCGATTTCGGCTCTGAAATCAAAGAGCGCAGCGATCCGCGCTTTCCGAACACCTTCCGGGGGCACGTGGAGTTCCGCCACGTCACCTTCCGCTACGGAGACTCGGAAGTGCTGCACGATGTGAGTTTTGACGTACCGCCAGGTACCACGATTGCCATCATGGGGGCCACCGGCTCTGGCAAAACGACTGTGGTGAACCTGCTGGCTCGTTTCTATGACTGCAGCCAAGGCGCGGTCGTCATCGATGGCATCGATGTGCGGGATTATCGCCTGCGCGACTTGCGCCGCCGCATCGGCTATGTGATGCAGGAAACCTTCCTCTTCAGCGAGACGCTGGAGAACAACATCGCCTTTGGCCAATCCGACGCCACACAGGAGGACCTGGACCGCGCCGCGGCTGCTGCGTGCGCCAGCGAGTACATCGCCGAACTGGAAGATGGATACGACACCATCGTGGGCGAGCGCGGCATGGGCCTTTCTGGTGGGCAGAAGCAGCGAGCGGCCATCGCCCGTGCACTTTGCTACAACCCGACGATCCTTGTCTTTGACGACGCGACGTCGGCGGTGGATATGGAGACGGAATACGCCATACAGCAGGCGCTGAAGGCAGAATCGGCCAACCGTACGACGTTTGTCATCTCCCATCGCATTTCGGCGGTTAAGGATGCCGAACAGATCATCGTGCTGGAGGATGGGCGCATCGCCGAGCAGGGCACCCACCGGGAGCTGCTGCGCAAACGCGGCCTGTATTACGGTATCTTTATGGACCAATACCGCGACTACGAAGCGGTGACCGGAGAAAGGCTGGTGATGGACTAATGGCGCGCAGTCAACGGATGCTGTTGCTGGAGGACGAGAAGTACGTAGCCGGTTTCAACCGCCATTACTTCACCCGTGCCCTCTCCTACCTCAAGCCCTACAAGAAAGAAGTCGTCCTTTCCATCATCGCGATGATCATCAACATGCTCTGTGGCCTGGCCTCCCCCTACCTCATCGGCCAGACCCTTGACCAGTGCGTGACGGGCGGCAACTATCGCCTGCTGCCTTGGATTGTGGCGGCGTTGGCCGTGTCGTCGCTGGTCGGGTCACTGATGCTGCGAACCAAGGTGCGGCTGATGAACGTCTCCGGCCGGCGGGCGCTGGCCGCCATGCGCGAGGAACTCTTCAATCACATTCAGACACTTGGGTTTGATTTCTTCGACTCGCGTCCCGCGGGTAAGATCATGATCCGCGTCATCAACGACATTGATTCGCTGCTGTCACTCTTCTCGCAGGGCATCGTCAACATGCTGACGAACGTGCTTTCGGTAATCGCCATCGCTGTGCTGATGCTGGTGCTGGATTGGCGGCTGGCCCTCATCGGCTTTGCCGTGCTGCCGCTGCTCGCAATCATCATCTTCGTGCTCAAGCCTCACATCCGCGCCTCCTGGCGGGAGGTACGCTGGAAATCAAGTTCCCTCAACGCCTACCTGCACGAGAGCCTGTCCGGTGCGCGGGTGACCCAAGCCTTCACCCGTGAGGAGGAGAACAGTAAAATCTTCCGCAACGCCAGCGGCGAAGTGCGCCGCACCTGGATGAAAGCCATCTATTGGGGCTCGGCCTTCGGACCTTCCTTTGAGATCGTCTCCTCCGTCGGCACCTGCATGCTCTACTACTTCGGCGTGCAGATGATGGGCTTACAGGTCAACGCGGTCACCATGGGCACGCTCTTTTCCATGGTGTGGTACCTTGGGCGCTTCTGGGACCCGCTCAATCAGATATCCAACATCTATTACGAGATTCTCTCGGCCATGGCATCGCTGGAACGCATCTACGAGATTATGGACACACCTGCGATCATCCATGACAAGGAGGACGCCACGGAGCTGCCCGCGATTCGTGGCGAGGTTGAGTTCCGCAACGTGACCTTCGGCTACGATTATGAAGCGGGTCAGGTCGTACTGGACGACGTGAGCTTTACCGTGGAGCCGGGCAAGACCATTGCCCTGGTGGGGCCGACCGGCGCAGGCAAATCGACTGTTGTGAGTCTGGTGTCTCGGTTCTTCGATGCAAACAAAGGGCAGGTACTCATCGATGGCCACGACGTTCGGGATGTGAACCTCCATTCCCTGCGCAGCCAGATGGGCATCATGCTGCAGGATACGTTCATCTTCTCTGGCACCATCATGGACAACCTGCGCTATGGCAAGCTGGACGCCACTGACGAGGAGATCATCGCCGCGGCTAAGGCCGTCCATGCCCATGAGTTCATCGAGCAGATGGAGGACGGTTACCACACCGAGGTGCGGGAGCGCGGCAGCCGCCTGTCCACGGGCCAGAAGCAGCTCATTTCCTTTGCCCGAGCCCTGTTGGCCGACCCGCGCATCCTCATCCTTGATGAGGCCACGGCCTCCATTGACACCCACACCGAGCTTCTCATCCAACAGGCGTTGGAGCGGGTACTCCAGGGCCGCACGTCATTTGTCATTGCTCACCGTCTCTCCACCATCCGCAAGGCTGATTGCATCATGGTGGTGGACAAAGGCAAGATCATCGAGAGCGGCAACCATGAGGAACTCATGGCACTCAAAGGCGCTTACCACGAGCTGTGCCAGGCTCAGTACAGGTATATGAAAGCGGTGTAGGATACAGAGCAAGCAACAAAAAGCCGAGTCAGTTGACTCGGCTTTTCTTGTCTTACCGATGTGGTTGACTGCTTAGTGTCCTTCTGTGGAAGTGGCCGCTTAGTCCTTGCCCGCCCTATCGGTTGGTTGTGAGTTTTCGCTTCAGCGTCAACCTTCCCCTCACCCGCCCAACCGGGCGATGGCTTGCATGGCCACCATCCACAGCGGGACGGTCGCCACCGAAAAGAGTGTACTGACGAGTACCGTCTGGGCAGCGTATTGTGGCTTGATGTTGTACATGGCGGCAAAGATGGCGACATTGGCAGCAATGGGCATGGCCGTGAGCAGCACGCAGGAGCGGATGGTCGGCGATGACACCGCCTGCATGCCCGGTACACCAACCTGGTACAGCAGCCATAGAGCGCCTAATGACAGCGCAGGCAGAGCAATCAAGCGTACGGCTGCCCCAGTGAATAGAGTGTGCTCACGGAACAGCGATTTGAAGTCCCCTTCGGCCACCAGCAAGCCCACGATGAGCATGGCAAGCGGGGTGTTCAGTGCGCCAATGCCTTTGACGGTCTGAGCGATGGGACCGGGCAGCTGCACACGCAGCAGGAAGAATGCCAACCCCACAAACACGGCGATGAGACCCGGCTGCAGCAGAATGTCCTTCCACCCGCCGGTCTTACCGGCGTAGATGTGGATGCCTAAGGTCCACGAATAGACGACGAACACCATGACGTAGACCGCGCCATACATGACTCCCGTATCGCCAAAGAGGCTGTAGAGCACGGGGTAGCCCATAAAACCGCAGTTGCTGAACATGGTCGCCTGCCACAAGACCCGGCGCTTTTCGTCGTCGCCCTTGGGCCACATGTACTTGCCCAATACGAAAAAGAGGCCCATAGACACTGTTGCAAAAATGGCGATCAGGCCCATGTCTCGCAGCAGCTGCACATCAAATGCCACTTGGAATGAGTTGATGACAAGAGCGGGCGATGCGATGTTCAGCACCACCTTGGTCAGCACATCCCGTCCCTCGGAGCGGATCATCTTCACCCGGCCCACGAGGAACCCCACCGCCATCATCAACACCAACACGATGACCTGTTGCAACACTTCGTTCATCAGTATTCCTTTAGCTTACCTTCCAGTTTGAGTTCGGGGAAGCCCAATTGACGCAGCGCCTCATAAGTGACGATGGCCACGGCATTTGAGAGGTTCAGTGATCGGGCATCGGCCCGCATGGGGATACGCAGCGCCTCGGCGTAGTGCGCCGTCAGCAGCTCTTCCGGCAGGCCCTTGGTTTCCTTACCAAAGAAGAGATAGTCGCCATCGGCAAAGGCGCAATCCGAATAGGCACGGCCGGCTTTGGTACTGGCGAAGAAGAACCGCCCTTGGTTGCGGGCGAAGAAATCCTCCAGATTGGGGTAAACCGTGATGTCCAGCAGGTGCCAGTAGTCAAGGCCGGCACGCTTCAGCTGGCGGTCGTCGATGCGGAACCCCAACGGCTCCACCAAGTGCAGGCGGCTGCCGGTGGCGGCGCAGGTACGGGCAATGTTGCCCGTGTTCTGCGGAATCTCCGGCTCAACCAATACGATGTTCAGCGCCATGTCTCTCCTCTTTGTAACGTAGTTATCTTACCATGTTTCGACAAACGATGAAAACGCAGACCGTCTATACAGAGTGCGGTGACATGAAAAGGAGCGCCGGTACATGCGGCGCTCCCCAGTGTTTTCGTCACGCGCTGGTATTCTGTAAGTACTGGGCGAGCTTAAACTCGTCGTGCAGGGCCTTGACGGCATGCTGCGCGTCTTCCGTCGCCACAAGACACGAGATCGTCATGTGCGAGTCAGAGGTTTGCAGCACTGCGATGTCCGCATCGGCCAGCGCGCGAATGATGCGCGCCATGACGCCGGGCACCCCGCGCATGCGGGAGCCGACGGCCGACACCTTGGAGCAGCCAAGTTTGGCCTGGTAGGAGCAATGCAGGTCTTCCAGCAACCCAACGGCCGCCGGAGCCTTGTCCTCGTCGATGGTGAAGACCACCGAGTCGGGAAAGATATTGATGAGGTCGATGCTGATGCCCTGCTCTGCCAGCGTGCGCAGCATGGTCTTTACCATGGCCGGGGTCACGCTTTCAATGCAAAGCTGGGCACGGCGGCCCATGCAGGCGATGCCGCTCAGCACGTCAAACATGCTTTCGTCCATCTCCTCGCGGTCGGAGGAAATACGGGTACCAGCGCACTCCCCCACGGTGTTGCGCACGATGAGCGGCACATTGCCGCGCATGGCGATCTCCACCGCGCGGGGATGGATGACCCTGGCCCCGTGGTCTGCCATCTGGAATACCTCGTTGTAGCTGACCTGCGGCAGTACCCGGGCCTCGGGCACCATACGCGGGTCGGCAGTCATGATTCCATCCACATCGGTGTAGATCTCCACGGCCTCGGCCTTGAGGGCCGCGCCGAGGATGGCCGCGGTGGTATCGCTGCCGCCACGGCCCAAGGTGGTGATGTCGCCCTTGCGGGAGATGCCCTGGAACCCGGCAACGACCGGAATGATACCGGCCTTCAGAATTTCCAGCAGGCGGGTGGTGTCCACCTCATGATAGGATGCGTTGCCAAATCGCTCGTCGGTGACGATGCCAGCCTGCCAGCCGGTGACGGCGTGGGCAGAATACCCGCGCGCCTCAAAGGCGGCCGACACGACCACGGCGGAGATGATCTCCCCGCAGGAAAGCAGCATATCATTGTCGCGGGGGTTGATGGGTCCACCGGCAGCCTCCCGCGCGTAGTTCAAAAGAGTGTCAGTGGCGTAGGGGTCGCCCTGCCGCCCCATGGCGGACACCACAACCACCGGAGCGTATCCGCCCTTCTTCGCGGCGATGACCTTCTCAATGGCCGCTGCACGGGCCTCGGCGGTGCGAACCGAAGTCCCGCCGAATTTCTGTACCAAAATGCGCATAGTGCAGCTCCTTTCCTTGTGAATACAACCTTTTGTATTATACCATTTACTGTGGCAGATACAACAGCGGTTGCATCTGTTGGCCGTCGAGTGCAAGTTTGGCCGTATCCACAATGAGCTCCATCCGAGCGATGAGCGAGGTGGGTTTGGTGACCGAATTGTCCTGTTCAAAGGGTACCAAATACACGTTCTTCATGTTGAGGGCCATCCCCAGGTTCTTCGCCCCGTTGGAGAGGCCGTCGTTGGAGGCCAGGGCTATTACCACAGGCCCGTTATTGCGCAGGTGAGACTTGGCAGCCATCACCACAGGTGTGTCAATGATGCCGTATACAAGCTTTGCCATGGTGTTACCGGTGCAGGGCGCAATGACCACCATGTCAAGCAGGCGCTTGGGGCCGATGGGCTCCACGTCAGGGATGGTGTGCAGCGGCAGCCGACCGCATATGTTGTACACCTGGTCGATGAGGTCCTTGGCCTTAAAGTAGCGCGTGTCCCATTCGTACACGTGGTCTGAGAAGATCGGCGTTACCAACGCCCCTTCTTCCTTCATTTGTCTCATGGCGGGCAGCACCGCCTCTATGGTGCAAAAGGAACCGGTCACGCAATAACCGATCCGCTTACCTGTCAGTTCCATCCGTCACTCCCCCGTTCCGCTTGGGTTCAGCAAGTTTTGCATGCAATGATATACTATGCCGGCGGCCGACTTTGGGAACATGCGGCCCGGCAGGCTGGGATAGGGCTGGGCGTCCAGCTTAAGCCGCGACGCCGCGTTGAAGTCCACGCCATAAGGAACTGACGCCAAGTCGATGATGCAAACATCCCGACGCAGTTGACGAAGTTCGTTGTCCCCCAGCAACACGGCAGGAATGGTGTTGAAGATAAAATGGCTTTCTCGGCAGGCATCCACAAGGTCATCGGTGGCAAAGGGCTCGGCCCCGCAACGGGTGATCTCCTGCCATTGCTCTGGGCGGCGGGCAGTCACGACCACTTCGCTGCCAAAGGATTTGAGGAGCGCCGTCAACGCCTTGCCAATGCGCCCATACCCGAGGACGGTGCAGCGGCTGTCTTTCAGCGTGCGCTCGGTGCGCTCCAGCGCGATACGCACGGCGCCCTCGGCCGTGGGCCAGGCGTTAAGCACCTGGAACTCCTCATCGTGCAGCAGGTCGAGGACACGCAGGCCCTCCCGTTGCGGCGGCACATCGAGGAAGCCGCCCACCAACCCAGCACCGGGCCGCATGGCGTCCAGTATGTCGGCCAATGGTATGGCGCTCTCCAGCGCCAGCAGGGGTACCATGCCCTCCCGTTCGCTGGGGATGGGCAGCACTACCACGTTCGCCGCAGCAATGGCCTTGGAAAGGTCCTTGTGAGCCACATCAGCAAAGGCAAGGCCATAGGCGTGCAGCTCAGCCTGCCCATGCTTACGAATTCGTTCATATAAGTACACGTTTCTTCGGTCTCCGCCGATGAACAATATGTTGTTGATTCTCCCGTTCATGTTCGTTCCCCCTTGTCAAACCTGACAATACAGGGTATGACGGAAGCGGCCGGCTTGCCCCGCAACGGTGGACCGCAGTGGACAAGGCGTGGTATCCTGCATGAGCGTTGAAAGGAGCGCTGAACGGCTCCGTTCCCCCCCAGACACGCAAAAAACTGGTCAAAGGATGGCCTCTGCAAAACCATGGCGGCAGCGGCGAACGGAACCGTTCGTTATGAGATTTTGGGATCCGTTTGGCGGCGGCTGGATATACGCAACAATGGACAGCACAAAAGAAGACAGCACGCAGGATGCTGTCTTCGAACCACTGAAACCAAGAAGTGCGGGTATCTCGAGAGTGCAAATTAATTGCCTATATTTGGCTCTGTACCCCTTCCGAATTTTCTCTTCTCCTTATACTCAAATACAAGCAAAGAGCCAATAAACACACGCCGCTTGCCGCCATCAGGATGGGAATAGAGCTTATGTCCAGTAAAATGCCAAACATGCCATATGCAATCGGGAGCGACGTATTTCCTATTAATGTCGATACACTAAACACCCTCCCTGTCATTTGCTGCGGCGTATATCTTTGCAGTAGAGATTGCCAGATGACAGAAGCGCCCGCAATGCATGCGCCGATCATCATCAAAATCGGCATGTATGCGTAAACGACACCAATGTTCGAAAATTGCGCAGCACTGATTACGACAAAGCAAAACCCTGCTGCCATAATCCATGATAACATGGCTCGTTCACGAACGGATGCTCCACCCCTCAGTGTCAGTAATATTGACCCAATAAACAACCCGGCACCCAGCATCAGCTCCAGATAACCAAGATTGCTGACGCCATTTCCGGAAAGGCCATTGGCTAGGAAAGGCAGCAAAACCGTTAAGCCCCCCATGAAGAGATGGGCAGACGCCACAATCTTCAAAACCAGTATGATCTGCTTTTGATTTCTGATAAACGCAATGCCTTCCTTCATTTCATTCCAGAGATTACCCTTTTGCTCAACCTCCCGATAAGGTGTGTCGATCTTAATAAAACAGGCAAGGATTGCGGCAATCCAATAGGAAATGCTGTTTGCCAAAAATACCCAGGTCAATCCGAGCGTACTTACCGCGATTGCCCCGAGCATAGGCCCTGCCATGGAACAGACGCCGCCTACCATTTGACTCAAGCCGTTAGCTTTGGCCAGCTTATCTGTTTCAACGATTTCTGGAATGATTGCCTGCATCGCAGGATCAAAAAAGGCGGTAACCAAAGACAGACAAAATCCAATGAGGAAAACGTGCCATACTTCAATGACGCCCATCATGGATAAAACAGCGATTGCCAACACAAGGCACCCTCGTATGATGTCTGTTACGATCAGCATCGTCTTTCGGCTGCGGCGGTCCGTCAGCGCACCGGCAACGAACCCAAACAGCAGACCGGGAAGCACCGACACCAATAGAAAAGTACCCATCATTGTGGGGGAATTCGTCTTTTGCAAAATCCACCACGCGAGTGCGATTGCATAGAACTTATCACCCAGCTGTGATGTGATTTTACCCAACCAAATGAGAGTAAAGTTCTGGTTTATCATAAGGACCAACCCTTTCTGTTGATTGGTCCTCATCATAAACTGTAAAGCAATAGTCAGGTCAAGCGCCTACTTGACTGCCAAACTCCCGAATCCGCTTGATTTCCTCGTCCGTTCGTCCTAAAAACTCCAGAAAAAGCTGATGAGAATTCGGTGCATTCTGTTCAAACTGAAGATGGAAACGATCCAGCGTATTGCTGTCAAACCCGATGGATTTTAAAATGGAAACAAACGTGGTGCCATCCATCGGCAGTTCCAAATCCGTTTGCTGTTGTGCTTGCAGCATTTCCACAATCAGTTTTTGCTGTAACCTCAAATACCTGATTTCTTGGTTCAGCTCCGTTAAGCGCCTTTCCAGGACATCACTTTCCGTCCTGCCTTCCTGTTCCAGGATCAACTTTATCTGAGCCAACGGCACGCCTGCTTCCCGCAAAGCACAGATCTGACTGAGCCGTTGTTTGTCCTCCTGGGAGTATTGGCGGTAATTGCTCTGCGTACGCTTGGAAGCAACCAGCAACCCGATCTTACTGTAATATAGTAGAGTGCTTCTGGAGAGATTGAACTCACGACACAACTTCCCGATCGAATACAATTTTCCACACATGGCATGTTCCTCATCAGCTGGGGTCTTGGACAGATCGGAAAACCAGCTTCCTTCTGGGTGGTACTATATACACTGCGCTTACGGCCGGGAACATCTCACAGAGGGTTGAGCGGTAGAACAGAAGTACTTCTGTTGATTCACAGAAGTGCTGCTGCAATATCGTCCCACTACAGAATCAGCTACGCCACACGGTATAACTGAATCAGGCAGGGTCACCCTCCCCAGGCACATAACCCTTCTTGGCCGAAAGCCCCTGCTGGCGCTTAAAATTCTCTTCGTTCTTGGCCAAATACCGGTCGTAGAGGTCCTGAGCGTCCATGCCGGCCTCCAGGCACATGCTGAGCAGGAAATGCAGCACATCCACCAACTCCTCCTTGAGGGCGTCGGGGTCGGCGGGCTTGGGGTTCTTCCACCAGCGGTAGTTGACCTCGTCGAGCACCTCGGAAAGCTCTGCCACCAACGCGAGGGTCTGCTTCTGAATCCATTCCTCCCGGCTGAATGTGAGGCCGCGGGTCTCCCGGATGTTCTGGTTGAGGGCCTGCTGCATGGCAAAGATCGTATCAAGCTTGTCCGGTTGTTCGTGGCTCATGGCGTCCTCCTTACCCCAGCAACAGGGTTTCCATGTTCTTGCGCGCCGGGAGCTTGCCCACGGCACTGGCGGCGCGGTAGCGATCGTCAAAGATGGTGCGGGCAACTTCTGCCACGTCCTGTGGCGTCACCGCGGCAATCTTGGCAAGCACCTCGTCCTCGGTGCGGATGGCGTTATTGAGCAGCAGGCTCTTTCCCATGTCAGACATGCGGGACGACACACCATCCAACCCCAGGATGTAGCTGCCCTTGAGCTGCTCGCGGGCACGGGTGAACTCCTCCTCGGTGATGCTGCCCTGGCGCATGGCATCGAGCTCCTCCCGGATGATGGCCATAGCGGTGCCCACGTTGGCCGGGTTGAGGCCGGCATAGATGGCGAACATGCCGCTGTTCACAAAGCTTGACGGATAGGTGTAGACCGAGTAGACCAGGCCGCGCTCCTCCCGGATGCGCTGGAAGAGGCGGGAGCTCATGCCGCCGCCCAGGATGTTGTTGAGCACCAGCATGGGGTAGAGCCGGTCGTCGCCCCGGGGCACACCGCGAAACCCGATGGAGATGTGGAGCTGCTCGATGTTCTTCTTACGAACAAGGGCGCGGGGCTGGCCATCGTGGACATACGCCGGAACGACTACCTTCTCCCCCGCCTGCCCGCAGGCTGAGAAATGCTGGTTCAGCAACCCCGTCAGCTTGCCTTCGTCGTAGTGGCCGGCGGTGGCAAAGACGAAGTTCTCCGGCCGGTAGTGCTTGTTGTAGTAGGCCAGCACATCCTCGCGGGTGTAGGAACGAATCTCATCAGCCAACCCAAGAATGGGCTTGCCCAGGTTGTGGTCATTGTAGTAGGCCGACACCAGCAATTCGCTGACCAGATCTTCGGGGGTATCCTCCACCATGGCGATTTCTTCCAGCACGACCTGCTTCTCCATCTCCAGCGCGGCGGCGTCAAAGGCCGGGCTGCAGGTGAGGTCGGAGAGGACATCCACCGCCAGGGGGATGTGCTCATCCACCACACGCACATAGAAACAGGTGCACTCCTTAGCCGTGTAGGCGTTGAGGTTACCACCCACGCCATCCATCACCGAGGCCAGCTCCCGGGCGCTGCGGTGGGTTGTTCCTTTGAACACCATGTGCTCGATGAGGTGGGAAAGGCCGTGCTCCCGCTCCCCTTCGTGCATGGAGCCAATGCCAACCCAGACCCCCAGCGACGCGGAACGATAATGAGAAATGGGCTCGCCCACGGTGCGCATGCCGTTGGGCAGGGTGCTAATGGTGTACATGTCATCCTCCTGCGCGGCGACGGGCCGCATGGTCAATAAGGAAAGATTGCCCGGCGTACCGATGCATGATGCAGCACGCCGGGCAATGAAATGAGAGGGAACCGAATCCATTGCCGCGAATTGACCGCGGCGTGTACGGTCAGTTATCGCTGGCCATCTCTTCCTTGATGCGCTTCTCCTCATCCAGCATTTCCTTGCGGCTGAGGTTCACGCGGCCCTGGCCGTCGATCTCAATGACCTTGACGAGAACCTTGTCACCGATGTTGATCTCGTCCTCCACCTTGTTGATGCGCTGGTTGGCGATGCGGGAGATGTGAACCATACCGTCCTTGCCGGGCAGCAGCTCCACAAACGCGCCGAAGGGCATGATGCGCACCACGGTGCCGAAGTACACTTCACCCACCTGGATGACCTTGGTGATCGAATCGATCATGCCCTTGGCCTTGGCGGCGGAGGCCTGATCAGGCGACGCGATGAACACGCGGCCGTCGTCCTCAATGTCGATCTTGACGCCGGTCTCATCGATGATCTTATTGATCATCTTGCCCCCGGGGCCGATGACCTCACGGATCTTATCGGGGTCAATGGTGAACTGAATGATCTTAGGAGCGTAGGGAGAGAGCTCCGTGCGCGGCTTGTCAATGGTCTCCAGCATCTTATCCAGAATGTAGAGACGGCCGACACGGGCCTGCTCCAGAGCACGCACCAGAACCTCGCGGTCGATGCCCTTGATCTTGATGTCCATCTGGATGGCAGTGATGCCATCCTTGGTGCCGGCAACCTTGAAGTCCATGTCGCCCAGGAAGTCCTCAAGACCCTGGATGTCCGTGAGGACCGCTACGGTGTCGGTGTCCTTGATGAGACCCATGGCCACGCCGGCCACCGGGGCCTTGATCGGTACGCCTGCGTCCATCAGGGCCAGGGTGCTGCCGCAGACGCTGGCCTGGGAGGTGGAACCGTTGGAGGACAGAACCTCCGACACCAGACGCAGGGCATAGGGGAACTCGGACTCGTCGGGGATGACGGGCAGCAGAGCCCGCTCCGCCAGGGCGCCATGGCCAATCTCACGCCGACCGGTGCCACGCATGGGCTTGGCCTCGCCGGTGGAGTACGGCGGCATGTTGTAGTGGTGCATGTACCGTTTGGTATCCTCGTCGGTGATGTCATCGAGACGCTGCACCTCAGAGATGGAACCCAGCGTCGCCACGGTCAGCACCTGGGTCTGGCCGCGGGTGAACACGCCTGAACCGTGGGTACGCTTGAGGATACCGGTTTCGCACCAGATGGGACGAATGTCAGTCAGGCCCCGGCCATCGGGACGGACGCCATCGTGAACAATCTTCTTGCGGACGATTTCCTTGGTGATGTAATACAGGCTGTCGGTGATGTCACCGCGCTTGTCGGGGAATTGCTCGGCGAAATGGGCCTGCACTTCCTCACTCACCTGCTTGTCGCGGTTCTGCCGCTCTTCGCGGTCGAAGGTATCGAGCGCCCACACACACTTGTCATAGGCATAGGCACGCACGGCGGCATCGACCTCGGGGTCGATCTCGTGGGCCGTGTAGGTGAACTTGGGCAGACCGATCTCCGCGACGATGCCGTCGATGAAGGCGACGATCTTCTTGATCTCTTCATGGGCGAAGAGGATGGCTTCGAGCATCTCCTGCTCAGTCACGCATTCCGCACCGGCTTCCACCATCATCACCGCATCCCGGGTGCCGGAGACGCAAAGGTGCATACGGCTCTGCTCCCGCTGGGCGGCGTCGGGGTTGATGACATACTTGCCATCCAGCATGCCAACGATAACGCTGCCGGTGGGCCCGGCAAAGGGAATGTCGGAGATGCTCAGCGCGACGGACGAGCCGATCATGGCGAACACGTCCGGCGGAATTTCAGTATCAACGGAGAGAACCGTGGCCACCACCTGCACGTCGTTGCGGAAGTTCTTCGGGAACAACGGGCGGATGGGCCGGTCAATCAAACGGCTTGTCAGGATGGACTTCTCCGGCGGACGGCCTTCCCGCTTGATGTAACCGCCGGGGATCTTGCCCACCGAATAGAGTTTCGCTTCATATTCACAGCTCAACGGGAAGAAGTCGATGCCGTCCCGCGGCTTATCAGAAGCGGTAGCCGTTACCAACAACGCCGTGTCGCCGCAACGGATGAGGCACGAGCCATTGGCCTGGCCGGCATATTTGCCGGTTTCCACGGTCAGCGTGCGCCCTCCCAGCTCCATCTGGTAGATTTTGTTCATAAGTATCTCCCTTTCTTTATCTCTTTCCTTTATTGTATCCGTCAATCAGGCCGTTTTTCTGGCGTCACGGCAAGACGCGTCCCATTGTTCTCCAGTGTACCCAATGATGAATAAAAACAAGCAAAACGGTTCACGATTCCCCACGCGCATCGGCTGTGTGGAAGGCTGGCAAACAGAACATGGGCATGACAAGCGGCGGAACCAAAACGGTTCCGCCGCAGTGTCCATTACTTTCTCAGTTCCAGCGCCTTGATGATGGCCCGGTACCGCTCGATGTCAACCTGCTGCAGGTAGTTCAGCAACCCTCTGCGCTGGCCAACCATCATGAGCAACCCTCTGCGGGAGTGATGATCCTTCATGTGGCTCTTCAGATGCTCGTTGAGGTGGTTGATGCGCTCTGTCAGCAGAGCGATCTGAACCTCAGGCGACCCAGTGTCGCCGTCGTGCAGTTTGTACTTCTCGATGATTTCAGTCTTACGCTGTTTGTCCATGATTCCCTCCGATTTTTACTACCCCCGCCGTCCCAGTGAGCCGTTGGAGAATCGGCTTACCGAGAGCGCGGTTGATGTCACAAAGAGTATTTTAACATTCTGCCTTAACCTTGTAAACAGTTTTTTACAATCTTTCGACAGTACAGGAGCGTTCACGCTCGCCTGCCCTGCCGGCGGAAACACCCAGATGCAGCGCGTGGTGGGGGCAGGCCTTGACGCAGTCACCGCAGCGAATGCACTCGGCGTTGTTGGGGCTTTTCGTGGGGTCAACATCCATCTGGCACACCCGTGCACAGGCCCCGCAGTGCACACAGGCATCTTCCTTCAGGTGCATACGGTAGAGCGACAGGCGGTTAAACAACCCATAGATGGCCCCCAAAGGGCACAGGAACTTGCAAAACCACCGGTACAGCACCACGCACAGGGCAACGGTGACGACGGCGACCAGCATCTTCCAGCTGAAGAGCCACCCCGCCGCCGCCCGCAGCGAGGGATTCGTCGCCATCAGTGGCAGCGCGCCAAAAATGGTGCCGTTGGGGCACACATACTTGCAATACCAAGGATCCCCCTGGCCAGCGAAATTCACGGCGAACATGGGCAGCAGGATAACCAGCCCCACCAGCAGCACAACCTTGGCGGCTTTCAGCGGCCGCAGGCGCACCGGCAGCTTCCATTTGGGGCTGCGTATCTTGTAGAGCAACTCCTGAAAGAGCCCAAAGGGGCACAGCCACCCGCAGATCCACCGCCCGGCGACCATGCCAAAGAGGAGCAGCAGACCGGTGACGTAGAGGGACACTTGGGTCTTCATACTGCCCAGCACGGCCTGCAGGGCCCCAATGGGGCAAGCGCCTACCGCGCCGGGGCAAGAGTAACAATTGAACCCCGGCAGGCACACCCGTTTGGTGGGCCCGGTGTAGATCTGCCCCCGCCAGAAGCCGGGCAGGTATGCGTTGTGCGCCAGGGCCGAGAGCCACTGGACGAACCGACGTCTCTTCATGGCCTCACCCAATGCCGATGCATTCCAGACAGATCTGCGCCGCCTTGCGGAATACATCGAGCGCTTCGCCGCGCAGCACGCCCAGCACAATGAGAACAGGGGCTGCCAGCAACAGCCCCCAACGCAATGCAGCAACAGTTGTTCTCATTGCCATGCGCTCCCCTGCCTTTTCTCCATTGTCGGGCAGTGCGTGCAATCTGTCAAGGACGGTTGCTTCGCAACCTCGCCTTCGCCGCATTCGCGTCTCGGCGAATCCCTTTCGTGCCGTTATTGACGTCCCGCCCAGCGCGCATGTGTCGCTGGGCGGGTTCTTTGTAATAATTCTCGTTCTTTGCTTAAACAACTGACGTACACCTTCGGGCAGCCATGGGTTTCCAGCTTCCGCTACTGTCCCACTCCTCCCGCCGAATGAATCGTCGGTCAGTTCGTTTCTGTCAGCGGGTTATGGCTACTTCGCGGCCTTGCGGCTGCCGGGCTTGATGGCGGGGGTGCCTTCCTTGCACAGGGGGCAGTCGGCGGCTTCCCAGCTCTGCACATCCATGGAGGCAACGGCCTCAAAGCGGCAGCCGAAGTCCACCTTGCCGGCGCTGCGGTCCACAATTGCCCCAACGCCGGCCACCACGCCGCCGGCGGCTTTCACCAGGGCGATGACTTCCTTGACCGAGCCGCCGGTGGTGACTGTGTCCTCCACCAGCAGAACGCGAGCCCCCTGAGGGATGACGAAGCCGCGACGCAGCACCATGGTTCCGTCGTCACTGCGCTCAGCAAAGAAGTTGCGCACACCCAGTTGGCGGCCCACCTCGTAGCTCATGATGACACCACCCAGCGCCGGGCCGATGACAAGGTCAATTGCCTCGCCGCGGAAGCGCTCTGCCAAATCCTTGCACATGAGTTCGCAATACTCCGGGTACTCAAAGAGCCTGGCGCATTGCATGTAACGGTTGGAATGCCGGCCGGACGTCAGCAGGAAGTGCCCCTCCAGCATGACGCCGGTCTTCTTGAAGATTTCAATGGCCCTATCGAGCTCCATTCCCGTCCTCCTCACACCTTCAGCGAACCCACGAGTTCGCGAACATCGGTCACATTCCAGCGGGTCATGTATTCGCGGATGCCATCGACGATGGCAACACAAGCCGCCGGGTCGATGAGGTTCGCTGTGCCCACCTGCACGGCGCTGGCACCGGCAATGAGGAACTCCACCGCGTCCCGGCCCGTTAGGATGCCGCCCAGGCCGACGACCGGAATCTTCACCGCCGAAGCCGCCTGCCACACCATGCGCAGAGCCACCGGCTTGATGGCCGGGCCCGAGAGGCCGCCGGTCACGTTGGCGAGGATGGGCCGCCGCCGGTCAGCGTCGATGGCCATGCCCGTCAGAGTATTGATGAGCGACAGAGCATCGGCCCCCGCCTCCTCCGCTGCCAGGGCACTCTCAGCAATGTCGGCGGTGTTGGGCGTCAGTTTCACCATCAGCGGCTGCTCGCACAGGGGCTTGACGGCGGAGACGATCTTGCGGATGCTCTCCGGCCGGGCACCAAAGGCAGCGCCGCCCTCCTCCACATTGGGGCAGGAGATGTTCATTTCAATCATCGCGACGCCGCTGCCACGGAGCTTTTCGGCCATGGTGCAGTAGTCCTCCACCGTGCGCCCTGCGATGTTCACGATGAGCTTGGTATCATACTTCTTGAGCGCCGGCAGGCCGTATGAGAGGAAGGCGTCGATGCCGGGGTTCTGCAGCCCCACGCTGTTGAGGACACCGCTGGCCGTCTCGGCAATGCGGGGGGCCGGGTTGCCCTCCCGCCGCTCGGGCGTCAGGCCCTTCACCGCGATGCCCCCAAGGACGCTCAGATCCATGTACTTGGCAAACTCCCGACCGAAGCCGAAGCAGCCCGACGCCGCGATGACCGGCGTTGCCAGCTCCACCCCGCAGAGCGTTGTTTTCAAATTTGGTTCAGCCACCGAAGTCCACCTCCCTCAAGGGGAACACCGGGCCGTCGGCACAGACGCGCCGGTAGTGCCAGTCGTTCCCGCTCTTAATCTTGCACGCGCACACCAGGCACGCCCCATGGCCGCAGCCCATACGCTCCTCCAGCGATACAAGGCAGGGCACGTCGTTGGTCGCCATGACCTTGGCAAGCGACCGCAGCATGGGTGTGGGGCCGCAGGCATACACGCAATCATAGGCTTCGTTCTGCATGGCTTTCGCCAGCATGTCGGTCACAAAGCCCTTCTCCCCCAGCGTACCATCGTCGGAGCAGAGCGCCAACCGGCGTGATACCGCCTGGAAATCCTCCAGCTGATAGGCGAACTCCCGCCCACGGAAGCCGAGGAAAGTGTCAAAGGCCACCTCGGGGTGGGCCTCGATGAGTGTCATAAGCGGCGCCGCGCCGATGCCGCCGCCAACGATCGCCGCGGTCTTCACGGTCTTGGCCACGGTGAAAGGTCGGCCCAGCGGGGCCAGCATATCGATGGTGTCGCCGGGCTGCAGGGTGGCAAGCAGGCGCGTGCCCTCCCCTTTGAGCTGGTAGATCATTTCGACGGTTTGGTTGGTGCGGTCCACACGGTAAAAGCTGATGGGCCGGCGCAGCAGCAGCGCCGCGTTGCCGGGTAGCCGGATGTGCCCGAACTGGCCGGGCAGAAACTCGGGCATTTCGCCGTCAATGCGCACCACCATGCTGTAGATGCCGGTCGCCACCGGTTGGTTGGCGACCACTGTAGAAATCATAGGCTCCCCTCCTTTGTTATGCGTCGATATCGTGGAGTCCCAGCGGGACAATTTCGGTTTCGTTCCGCCGCAGCTTCAACCCCCGGATGAGCGCGGCGGCGGTATCCACCGAGGTTAGACAGGGCACCTTGTACTCCACCGCCATGCGCCGCAGCTTGAAGCCGTCACGCTCACTGTCCCTCCCGCGGGTAGGGGTGTTCAAGATGAGCTGCACCTGCCCGGCCTTCAGCATTTCCTGAATATTGGGCGATGGGTCGCTGAAGCGCCCAACGTGGTTGGCCGGCACATAGGCGGCGTTCAGGGCGTGGGCTGTGCCGTCGGTGGCGTAGAGGTTGTACCCCAGCGAGGCCAAGTCTTCGGCCAGGCGGCTGATGTCGGGCTTGTCGGTGTTGGCCACCGAGAGCAGGACGTTGCCGATGCGCGGCACGCTCATGCCTGCGGCGATGAGACCCTTCAATAGCGCCTCCGGCAGATCCCGGGAGATGCCCAACACCTCGCCGGTAGACTTCATCTCCGGCCCAAGGCTGACTTCCAACTGAGGAAGCTTCTCAAAGGAGAAGACCGGCACCTTAACCGCCCAGATGCCCCGGTCGGGATGGAGCCCGGTACCGTACCCCATGGCAGCGATGGGCTCGCCTAAGGCCGCCCGGGTAGCCAGCTCGATCATCGGCACGCCCGTCACCTTGCTGATGTAGGGAACCGTGCGGCTGGAGCGCGGGTTGACTTCGATGATGTACAACTCATTATTATACACGATAAATTGGATGTTGATCATACCCTTTACATGCAGTTCCCGGCAAAGCATGTGTGTGGTGTCAATGATCTTGGTCTGCAGCCGCTCCGACAGGGTGAAGGCCGGGTAGACCGAGATACTGTCACCCGAGTGGACACCCGCCCGCTCGATGTGCTCCATGATGCCAGGGATCAGCATGTCGGTGCCATCGCTGATGGCGTCCACCTCGATCTCCTTGCCCAGTAGATATTTATCCACGAGGATGGGATGTTCCTGCTCGTTGCGGTTGATGATGGCCATATACTCGGCAATATCGTGGTCGGACCAGGCGATTTCCATGCCCTGGCCGCCCAGCACATAGCTGGGGCGCACCAGAACCGGGTACCCCAGGCGGTTGGCCACGGCAAGCGCCTGCTCGGCGGTGAAGACGGTGTCACCTTTCGGCCGGAGGATGCCGACGCGTTCCAGCAGGGCGTCGAACTCCTGCCGGTCCTCGGCGGCGTTAATGTCATTAAGGGAGGTGCCGAGGATCGGGATGCCCATCTCCTCCACCCACTTGGCGAGCTTGATGGCCGTCTGCCCGCCAAACTGCACCAGCACGCCCTCTGGTTGCTCCAGCTCCAGCACGTTCCACATGTCCTCGGCCGTCAATGGCTCGAAGTACAGGCGGTCCGACGTGTCGAAGTCGGTGGACACGGTCTCGGGGTTGTTGTTGATGATGACGGTGTCGTAACCGGCTTTCTTCAGCGCCCAGATGGAGTGGACCGAGCAGTAGTCGAACTCCACACCCTGGCCGATGCGGATGGGACCGGAGCCCAGCACCACCACCGACTTGTTGCCGCTGGGTCGTGCCTCGTTCTCGTCGTCGTAGGTGGAGTAGTAGTAGGGGCTGACGGCGTCAAACTCGGCCCCGCAGGTGTCCACCATCTTGAAGGCTGGGAGAATTCCCATCTCCCGCCGCAGCTCCCGAATCTCCCGCTCGGTCTTGCCCGTCCAGCGCGCCAGTGCCTGGTCACTGAAGCCCATACGCTTGAGGTGGCGCAGGGAATCCTTCGTGAGTCCGGCGATGCCCTCGCGCTTGACGCGCTCCTCCTCCTCCACGATATGGCGGAGCTTGAAGAGGTACCACAGGTCGATCTTGGTGATGTCGAAGATGTGCTGCTCGCTCACCCCGCGGCGCAGGGCCTCGGTCACCACGTAGATGCGTTCGTCGCTCTGCCAATGGAGCAGCCGCTCGATCTCCTCATCGGTGCTGGCGGCGGCATCCTTGAACTCACAGGAGTAGAGCCCCAACTCCAGGGAGCGCACGGCCTTGAGGAAGGCCGACTCAAAGTTCGCACCGATGGCCATGACCTCGCCGGTGGCCTTCATGCGGGTGCCCAGCGTCTTCTCGGCCTTGGTGAACTTATCGAAGGGCCAGCGCGGGAACTTGACGACCACATAGTCGAGCGTCGGCTCGAAGCAGGCGTAGGTCTTGCCCGTCACGGCGTTCTGAATCTCATCCAAACCATAGCCCACGGCGATCTTGGAAGCCACCTTGGCGATGGGGTAACCGGTCGCCTTACTGGCGAGGGCTGAAGAGCGGCTGACGCGGGGGTTGACTTCGATGACCGCGTACTCCATGCTGTCGGGGTTCAGGGCATACTGCACGTTGCAGCCGCCCTCGATCTTCAATGAATTGATGATGTTGATGGCCGCCGTGCGCAGCATCTGATACTCAGCGTCCCGAAGCGTTTGGCTGGGGGCAACCACGATGCTGTCGCCGGTGTGGATGCCCACCGGGTCGATGTTCTCCATATTGCAGACGATGATGCAGTTGCCCTTGCCGTCGCGCATCACCTCATACTCAATTTCCTTCCAGCCGGCCACGCTTTTCTCAATGAGGCACTGGTGCACGCGGGAGTAGCGAAGGCCGTCGGAGGTGATCTGTTGCAGCTCCAGCCCGTCATTCGCAATGCCGCCGCCCGAACCGCCCAGCGTATAGGCCGGGCGCACGATGACCGGATACCCCACGCGGTCGCCAAACTCCAGGGCAGCCTCCACATCGGTGACGATGACGCTCTCGATGCAGGGCTCACCAATCTCCAGCATGGTGGACTTGAAGAGCTCACGGTCCTCAGCCCGGTGAATGGAGTCCACCGGCGTGCCCAGCAGGCGCACGCCCATCTCATCGAGGAATCCGCTCTCGGCGAGCTCCACCGCGAGGTTCAGGCCCGTCTGCCCGCCCAGTGTGGGCAGTATGCTGTCAGGCTGCTCCCGCCGAATGATGTTCTTCACGACCTCGGGCGTCAGCGGCTCCAGGTACACGCGGTCGGCGATGTTCTGGTCGGTCATGATCGTTGCCGGGTTGGAGTTGACCAGCACGACCTCGATGCCCTCTTCCTTCAGGGCGCGGCAGGCCTGGGTGCCGGCGTAGTCAAACTCGGCCGCCTGGCCGATGACGATGGGGCCGGA
>JAEYRA010000170.1 GCA_023409755.1 Bacillota bacterium
GCGCACACGCTGCCAAATGCACCCCATGCCAATATGCGGCCGACAGTCGTTGGCCGGGCTTGGGGCAGGTGGGGGAAGCGGCTGTCGGTGCCATCAGGCATTCCGGCAGGTTTATTCTGGCAGAGAGGACAGCGGTTTTGCGCTCCGGGTAAGTCCACTTGGCAATGTTCACACCGTAGCATCTGTCGTCTCCTCTCCATTCAGCTGTTCCAGATTGGAAACGATCTGCATTGAAATCTTCATCTGCGTCAGCAAACGGAAAAAACGTCGTTGAATCCCCGTATCCATCAGAGGAGATGACATGCTGATGGCAAGCGTGTCCTCAAATGAACAAACGCAAAGTTGTGGACGTTTCGTGCTGAGAAACACATCGAACAACCGAATGTGTTTCTTCGCCTCTAGTGGCATTGAGACCCGGCCAATGTTGGAGAACGCAGCGGTGTCTTCGCCATCTGCCCGGAGCCCTGACATGCGAAGTACGGGGATCTTTACCTGCAAGGGAATCGCCTTGACCAAGGGATTGTCTTCCAAGGCTGAATAATAGCTGATGATTCCATGGAGGGTTTCCTGCGTCAGTTGCCGCCGCAGTGAGTCGCGCACATTTGCAAGAACCTGGGGAAGTTCACGTCCGTCTTTTTGGAAGTGATGCGCAACCTGAATGACGCCGAAAAAATTACGGGCGGTTTGTGCCGGAAAAAATCGGCGAAGGTCTACCGGTACGGCGATGATCACCGGACGAGCCCTTTCCCTCACAGCCATTGCATCCTGAATCGAGCAGATTAACAGTGCAATCAAAAATTCACTCAGTGTCGCATCGTACTCATGGGCTTTTTGTAGCACCTCTTTGGTGGAAGCAAACCCTTCTGTAATCCCAATCCGGTTGTTAGGCAGGCGTTCCCCGCGGATTTGATAGGCCCGGTAGCGCTTTATCTCCGGACTGGCACCGGTTTTATCGTAATACTGATAAAAGGCGTCCTGGTTTTTCTGATCCCTTGAAGCATCATAATCGATCAACTGTCCCGAAATACCATGCTTTTTCTCCAGATAATGCAAGACCATGGTGCGTAAAAACTGCAAAACGCCGGTGCCGTCAGCCAATGCGTGGAACACTTCGAAATTTATCCGTTGTTTGTAAAACAGCACGCGGAACAATAGACCGCGCTTATCCGCATTGTAGATCGGGCTGCAAACGGGAAGTGTCTCCTCGGCGACAACGGGCTGAATGCTGCTTTCTTCCAAATAGTACCAGAACAAACCCTTTTTGAGCACGCAACGGTACAGGGGGAAATCTTGAATTGTCTGCTCCAGAGCGCATTGAAGAACAGCGCCGTCCACCGGCTCGGTTAACTCGCAGACAAAGCGGAAAACCTTCGTGTCACGTCTCGTGGTGGTGGGCGGGAATATTTTCGCAGCATTGTCCAGCCGGCTCCATCTCTTATGTCCTTCCACGAAGATCGCCTCTTTGTAAAAAATCGTTGATGATGCCATAGGTCTGCTGCACATGCTCAAACCGTGGCGGCAGCATCATGTAAGCGTGAAGCGCATCCGCAATGCGAATGATCTCCACCTCATTTCCCGCAGCGCGCAGTTTTTCTCCGTAGGCCTCCCCTTCGTCTCTGAGCGGACAATACTCCGCCGTAATGAGCAAGGTTCGGGGCTGCCGTGAAAGATCCGCTGCCAGGAGCGGGGCGAAATATGGATTGTTCAAATCATCATCACAGCTTCGGTAAAGCTCTATGACGTTTTGGATTCGCTTGGATGTCAAAAGATAGTCCGTCCCGTTGTCCCGGATGGACGCAAAGGGGGATTGCTCACTGTGATCGTTGTATGTGGATGGATAAATCAGGATCTGCTGTCTTGGCAGGAACTCTCCGCGATCCCGTGCCATCAGGGAAACGGCTGCTGCCAGATTTCCCCCGGCGCTGTCACCGATCAACGTAATGTCATCGGGCTTTACACCTGGTACTCGACCGAGATAAAACTCACGCGCCACCGCATAGCAATCCTCTGGAGCGGTGGGAAACTTATGCTCCGGCGCCAATCGGTAATCAACGGATGCTATGGTGCAGTTCGTAGCTTTCGCAAGGTCGACACATACACCAGTATAGTTTTCGATCCCACCAGTGATCCAACCGCCCCCATGGAAAAAAAGCAACAGGGGAAACGGTCCTTCACCATCGGGCGCAAAGAGGCGTAAGGGAATTGCATAGTCGCCGGAACAAACCACATGATCCCACATTTTATAGTCTTTTGGTTTGCCCCGAAGCCTGGCTGTGAGCAATTCAATCTGCCGCTCCATTTTATAGGTTTTTTTTACATCCATCTCCAAAGCCGTGATGGCCTTAAGTGCTGCTCGCATCGCTTTATTAATAGCCAAACGTCTCGGCCCCCATCTGCGAACAAATGGTACCGTGATACCGTTTACTGCGATATTTTGCGTGGTTTGATTGCTTTACATACAATGCGCTACTCAATGCGTTCGCCTCCGCCCACAACACGTGATCCAAACGGTCTATTGGTTCTCAAAAGTATAGTATAAAAACATGAAATTTTCCACTTTACAGGGGAGATCCCGGTGGAAAGTTTTCAATCGGCCATCCCACAAGACTCCAATACGGTCAAAACACAAAAACATAACATTACTTTTGCCAACGTGGTGTGAACTCTCGCTTCCACCTTGTTCACTAACCGTGCTATCTTAACTTAATTTGAACGGCTAAGGTACAGAAATCTGTTTTTTGATATCGTGTTCTGAAGGGCAAAGGCCAACTTAGGCCTCTTTTTATCAACCACTTACTCTGTCTCAGCTGGTTGTGAACAGAGTGTTGCCCGTCCCCGCTGTATTTGTTCATAGGCATTGGCGACTTTGTATGCTATATTGATCTCGTAATTAGCTGAGACATCTGACACTGCCCATCGATCTTTTGCACCAAAATCTCAGTAACGTAGAGGGTTGATACAGCAGTAGCAGGTCTGTGAAACCTACCAACCAACAGAGGCATGACTTCTACGACTGCCCTTTGGGTTCGATGGCCATGTGCTGCAGGGCGAGGAAGGGCTTGGCCGGTTGATGGGCAAGAGAAAGGGTTCTATGACGTTCGCAGCAACATGTTCACTCTGACGGTTGCCAACGCCGGTATTCTGCGCCGCGCACAGGCGCCTCCTGGGCAATACCGCGTTTACGTCTTCACATGGGCGGCTGGTCGGTTTGTTTTCAATACACTCAAAGGACCATCAGGGCCCTCACAATACAAAGCAGGACTCATTTTAGGAGGAAAATGCCATGCAAAACACATATGAAGAGCCGGCAAGAGAAATACCGATCTACGGGCAATATGACGTCGTCGTAGTGGGTGGCGGCACGGCTGGATGGTCGGCTGCGGTGGCCGCCGCACGCAATGGGGTAAAGACACTGGTGATCGAACGCTTTCCCTTCTTTGGCGGTACGGCGACCGCGTCGCTGATGGCTAATATTGTTGGAATTCGCAACCAGGTGCCGCCCGATGGCATACAGACAATGAAGGGCATCGGCGAAGAGTTGATGCTGCGGCTCATCGAAATGAACGGAGCAGTGAAATCGCGCAACGCATATCCATCCGCCGAGCGCGCCAATGTGAAGGGAGACCTTTCCTACAACTATGCCTTCGACACCGAGAAATTCAAGTTCATGACGCTCAAGATGGCGATAGAAGCAGGCGTTCATATTTTATTCCACACCTACTTCAGTGATGTGATTGTGAACGACGGACGCGTTGCGGGCGTCGTCATCGAAAACAAATCCGGCCGGCAGGCGGTATTCGCTCACACCGTTATCGATGCGAGCGGCGACGGCGACGTGGCCTTTCGCGCCGGCGTCCCCTATTGGCAGGTCAAGGGGGACGAGGCTTCCCGGCTCAACGACTGTCTGATGTACAAGGTGAGCGGCTTTCCACCGGACACCACGCAGGGCGGCTGCCTGTTTCAGGACACGATGGTGGTTTGGGGGCCGTCGCCCGGGCCGGTCAACTGTGCTGACGCCGATGAGCTCACCGCCGCTGAGATCAAGACGCGCCTGGCCGTCTATGAGGATCTGGAGCAGAAGAAACGGGACAATCCCGATTTCGGCAACCCGCGTGTTGTCGATACCGGAGTACTCCTGGGTATTCGGCAGACACGCTTTTTTGAAGGGGATTACAAAATTACCGGCGACGACGTGTTATCCGGTCGTGCGTTTGAGGACTCGATTGCCATGGCGGCCAATCCCATCATTCACTACTACGGATATCGCCGCTTCCTCACCCATGAAGGGTATGACATCCCCTATCGTTGCCTGCTGCCAAAGCAGGCAGAAAACCTGTTGGTGGTTGGCCGCTGCATGTCCAGTGATCAGATCGCCTACGAGTCTTGGCGGGCTATGGCGCACATCCTGCCCCTTGGCGAGGCCGCTGGCACGGCAGGTGCGCTGGCAGCCAAGGCGAAGACCAGCGTCCGGGCGCTGGATGTGAAACTTTTGCAGCAAACCCTGATCGCCCAGGGCGCCGAAATCGGTCAGGGCCGAAAGGGTCATGTGTAAAAATGATTTGATTCGCAAGGGCCGGCCTTAAGGCAACCCGTCTGGAACTGGGGGGATATCCCTTCAAATCATTTGTTGGGTTCCCCTATCGCGTGCACGCAAAACCCAAAGTTTACTGGGCTTGAGCATTGTGCTCAGATATCTGATTTTGGGGTAATTGTATCACGGAATGGCAAGGAACGTGTAACTAGCTTGTTGTGAAAGGGAAGGAAAGCCGTTTGTCGTGCTTAAACGTTGGACAAACGGCTCATTTGTTTATTTTTGGGGTTTACTTAATGGGATTTTGGGTTATTTGAGCCAGAAAGGGCTGCTGGTAGTGAGCTGGGGCTTAATGACATTGCCTGTAACAGCATCCCCTTTGCGATGTTCATGGTTGCCGGGGTTGCTCAGCTCCGGCGGAGGTACTCGTCCACCTGCTCGGCACAGTTCATCCCATCGGCCATGGCCTTGACGACCAAGCTCTGGCCGGTGCGCATGTCGCCGCAGGTGAACCAGCCTTCGGCGGGGCCTTTGCCGCCGCTGATGGCCTTGGTGTACTCCTGCGCGCCGGTGAAGCCCATGGCCAGCAGCACCAGGTCGGCTGGCACGGTCCGTTCGGTGCCGGCGATGTTCTGGGGCACGCGGCGGCCATCGCGTATAACCCACTCCACCTCAACGGTGTGCAGCTCCCGCACATGCCTGTCGCCCACGAACTCCAGCGTCTGCATGCAGTATTGGCGCGGGTCGTCACCCCACACGGCGATGGCTTCCTGCTGGCCGTAGTCAGTCTTCTTCACAAAGGGCCAACGGGGCCAGGGGTTGCTGGCGGCGCGGTATTCAGGGGAGGGGGGCATGATCTCAAACTGAATGACGCTGTCTGCCCCCTGGCGGATGGCAGTGGCTGTGCAGTCATTGCCCGTGTCGCCGCCACCGATGACGACAACGCGCTTGCCAGCCAGGGGCTTCTCGGCCTCGCGGCCCTCCAGCACCCGGCGGGTGGCGTCGGCCAGGAACGGCACGGCGAACTCAATGCCTGCAAGGTCGCGGCCTGGTACCTTGTGGTCGCGGGGGGCTTCGGCCCCGCAGCAGAGTACCACCGCATCATAGCCAGCCAGGAGCTCTCTGCTGTTGTCGGCAGTCACGTTGGTGCCGCAGCGGAAAGTGATTCCCTCTTGCTCCATGATGCGTACGCGACGCATCACCACGTCCTGTTTGGGCAGCTTCATGTTGGGGATGCCGAAGGTCAACAAGCCACCGGGCAACTCGTTCTTCTCAAATACCGTCACCTCGTGGCCGAAGTGATTCAAGCGCCAGGCCGTGGTGAGGCCGGCGGGGCCGGAGCCGATGACGGCGACGGTGCAACCGGTGCGTGCGGCAGGCACCTGGGGCTGCTCCCAGCCG
>JAEYRA010000176.1 GCA_023409755.1 Bacillota bacterium
ATGAGTTCGCGTCGCGAAAGCGGCCTGTGACAGCCGTCTGCGACGGATGTATTCCGACAGGGAGATCCCCGCCATGAAGGAGAAGATCCGCGAGAACTCATAGACCGAGCAGCCCACGACCCGCGACAGCGATTCGTAGCGAATGGGCCGGGTCAGGTTTTCCTCAATGGTTGCGATGACGTCGTTCATCCCTTTGAGCCAATCCATTCCAACACCTCCTCTCGCCAACAAGTGTAGTGCAGCGTCGCTCCTTGTTCTTTGCATCTCTTGCGGAATTGGGATCGATTGTGAGTCTGCTTTACACTCTACCATGCTGCAGGGATGAGGAAAGGGAAGCCATTCCGGCGTTGCGGCGGGCATTCCGCAGCCGCACCCGCCGCTGCGGGGGCTGCGGCAACGACTGCGAGGTCGTGCTCTTCGGCACCGATGAGGGAATTTTAGCCCGATGGGGTGGCCGTTGCCCGCGGGCGCAGACACTGGAGTAAACATCTCATACAACTTAACACTTTAACAATCCGTGGATTCTTCTGTTTTGAATAGACAGGCATTTACCTTCTTTGCGGCATATGCTATGATGCACATGGTTTTGTAAAGTAACATGTAACTGCAAAGGGAGGCTTGGCAAAGCCCATGGCTGAACTGCAAACCACAGGGATGATCGCCGATGTGCAGCGCTTTTCGCTCCACGACGGGCCGGGCATCCGCACGACCGTCTTTTTGAAGGGTTGCAACCTGCGGTGTGCCTGGTGCCACAACCCGGAAACCGTCGCCTTCCAGCCCCAGGTGCTGCTCAATATGGAACGCTGCATCGCTTGCGGGCACTGCGACGAGGGGTGCTTTTCGGGCGCGCGCCGCGTCTGTGGGGTGGAGCGCACCGTGCAGGATGTGCTGGATGAGGTGCTGCTGGACCAGCCCTATTATGGCGACGAGGGCGGCATTACCATCTCCGGCGGGGAGCCGCTGTGTCAGCTGGATTTTACGAGCCAACTGCTGCTGGCTTGCCGGGAGCGAGGGCTGCACACGGCGTTGGAGAGCAACCTTTGCTTCCCCTGGCCCATCGCGCGGCAGGCGTTGCAGCAGTGCCGCCTGCTGATGTGCGACCTCAAGCACTGGGACCGGGAGGAGCACCGCCGCTGGACCGGCGCGTACAACGACCAGGTGAAGGAGAACATCCGCAACGCGGCCCAGCTGGGCCTGCCGGTGCTGCTGCGCACGCCGGTGGTGCCCGGCGTCAACGACAGCGAGGAGGTCATCAGCGCCATCGCGCGGTTTGCCGCTGAGATCCCCACGCTGGTGTGCTACGAATTGTTGCCCTACCACCCGCTGGGGTTGGCCAAAGGGAAGCTGGAGAATGGCTTTGAGCCGCAGGCTTTTGTAAAGCCCACGCGGCAGCGTATGGAGGAATTGGCGTGGGCCGCTGACCGGGCCGGGGTGCCGGTTCGTATCGGCGGGCGCGCCCTGCAAGATACGCCGCAGGAATAGCGGCACGCGCCACCCAAACAACGAGGGAGGGGACCAACATGATTGCTACCGACGAGATGACCTACCGCCAGCGCATTGCCGCCCTGCGGGAGAAGAAGATTGCCCACACACTGGCAAAAGCCAAGCAGCAGGGCTACATGGACGGCGACGACTACGGCACCGTGCCCATGCCGGAGGATTTCACCTTCACCGCCAAGCCCAACCACCCCAACGGTGGCTTCTATGGCTACAAAGCCTGTGCGGAGAATTTCGCCGCCCTCATGGCCGTCCACCCCATTTATGTGGACCCGCTGGAGGGCCTGTGCGGCCGGTGGCGCGCCATGCTCACGAGCTACCGCCAACCTTGGCCCGAGGATCTCTTTCCCTTTGACGAGCTGAAGGCCGACCAGGAGAAGTATGGCATTGGCAGCGGCATGAACAGCGACAGCCACTTTGCCATCGACTACGAGCTGGGCATGTCACTGGGCTTTGGCGGCGTGCTGGAGAAGATACGAGCCTGTCGTGCCAGCAACCCCGGCCATGAGGAGTTCTACGACGCCGAGGAGACGACGGTGCTGGCCATCCAGGGCTGGATTGCCCGCCACATTGCCGAGGTGGAGCGCCTGCTTGCCGTGGAGGAGCGTCCCGAGATTCGCCAAACGCTGGAGGTCATGCTGGCCTGCAACCGCAACGTCATCGACAAGGCCCCGCAGACGTTCATTGAGGCCTGCCAGTGGATGGCGGGGTTCAACTGTGTCTCCCGCGTCTACGACCGGGACGGCGCGGGCTGCGCCATCGACCAGGTGCTGCTGCCCTATTACCGGCGGGACAAGGCCGCCGGCATCATTGATGACGAGCAGGTCAAGTTCTATCTGGCCGACCTCCTGCTCATTGAGACGCACTATTACCAGCTCTCGGGCTGTGACGCCCAGGGGCGCGACCTGACCAATGAGCTCTCCTGGCTCATTCTGGAGGCCGCCCACTGGCTCAACACCTCCAACAACCTGACGGTGCGCGTGCACGACAACCTCGACCCGGCGTTCTTCCGCAAGGCGGTGGAGTACCTCTTCACCGACCGCAACGGCTGGCCGCGTTTCTCGGGCAACAAGGGGCTGATGGGCTATGCCCGCAACGCCGGCACCAGTGAGGATGACGCTCTCCGGCGCATCGCCGTGGGCTGTAACTGGAACGCTGTGCCTGGCCGCGAATATCCGATGAACGACTGCGTGAAGATAAACGTCGCCAAGGTGTTTGAACTCTCCTTCCACGAGATGCTGGAGGACGGCGAACGCTCCATGGAGCGGCTCATGACCCTGATGGAGGGGAACCTCCAGCGCGCCGTGGAGGTGACCGCCGCCGGCATCAACCACCACATCCGCTACCAGCACGCCGTGCTGCCCGAACTCGTGATGAACCTCTACATGCAGGATACCATCGAGCGAGGGGAGGACATCACCCAGTGCGCGGCGCTGTTCACCGTGGGCATCGACGGCGTGGGGCTGGGCACGGTGGCCGACTCCCTGGCTGCCATCGAGCAGCGCGTCGTCAAGGAGGGCCGCGTCTCCTGGGACGAGCTGGCCCAGGCTCTGAAGGACGACTTCCAGGGCCATGAGCGGCTGCGCTTGATGCTGATGAACTCCGACCGCTACTGCCAGGGCGCCTCGCTGGGCGACCGCTGGGCCGAGCGCGTCAGCGACCTGCTGACCCGGCTCATCAAGGCCCAGCCCATGCCCGAAGGCCGCACGCTGGTGCCGGGCTGGTTCTCCTGGAGCAACACGATCTTCTTCGGCCAGCAGGTGGGCGCGACGCCCGACGGCCGCAAGGCCTATGCACCGGTCACCCATGGTGCCAACCCCAACCCCGGCTTCCGCAAGGATGGCGCGGTCACGGCCATGGCCACGGGCATTGCCCGCATCCAACCCGGCTACGGCAACACCGCCCCCCTGCAGCTGGAGTTTGACCCCCGCATCTCGGTGGAGGAGGGCGGCATCGACCGCGTGGCCGCCGTCATCAAGGCCCATGTGGATATGGGCGGCACCCTCATCAACATCAATGTGCTCGATAAGGACAAGCTGATGGAGGCCCACCGCGACCCCCTGACCCACCCAGACTTGGTGGTGCGCGTCACCGGCTTCACCGCCTACTTCGCCACCCTCTCGCCGGAGTTCCGCCAGTTGGTTGTGGATCGCTTCGTGGAAGGGATGTAGGCCGGCGGGGCCGGCGGCCGGCATCGCGTGCCGGGGATTGGCATGGCCCCATCGTTCTGGCTCGCGTCTGTACAGCGTGCCAACATCGACAGGTAAAGCCGGGATGAATCGGAATTCTCATCACAAGCAACAGGCAGGAAACAATGTTTCCTGCCTGTTTTGTGTGTTAGGTAAGGTGGTTTACTCGGCCTTGGGCGGCCAGAAGTCGCCGATCGTGCCCAAGTGCCGGCCGATGGTGTGGTAATCTCCGGAGTAGACGACCGGGTCCAACACCGTGAGATCCAGTTCTTCGGCAGCCTGCAGCTCTTCCATCACTTGGACGTTGCGCATGGCGCAGAAGAACGTGCCGGTGTCGCCGGTCACCACGCTCCGCTCTACTTCGCACTCATAGACCCAGCGGCTGGGGCGGAGGGTGGGCACCGGCAGCACCAGGCCCTGCTCCACTTCGTCGGCGAAGGCATCCTTTGTGTCGTTGTTGCCGGAGCGGGAGCCGTAATAATCTAGCATGGTAAGCATGTCGGTGCTGACGAGGTTGGCAGACAGAAGCCCTGTGCGCTCCACATTGCGCCGGGTGCGCTTGGTGCCAAACAGGCTCACGACCAGCAGAAAATGATCGGTGTCCCAGGAAGCGGCGATCCAGGTGATGGGCGCAAAGTTGGGGCTGCCGTCCTCGTTGGTGGTGCCGATAAGGAACGTGGGCTGCACGCAGCAGGACTGGAACGCGGG
>JAEYRA010000189.1 GCA_023409755.1 Bacillota bacterium
CCCCTATTGCGTGTACACCCCCTGCAGCCGCCAGCCGGTTCATCCGGCGGCGGCACGAAACACAATGAACGGAGCACGCACCCCTCCCACGTGAGTGGCGTCCCCATCGTGAAACCCGGCACGACTCACACAGCCGGATGCCGCGCGCCCACCGCATTGCTACGCAATGCTCACCCTGCTCCCAACGATTCATTAGAATCGTCTGCCGCAGGGTGGGGCCCAGTGGGCGGCGTGTACGTCGCGCGGCAAAACGACGCTCGTAACGAGCTCTCCTGACTCGCGGCGATCGCGAAGCGGTCGCCGCGAAAGCGGAGCGAAAGCGAAGCGTCAGCGCAGCGCCAGTTCTCCGCTCACCTCCATGCCCCCGCCGTCGCTCTCCCCTTCGTACATCACCGTACCGCTGGGGGCGGTGAGCCGCACCCACACCCGGGCATCGGGGCTTTCCTCCACGGTGCGTTCCATGCGGCCAAGAAGCGGCGCGGCCAGTGTGCCCACGCGGCCGGCGGCGGCTTGGAAGGACAGGGTTCCTGCAGGGCCGGAAGCCGAACCCTGCAGATTGTGGCCCTGCACGGTGAGCTCCCCCAGCCTGCCCCGCGCGTAGGTGGCAAACAGCGTCAGCCGCTGCCCCGGCCGGTGCAGGAAGGCAAAGAAGCCCGGGAACGTGCGCCCGTGCCAGGGGATGTCCGCGGCGGAAAGGAAGAACGTGGCTCCATCGCCGAAGCGGTTGGCGTGCAGCCACACCCACGCCCGGGGGAACGACCGTCCCCAGTCCTTCTCAGTGTACCCCAGGCCGCCGGTCAGGTCGTGGGTGACGGTGCCGCCCGCCCCATCCGCCGCGCACAGCGTGCCCACCAGGCCGTGCCGGATGCTGACAATGGCGTGGTAGCACTCCATACCGGGCAGGAAGCCGAACGGCCCCATGATGCCCGGCCAATGGGGCGTACCCGGGAAGGGCACGGCGTCCACAAACCGCACATCGGCCTGGAAGGACCGGCCGCCCTGTGCCACACGGAGCCACAGTCTTTGCCGGGAGCCGAAAAACACCGGTTCACCGCCGTCGGGGTTGCCAATGTAGACGGCAAACGCCCCACAGCCCCAGCCGAACCACCCCAGCGGGTAACGGGCCTGCAGCACCGGGCTGCCGTCGCCAGGCAGCACCTGCACAAAGCAGTGGGCGCTTTCCGGGCTCGGGGGCATCCAGCAATAGGGAGGATCCTCCACGCCATCTGCGCGGGCCACCCCGTGCGTTCCCTTCGCCCCCGCCCCCGTGGCCACCCCCACAATGACGGCCCACTGGCCTTGCCCGCCGCGGTCCGCCAGGCGGAAATACCAGCCTTCAAACAACCCCGGCCGCCCCAGGCTGCCCTGGAAGCGTTCCGGGTGAAACGGATCAAACAACGTCGAACCCTCCTTGCCGCGCACGGTGCGCCCGCAGCCATGCGTGGACGCAATGCCCCCAGTAGCATGCACCATTCGCACGCTCTCCAATCTTGCAGGATTTCTTTTTGAAAGGTGCAAAAAATTGGTTGACAGCGGTTCTGACCCAGCATATACTACAGCATAGAAATATCGCGATGCGCTCCTACGATGAGCCGTCGGCATAGGTTTGGGAGCAATGGCGCTCCACCGTTTCGGTGGGGTGCCATTTTTATTTTGCCCGGGATCGACCGCGGGGCGGTTGGGATAAAGAGGAGAATACGGAGTAAAGGAGAATTGCCCATGTCCACCATCAACAGCGGCGATACCGCTTATGTGCTGGTCTGCAGCGCACTGGTCTTGCTCATGACCCCTGCTTTGGCCTTCTTCTACGGCGGCCTCGTACGCAGAAAGAACGTGCTCAACATGATGATGGCCTCCTACGCGACGATTGGCGTGGCGTCCGTTCTGTGGGTGCTCATCGGGTACAGCATCAGCTTTGGCAACGACATCGCCGGCCTCTTTGGGGGGCTGAACTTCTTCGGCATGAACGGCGTGCCGGTGGAAGCGCCGGAGGGCGGCGGCATCGCCCCGATGACCTTTGCCATCTTCCAGATGATGTTTGCCGTCATCACCCCCGCGCTCATCACCGGCTCCATCGCCGAGCGGATGCGCTTCCCGGCCTTGATGGCGTTTGTCATGGTGTGGTCCATCCTCGTTTACTACCCGCTGGCCCACATGGTCTGGAGTGCCGACGGCATCCTCTTCCAGGCGGGCGACCTTGACTTCGCGGGCGGCAACGTCGTTCACATCTCCTCGGGCGTGTCGGCTCTGGTGCTGGCCATCCTGCTGGGCAAGCGCCGCGGCCACGGCGTGGTGAAGACCACACCCCACAACGTTCCGTTTGTTCTCTTGGGTGCGGCTCTCCTGTGGTTCGGCTGGTTCGGGTTCAACTCCGGCTCGGCCCTGGCGGCCAACGGCCTGGCCGTGCACGCATTCCTCACCACCAACACCGCCGCCGCTGCGGCCCTTGTCTCCTGGATGCTCATTGACATCATCACCGTGGGCAAGCCCACCGCCGTGGGGGCCGCCACCGGTGTGGTCATCGGCCTGGTGGCCATCACCCCCGGCGCCGGGTTCGTGCCGGTGTGGGCCTCCCTCGTCATCGGCCTGCTGGTCAGCCCCATCTGCTGGTTCTTCATCAGCAAGGTAAAGGGAAAGTTTGGTTACGACGACGCGCTGGACGTCTTCGGGTGCCACGGCATCGGCGGCATCTGGGGTGGCATCGCCACTGGCCTCTTTGCCTCCAAGGCGGTCAACGCTGCCGGCAACGACGGCCTGTTCTTCGGCAATGCCCATCAGCTTCTGGTGCAGTTGGAAGGCATCGGCCTGACCATCCTGCTGGCTGCCGTGGCCACCTTCGTCATCACCAAGGGCATTGGGCTCGTCACCCGGCTGCGCGTCACCCCGCGGGAGGAAGCCGACGGTCTGGACGGCTCGCAGCACGGGGAATCGGCTTATCCGTCCTTCCAGGGCTTGGATTGAGAGAGGAGCGACTGCGCTATGAAGAAGATCGAAGCAATCATCCGTCCCTCCCGCATGGAGGAGGTCAAGGACGCACTCAGCCAAATAGACATCAACGGCATCACCATCAGCCAGGTGATGGGCTGCGGCCGGCAAAAGGGCCTGACCGAAGTCTACCGCGGCTCGCAAATTGACATCAACGTCCTACCCAAGATCAAGTTCGAAATCGTCGTGGACGACGACGTGGCGGAGAAGGTCATTTGCGCCATCGTGGAAGCCGCCCGCCTGGGTGAGATTGGCGACGGCAAGATCTTCATCTACACCGTCGAGGACGCCGTCCGCATCCGCACCGGCGAGCGCGGCACAGGCGCCCTGTAACATCAGATCCACCGGACCCCTTCCTTCTTTGCCGCGGCGGAGGTGCAAACCTCCGCCGTTCGGCTTCCCATGGGGGCAGACAACCTGAGGACAGCATCCCAACGCAAACGAAAGCCGCCCGGCCCTTCGCATTTCTTCGCAATGCCACCCTGCTCTCAACGATTCTACCGAATCGTCTGCCGCAGGGGGGTAATACCGGGCGATCTGTGCGCCGGGTGGTTCAATTCCCTCGTGACGAGCACTCCCCCTCGCGGCTGTCGTGGAACATCCCCCCAGTAGCCGTCAGCCGGTTTATCCGGCGACGGCACGAAACAGCCCGCTGTGGCACTCGCCCCTCTCGCGTGAGCGGCCCAGACGCAGGAGGCGTCAAGGCCAAGCGCCGTGATGGCGCTGCGAAGCAACACCATAGCCGCACGATGCGGCGTAAGGCGCGCAGGCGTTTCCCCGAAAAACCACTTACGAGCAAAACAGCAGGAAGCCCGCCAGCGACATGCGCGGTGGCGGGCCATGGTATCATTTTGACGAGTGCTCCCAGTCACCTTTGACGCCAAGCGGCAAAGGTGACCTAACTCGCGGCCGTCGCGTCAGCGGCGGACGCGAAAGCGAAGCGAATCGTCACACCTCGTATTCCTCAAAGATGCCGATGCGATTGAGCTTGGTGGCGGCCGGCGACTCCCAATAGATCCAGTTCTTGTCCTTCTTGCGCCAGCCGGGGCCGTACTTCTCCTCCAGCAGCGTCTGCGCGTTGAGCGGGATCGGGATGTCGTGGCCCTTCAGCCGAAGGGTGGTGGTGCCCTCGATGGGCGAGTAGGTCATCTCCACGATGTGCCGCTCGTACTTGGTGGCATAGGGATAGCCGCGCAGCCAATAGAAGAGCCAGACCTTGCTGTGTTCCTTTGTCACCTGGTAGTAGTTGACGTCAAACTTCAACTGGACATTGTTCTCGGTGACAAAGTAGAACGAATCCTCCACCGGCATGCCGTCGTAGAGGTAGCTGCGCCACAGGCGGAACCCCGCCTGGCTCAGCGCTTCGCGGATGGCCGAAATGGGCGTATCGTTGGCGATGACGCCGATGTCCAGATCCAGATCGTGGCTCATGAAGCCGCCCTCGCGGATGAACCCAAGGAGCGTGCCAAAGTCCGCGAAGTACGTCAGCCCCAGTGGGCCGAAGGCGTCCCCCACGCGCTCAAACAGGGAGTACCCCACCCGGCGCAGGGCCTGGCTCTTGGCCCGCTTGACCGCAGTCGCCGCCCGGGTCTTCCTCTTCTTGTTCACATAGCCCCGCAGCTTGCTCTTGTACCGGTGCAGCGTGTGGCGAAGCGACGACGGAATGTGCAGGTAGAGCCACATCGCCCAGGACCATTTGCGTACAAAGTTCATGGTACTCCTCTTCAGCTTCGGTTTATAGCGCCTGCGCCAACCGGGAAAGTTGGTGTCCAGGTACTGATGAGCCCGTTTAAAAAACCTCATATACTGCGGGCTGTACTCGCCCTGCAGCATGGTGTTGAAGCGATACAGAATATGGTTGCGGCACAGCGTCTCAATGACCTCCGGCAGCCGGGGAGACTCGATGTTCTTGCTGCGGTAAAACTCCACGATGCAATCACAGGAGTGGAAAATATCAAACATGCGCTCGTCCACAGCAGCGGTAATGGACCCCTGCCGCAGGAACCGATAATGGTAGAGCGGGCTGTTGACAAAATCAATGCGGTTGGCGTAATAGAGCGTGTTGTAGATGATCGCCGAATCCTCGTAGGCCTTGCCCACCGGGAAGCGGATGTCATTGTCACGGAAGATGGCCGTGCGGAAGATTTTGTTGCAGGCATAGGAGCGGCTGGCCAGCAGCACGCGGGGGTCTTCCGACACGCTGTTGCCAAAGGACGCCAGATGGTTGAACACCATGTGGCGCGTATTCTTGCCCGCGACGATGTTAATGCGGCAGACGACGACGTCTGCGTCGTTCTCCCGTGCCTTGTCGAGCATCAGCTCGAACATGGAGGGGTGGAGGAAGTCGTCACTGTCCACAAAGCCGACGTACTCGCCCCGGACACGCTCCAACCCGTAGTTACGCGCATCGCTGAGGCCACCGTTCTGCTTGCCAAAATAACGGAACTGCTCAGGATGGGCCTGGGCGAAGGCCTCCGCCATGGAGCCGGAAGCATCGGTGGAGCCGTCGTTGATGAGCAAATACTCTACGTCTTCGGCCGTTTGGGCCAGCAAGCTGTCCAGGCATTCCTGCAAGTAGGGCTCTACGTTATAAATCGGTACGATGACCGACAGGGAAAGCGATTTCATCAGGTGAACAAGCTCCTTCGATTCTTTTCGACACCAACAGTCCTAGATTGTACACCATGCGACAAGGTCATACAAGCATAGGAAAACCACACGC
>JAEYRA010000002.1 GCA_023409755.1 Bacillota bacterium
ATGTCGGCTGCCGCCATGATAGCCCCTCCTGTCATTGCATTTTTCCTCATTTTACAATACCTGACCGGCAAACTCAAGACGAAATCCCGGTGACCGCGGTTTGTGCTTCGGCGCATAATGGGATATAATGAACTGGATTTGCACATGTGGAGGGGATCATGGGGAAGGGGATCAATCTGGAGCTGCGGGGGCGCAACGCCCACGGGATAGCCATCCTGCTGCTTGTCATCATTGCGGTGCTGTGGAGCATGGGGGGCTTGCTCATCAAGTCCGTCGACGCCCACCCGCTGGCCATCGCCGGCAGCCGCAGTCTCATTGCCGCGGTGGTGGTGTTTTTGGCACGGGGCCGGCGGCCCTGGCGCATCAACCGCGATCAGATTCTGGCCGCAGTGTTCTACACCAGTACGGTGGCGCTCTTTGTGGCGGCCAACAAGTTCACCACCGCCGCCAACACCATTCTGCTGCAGTACACCGCACCCATCTATGTGGCTCTGCTGAGCGCGTGGTTCCTGAAGGAGCGCATTCACCTCTACGATTGGATTACGGTGGCCGTGACGCTTGGCGGCATGGCGCTCTTCTTCCTTGATGAACTCAACACCCGCGGCATGGCCGGGAACATCATGGCGCTGGCCAGCGGGTTGACGTTCGCGCTCTTCACACTCTTCATGCGCCGACAGAAGGACGGTTTTCCCCTCGATTCGGTATTGCTGGGCAATTTGCTCACCGCCGTCGTGGGCCTTCCATTCCTGAGCCTTGGCGTGCCCGATGGCACCGGCTGGCTGTGCCTTGTCACGCTGGGCATCCTGCAGCTGGGCATCCCCTATGTGCTGTATTCGGCGGCCATCCGCCACACCACCGCGCTGGAGACCATTCTCATCCCGGTGTTGGAACCGCTCCTGAACCCCGTGTGGGTGCTGCTCTTTCTGCATGAGCAGCCGGGCCGCTGGGCGTTGGTCGGCGGGGTCGTTGTCATCGCCGCGGTGACGGCCCGCTGCCTGTGGGTGGCCCTGCGGGAACGGCGGACGTCCACGCCGGCGGATGCCGCACCGACCGAAACCCTGCCACAATAAGAGGCATCAACGTAGGGGGGGATTGCAGCAGCGATCCCCCCCTTTCTAACCCTGCCACCAGCGTTAGGCCCGGCTTTGCTAACCCAAAGACCAGTGGACACCGCAGAAGAACACCCCTGCCCTGTGCCCCTGCCTCGCAGCTGGGATCGGCCTCCCTCAAAAGGCGCGCCCGAAGGCCTGTCACCCCTGCCTTTGTGTCTCTCAACTCCAGATTACCGCCCAGCTATAAAAAAGCAAAACGTGCCAGTTGGTGCCATACCAATGGCTTTATACGCACAACATGAAGAAAGTATGATGATGACCTGCGTCAGTCACACGGTAGTTATCTACAAAGCCTCCTGCAGCTGCTTTCCGTTTCATTTTCCCACATCCCCTTTGCCCGATGGCCCTCCCGTAAGCACCTGCCGGAGCGGGGATAAGACATTCCATCCGTCACGCCCCCCCTCCTCTCCCTGCCGCAGCAACGCAAAGACAAACGGGCCGCGTCAGCGACCCGTTTGTATGTGGCAGACTCTTGCGCCTATGGGATCAGTGTGCCATCAGAATGGAGAACCGGAACGAAGTCTGGTTGCCTGCCTTGTCCTTGGCCAGCACGTTGACGGTGCAGTCCGCGCTGGCGGCAATCCTGCCATCCGACGGGACCGCCGTCCACGCGCCGGAATCCCCCACGCGGTACTGGAGGGAGCTCAACCCGGAGCCGCCGGCATCGGTGGCGGTGACGACACCAATGCCGCTGGAGGACGTTTCACCATTGGCCAGGGTGGTGCGGCTCCCATCGGTTACGGTGATGACCGGGGCAATGGTGTCAATGGTAAAGCGGTACGTGGTGGCATTCCCCGCCTTGTCCTTGGCGGTGACAACGTATGCCCCAGCGGCGGTGAACGTAGCGTTGGCCGGCCATGCGTACGAGGTACCGTTGCGGGTTGCCTTGGTGGTGCCGGGGTTGGTGTCACTGACCGTCACCTTCACGCTCGTGTTGGTGCTGCCGTTGCTGGCGACGCCCTTGCCGGTGCCGTTGGTGCCAGTTACCTTGGGAGCGGATTTGTCAATGGTGAAGGAGAAGGTCTTGGCATTGCCGGCGGCATCAAAGGCCCGCACGAGATATTTGCCTTCGGTGGAGAATTTTCCGCCGGACGGCCAGGAGATCGGCACCCCGCCCCTGGCAGCGGTGTAGGTGAGGCTGGATTTGTCGGTGGCGGTGACCGTCACCGTCCGTTTGGTGACACTGCCGCTCGTCAGCGTGCCGGCCGATGTCTTCGCCTTGATCTTCGGGGTGACGGTGTCGGTGCTCTTGACGATCTTGACCTTCAGGCTCTTGCTGGTGCCGCTGGAGAAGTGGACCGTCAGCGTGAAGGAGCCCTTGTCCTGCTTGGCCAGGTACTTCTCCTTGATCGTCAGCGTGGAGCCGCTGACACTGTAATCGGTGGTCTTCTTGAGCGATTTGCTGCCGCGGGTCACCGAGGTCACCGAGAAACCGTTGAGCGTCATCGTCACGGAGCGGCTGCTGTTCTGCTTGGACTTGGAGTATTGGTTGTAGTAGATGAGTGTCTGCTGCAGCAGCGGCGCGTTCTTGCTCGTCAGGGTTATGGCCTTGCTGGACGTGCTGCCCAGCGACCCGCTGGTGAAGGCGACCTTTGCGCCGGATACCGCCGCGCTGTGGGAGGTGCCCAGGTTGGTGAAGGTGGCCTTGCCGGCCATGACCGTCACCTTTGTTGTGCCGGTCAGCTTCCACGCACCGCTGTCGGCCTTGGTGGCGGTGACGACGGTGGTGTTGTCGGCCGTGCAGAGGTTGCCGTAGGTGTCCTTCACCCCCACCACCGGTTGGGTGGCGAAGCGGGCGCTGCGAATCTTTGGTGCGACCGGGGCCGTGAGCAGCGACAGCCGCGTGGCCTTGGCAGCCGCCGGCGTTATCGTTACCGTGGCTGAAAGGCCCGTCACCGTGAACGTCAGCTTCTGCGCCGCCGCCTTGTGCAGCACCAGCGGTGCTTTGCCTACCCCGTTGGTGAAGGTGACAACCGCGCTTGTTGAGGAGCTGCTCAGCGCCACGCCGCCAAAGCTGCCGATGGTTCCAGCGGCACTGGCGCTGTAGCCGCTCACCTTCACAGTGGCAGCGCCGTTGAGGTCCGTCACCGCGGCACCACCGGTGGTCTTCATCGTCAGCGTCACCGTGGTGGCCGCGCCAGCCGTGGGTTTGGCATTAGCAACCACCGCTGACAGGGCGATGTCCTGCACAAAGGCATGGATGCATGCGTTGGCCTTGGCGAAGTAAGTGGTGATGTCCGTCCAGTTGGAACCATTGGTCGAAAAGTAGCTCTGCCCGGGGGACGCGGTGGCCTGGCTCGAATAGGTCGCGGTCTGGTTGTACTCCACCGCGATCGGGTAATCGTTCTGGTATGCCGTGCCAAAGTTAAGATCGGTCAGCCCCACCAGCACCCGGAACTTTTGCCCCTTGGCAAGGGAAACCGCCTTGGATAGGTTCACACGGGTGTACCCGGCAATGGCCACCGTTCCCGACTGCCCGCTGGCCACCGTTTGGTACGCGTTGGTGGCACTGTTGTAGGTCTGAATGGTGAGGGAGTACCGCGTGTCATCGCCTGTGGTGTAAAAGCCGACGGCTGCCAGTGACCCGGTGCTGCTGGCGGTGTAGTCATTCCTCACCCATACGGTTTCATAGTCGCCAAGCCCGATGTTGGTCGTCCATCCCAACGGGTCATAGGAATACTGCGTCTCGCCGGTGGGTTCCTTGGCCAGCGTATATCCATAGGCGTTGGCGTGGTACCCTCTGTAGTATAGGCTGGCGTCGTAGTAGGACAGGTAGAAATACCCATTTTCGCCCTCACCGGTGCCCCAGCTGTTCTTAATGACCCATGCGCCGTTGCCGGCGGGTGTTTGGGCGAACTTGCTCTTGGAGAAGGTGTCGTCCCAGCCGACGATCGTCACGGCGTGGTTGCTGTAGCGGCTGTCGTAGTCCGGGTTGTAATAGGCGTTGGTGTCCTCGTCGTAATAGGCCGAATAGCCATGATCGGAGTAGTAGGAGATGGCAACTGCGCCTGTCGCCATGATGGCGCTCTTGATCTCGTCCGGTGTGTCGTAGACCCGAAGGCCCGTCAGTGTCACCGTGGGTTTGATGGTGGCACTGGGCGTGCCCTGGCCATACTTGGCCTGGCTTTCATGGATGGGGGCGGAGCCGCGGGCAAAGAGCGCGTTGGTCATCCGCTGGTTGCCGCCCTGGTTGTACCATGCAGGCGTGTTGCCGTACGCGTCCTCGGTATAATCAAAGTATGGCAGCCCCGACTGCTTGTGGTAAGCATAGTAGGCCAACTGCCACTCGGAGTAATCGGGCGAGTTCGCCAGCCCATTGCTCTTGGCGTAGCTCTCCGCCGACGCCATGGCGGCAAAGGTCCAGCAGGTGCCGTACTGCCCCTGGTTGCGCACACCGGTGACCCGGCTGGACGGCAGGCGGTAACTGGCTGGCAGCATGGTCTTGCTGCGGGCAGTGAAGGCTGCCGACGGCGAATGGGCAATGACCGTGGTGTCCACCTTGGTGGCAGCACCCTCCACCTGTGGGGCAGCGGGCAGCATTTCCACCGTCAGCTTCGGCTCCGGCATTGCATGGGCCGGGGCTGAAAAGAGGCCCGTCATCCCCAGGCTCACCGCAACAGCCACAAGCACACCGGACATCCATCTCACAAACGATCGCTTCATCACACGCTCCATTCGGATGAATTGGATTGGAACAATCTGGTTCGGCATCCCTTTTATACTAAACCCACCTGCCACCAAAGGCAAGAAAAACGAAAGAGCATTGGGTTCCATATTGCCGATACGCATACCTGCGAGAGCCGCTGCACACGCTGACAAATGGTGACACGACGCAACCGCCGGGATGGAAACTCCATCCCGGCGGAATACGGTACCGTTGTCAGATTGCTGTCACAGGGCCAGCTCCACCCCAAAGTGCCGGAACCAGTGGTCCATCTGCACCAGGTAGGCGATGAGCTGGGGCCGGGCCATCAGCTGGCCGAACCAGGTGATGTTGTTGAGGTTGGTGAGATCCTCCAGAATGTCCCTCCGCAACAGCGCGTGCAGGGGCGACGAATGGTCGCGCAGGCGATCCTCCAGCAGGTTCGTCACGATGCGCTCGTATTCGGGGTTGTGGGTCTTGGGGTAGGGGCTCTTCTTCCGCATGCGGATGGAATCGGGCAGAATGCCCTCCAGCGCGTCCCGCAGCACGGCCTTTTCCACGTCGGCGCGGCGCTTGATGCTCCACGGGATGTTGTAGACGTACTCGGCAATGCGGTGGTCGGCAAAGGGCACACGTACCTCCAACGCCGAGGCCATCGACATCCTGTCCTTGCGTTCCAGGAGATTGTGCATGAAGTACCACATACTGAGGTAACTCGTCTGGCGCAGCGCCAATTCACGGCCCCTCTCCTCGGGCAGGTGGGGGCACTCGGCCAGGCTCCGGGCAAAGGTGTCGTGGATGAAGCCCTTGCCCTCCTCCGCCCCGATGGCGTCCGGCTCAAACAGGCTGGCCCGCATGTCGAGGGAGTAGAGCCACGGGAACCCCGAAAGCTCCTCAGGCGCGTTGGCAAACCACGGATAGCCGCCAAAGATCTCATCGGCACACTCCCCGGAGATTCCCACGCTGTGCCGCCGCTTGATCTGCCCGCAGTAGTAGAGCAGGGACGAGTCCACATCCCCCATGCCCGGCAGGTCGCGCATCTCCACCGCCCGGTCCAAGAGGTCGGCGATCGCCTGCTGCCCAGCCGTCAGCACCGTGTGCTGGGTGCCAATGGCTTCGGCCATGAAGAGCGCGTAGTCGTCGTCGTTGTTGGGCTGGAACACCGATCGCTGGAAGTGCTCCCGGTTGCCCTCGTATTCAAAGGAATAGGTGTCAAGCTGGCGCCCCAGGGCATGTTCGTGCCCCGCGGCGATGGCCGAGATGGCCGACGAATCTAGCCCGCCGCTCAGCAGCGTGCACAGCGGTACGTCGGAGACAAGTTGCCGCACCACGGCGTCCCTCACCAGCCAGCGCACCCGCTCCACCGTGTCGTCGGGGCTGTCGTGGTGCTCCTGGGCCGTCAGCTGCCAGTAGGGCAGCAGTTTCATCCGGTCGGCGTCGAAGTCCAACGTCCAGCCGGGCAGCAGCTCCTGCACGCCGCGGAAGACGCCGGTGCCCGGCACCCGCGTGGGAAGCAGGAACACCATTTGCCACAGCCCCTGGCGGTCGAGCACGGGCTTGATACCCGGGTGGGCAAAGAGCGCCTTCATCTCCGAGGCGAAGACCAGCCCTTCGGCGGCCATGGTGTAGAAGAGGGGTTTGACGCCCAGCCGGTCGCGTGCCAGCACGATGCGCCGGCGGCTCTCCTCATACACGGCGAAGGCAAAGATCCCGTTGAGGCGCGACAGGCAACCGGTGTCCCACTCCATAAAGGCCACCAGCAGCACCTCGGTGTCGCAGTGGGTGCGGAACGTCCAGCCCCGCGCCTCCAGCTCCTGGCGCAGCTCCGCCGTGTTGTATAGCTCTCCGTTGTAAACGATGGTGTATGTACGATCCCCAACGCTTCTGGTCATGGGCTGGCGGCCGTTGCCCGGGTCAATGATGGACAACCGGTTGTGGGCCAGCGCCGCCCACTCGTCGTCGTACAGCCCGCTCTGGTCCGGCCCCCGGTGGGCCAGCCGCCGGTTCATCTCCCCGGCAATCTCCAACCGCTCCGGCCTTGTCAGCGTCCCGCCAATCACCCCGGCGATGGAACACATGGGCACTCACACTCCCGCATTCAAAGTGAGGGCCGCGGCAGGCGCCGTTGCCCTCACCGGCAATGTATGTGGCTGGGGTGGGGGTGGTGAGGGTTACCTACCGCTTTAGAATGGCAACTCCTCCTCTACCTCCACTGCTGTCTCAAGCCTTGTATACAAATTCATAAGGATAATTTTCTGCTGCCCATGCGTTTTAGAATGAAGAAATTCATAGAATTCTTTTACTGTGTCCATCTCAATACGATTTCTGTAGTTTGCATCATAAGTAATGCCTGAATTGTCCTTTACACTATCACTGGCAACGTTTACACATTGTGAAAAGCGTGGTAAAATATGCGAAAACATCCATACATTTTGAACAAGGAGGGACGGCTATGCAGTACGGCCATTTTGATGACGCGCGCAAGGAGTACGTCATCACCACGCCCAAGACCCCTTACCCGTGGATCAACTACCTCGGGTCGCAGGAGTTCTTCGGCCTCATGAGCAACACCGCCGGCGGGTATGTCTTCTACAAGGACGCGCGCCTGCGGCGCATCACCCGTTACCGCTACAACACCACGCCGGTCGATTACGGCGGGCGGTATTTCTACCTCTATGACAACGGCGACTACTGGACCCCGGGTTGGATGCCGGTGCGCCGGGAGCTTGACCACTACGAGTGCCGCCACGGTATGGGGTACACCCGAATCACCGGCGAGCGCGGCGGCGTAGAGGTCAGCCAGCTGACCTTCGTGCCCCTCCACTTCAACGCCGAGATCCACGCCGTCACGGTGAGGAACAACACGAGCGCCCCCAAGGACGTGACGCTGTTCTCCTACATCGAGTGGTGCCTGTGGAACGCGCTCGATGACATGACGAACTTCCAGCGCAACTTCAACACCGGCGAGGTGGAGATCGAGCCCTCGATCCTCTACCACAAGACCGAGTACCGCGAGCGGCGCAACCATTACGCGTTCTTCTCAGCGAACCAGCCCTACGACGGCTTTGACACCGATCGCGAGAGCTTCCTCGGGCTCTACAACGGCCCCGACAGCCCCGATGTGGTGGCCGCCGGCGCGTCCAAGAACTCGGTCGCCAGCGGCTGGTCGCCCATCGCGTCCCAGAGCTTCCGCCTGCACCTCGAACCCGGCGAGTCGAAGCAGATTCTCTTCACCTTGGGCTATGTGGAGAACGACGAGGCGGACAAGTGGGAGAAGCCCGGCGTCATCAACAAGACCAAGGCCCACGAGATGGCCGCCCGCTTCACCACCGCCGCCGATGTGGACGCTGCCATGGCCGACCTGGCAGCCTATTGGGATGACTTGCTGGGCAAATACACCCTGCGGAGCACCGACGAAAAACTCAACCGCATGGTCAACATCTGGAACCCCTACCAGTGCATGGTCACCTTCAACATGAGCCGCTCGGCCTCCTACTTCGAGAGCGGCATCGGCCGCGGCCTCGGGTTCCGCGACTCCAGCCAGGATCTGCTGGGCTTCGTCCACCAGATCCCCGAGCGGGCGCGGGAGCGCATCCTCGACATCGCCGCGACTCAGTTTGAGGACGGCGGCGCTTACCACCAGTACCAGCCCCTCACCAAGAAGGGCAACTTCGATGTGGGCGGCGGCTTCAACGACGACCCGCTGTGGCTCATCCTGGGCACGGCGGCCTACATCAAGGAGACCGGCGACTACAGCATTCTGGATGAGCAGGTTGCCTTCGACTGCGACCCGAAGAACGGCACCGCCACGCTGCTGGAGCATCTCAAGCGCTCGTTCTACCACGTCGTCAACAACCTGGGGCCCCATGGGCTGCCGCTCATCGGCCGGGCAGACTGGAACGACTGCCTGAACCTGAACTGCTTCTCCACCACGCCGGATGAGAGCTTCCAGACCTTCGGCAACCCCGACGGGCGGGTGGCCGAGAGCGTGTTCATCGCCGGCATGTTCGTCTACATCGGGCCGGACTATGTGGAACTGCTGCGCCGCAAGGGGCTGGACGCCGAGGCCGCCGAAGCCCAAGGGCACATTGACCAGATGGTCAAGACCACCCTCGAGCACGGCTTCGACGGCGACTGGTTCCTGCGCGCCTACGACGCCAATGGCAACAAGGTCGGCAGCCGGGAGTGCGAGGAAGGCCAGATCTTCATCGAGCCCCAGGGCATGTGCGTGATGGCGGGCATCGGCGTGCAGGAAGGCCTGGCCCAGCGGACACTGGACAGCGTGAAGGACCGGCTGGACTGCAAGTATGGCATCGTCATGAACAACCCGGCGTTCACCCGCTACCATGTGGAGATGGGTGAGATCACCTCCTACCCCGGCGGGTACAAGGAAAATGCCGGTGTCTTCTGCCACAACAACCCGTGGATCATGGCGGCGGAGACCGTCATCGGCCGCGGCGACCGGGCCTTCGAGTACTACGCCAAGATCGCCCCGGCCTATTTGGAGGACATCAGCGACATCCACCGTACCGAGCCCTATGTCTACGCCCAGATGATCGCGGGCAAGGACGCCGTGCGCATGGGCGAGGCCAAGAACTCCTGGCTCACCGGCACGGCGGCCTGGAACTTTGTGGCCATCACCCAGTGGATCCTGGGCATCAAGCCGGGCTTCGACGGCCTGACAATTGACCCGTGCATCCCCGCCGACTGGGACGGCTTCACCGTGGAGCGTGTCTTCCGCGGGGTCACCTACAAAATTGAGGTGAAGAACCCCGATCACGTGTGCAAGGGCGTGAAGTCCGTCACCGTGGGCGGCAAGGCGATTGCCGGGAACGTTCTGCCCGTCTTTGCCGAGGGCACGACCCACTCGGTCGTCGTCACGCTGGGCTAAACCGGCGCACTGGAGTTCTAACCCGATTGCAGAACAATCGTCCGGCGGCACAGACCGCCGGAC
>JAEYRA010000026.1 GCA_023409755.1 Bacillota bacterium
CAGGCCCATGACGTGGACGTGGACGAGCTGATGACGGAATTTGCCGCGCGTGCTGGGCAGGCAGTGTTGGCCACAATGGCTTAGGCGAAGGCAGTGCCCCAAACCGACTACCGATTCATCCGGCGGGAGGACGGTGCGACGAGCAGCGCTTGACCAGCCCTTCCCGCCGGGAGGCGGTACCTCCTCCCCTAACAGAGCAGTGCCTCTTGAACCGACCGCCGATTCATTCGGCGGAAGGAACACACAAGCCGGAGCAACGCACACAGCAAACCCCCGCCGACGGGCGGCACTCAAATGGCCCTGAACGGCCAATGTAGTTGAAAGCCCCTTGGCGACCTGTGCGCCAAGGGGCTCGTTTCACTTCTGTCGGGCACTCCGACTCGCAGATGACGCAAAGCGTCGTCTGCGAAAGGCAGTCAAACGCCCGTGAGGCGTTTGACTGCCGTCACCACTGCGCCACCGAACCATCGGCGTGGAACTGCCGGGGCGTGTCCCAGTCGCCGGGGTAGGCGCGTTCGCGCACGGCGTCCTCGTTCACCTCAATGCCCAGGCCCGGGCCCTTGGGCACATCGATATGACCATTCTTAATGACGAACGGCGTCTTCAGGTACCCCTCGCCCAGGTCCCAGCCATTGTCCATGCCCGGGTGCTCCTGCACGATGAAGTTGGGCGTGCACGCATCCAGCTGTAGGCAGCTAGCCAGGGAGATCGGCCCCAGCGGGTTGTGGGGCGCGACGTTGGCGTAATTGAGCTCGGCCATCGCGGCGATCTTGCGGGCCTCAAAAATACCGCCGCAGTGGCAGATGTCGGGCTGCAGCACCACAGCAGCCTGCTTGATGAGCACTTCCCGGAAGGCCCAGCGAGTGAAGAGCCGCTCGCCGGTGGCAATGGGGATGGTGGTGGACTGCGCCACGCGCACCAGGGCATCCACATTCTCCGGCAGGCAGGGTTCCTCCAGGAACATGGGGTGCAGGTGCTCGATGGCCGCGGCGTAGCGGATGGACTGCTGGGGCGTCAGGCACCCATGAGCGTCGATGGCAATGTCCATGTCGTCGCCAGCGGCCTCTCGCAGCAGCGTCAGGCTTCGCACGGCCGTATCCAGCCATTTCTTAGTCTCCAAATCCCGCACGGGCACGCCGGACATGGGGCCGGTCTTCATGGCGTCAAACCCCAACGCCTTGACGCGTTTGATGTCGACGGCCTTTTCCTCCACCGTGTTGCCGTGCACATGACCATACATGCGGATTCGATCGCGCACCGTGCCGCCCAGCATCTCGTACACCGGCAGGCCGGCGGCCTTGCCCTTGATGTCCCACAGGGCCTGCTCAATGCCCGAGATGGCGCTTGTCAGCACCGGGCCCCCGCGATAGAACGTGGTGCGATACATGAGCTGCCACAGGTGCTCGATGCGCCGGGGGTCCTGGCCAATGAGTACGGGCTCAAACTCGTGGACGGCTTGGGCCACGGTGCGGGTGCGGCCCTCCACCACCGGCTCGCCCCAGCCGCAGAGCCCATCGTCAGTCGTGATCTTCAGGAAGCACCACCGGGGCAGCACCTGAAAGGTTTCCAGTTTGGCGATCTTCATCAGAGTCCTCCCTGTCACTTGTGCTGGGGGCTCCGCCGTCCGGTTGGACGTCGGGCGGCCTCCGCGGTGCCGGCAGATCCACCGGCACATGGTTATACTCTTTCTGCGCCGAGCGGCCCTTTCCTGCCGCAGAAAGCAACGCGGTGGTTTCCTTTCTCAGGCTGGTGACCTCCGCTTGCAGGCGCAGGGTGGTGTGCTCCAGGGCGGAGACGCTCTCCTGCAGACGGGTGAGGACAATGGCCTGGTTGCGCACCGCCTCGGCCATGGTCGCACCGGTCTGGGCGGGGTAGGGTTGGGTGGGGCCGCCCCAGTCGCCGGGTGGCAAGGGTGGGGCCTCGGTCGGCCGGGGGTCCACCGCGCAAACGATCGGCTGTAGGGTACGGGCGTCCACAATGGCACGGCGCACCTCGCCGGGCAGGGCCAGACGGCAGGGCAGGGTCCCCTGGGCCGGGTGGGTTATCAGGCTCGCCATGCGGCTGCCCAGCGCCACACCCTGAATGGCCCCGCCCTCCAGCCATTGGCACTGCACCGAACCAACCGCCCGCACAAAGTGCGGGAAGGTGACCTGCCAGGCCTCGCCGGGGTGGCGGACGCCGTTGATGAAGAGCGCCCCGTCGGACACCCAGCAGGCCTGGCGCTGGCTGCCGTCGGTCAACGCGCAGAAGTCATTGAGCCCACCCTGGATGCGGACAATGGGTTCGGCCGGGCCCCGGCCATCGGCGGCCCGCCGCAGCACCGTCACCTGCCCGCCGCCCCGCACGGCATACAGGATGGCCGCCCGGGCAAGCTCACCGTCGGCCTGCAGCGACAGGAGCTGCTCCGGCCGGAAACACTCGGCCACGCGCACTCCCTCCCACCCATCGCCCTGCCGGCGGTAACACACCAGCGTGTCGCCCCCGTCTGTTTCGGCCACGTAGGCTATGGCTGGTTCCTCCCCCGCCCACAGCAGCAGGTCTCGCAGCTTCAGGTTTGTGTCGCCCCGCAGCAAAAGACCGCGGCTGAATGACGTGCCATCGGTCGAGCTCAGACAAAACAACTGGCGACTCATGAGCCACACCGCCACGTGCAGCCGTCCACGGCTGTCCACCGCCCCGGCGAACTCCCCCACCGGGCGGGATTCCACAACCGTCTCCTGCCCGTCGGGCCGGCGCAGCATCAGCCGACGCGACCGGTCCAGAGAAAGGGCGGCGCGCCTGCCTGCCAGCACCGCCACCAGTGTTCCCTCGTTGCCAAACATGTGTCCTTCCCCCTCACCTGTGCATGCCTCCATTCATACTATGCGTCAGGTCCCTTCGTCTATGTGGCCGGGCCGCCAAGGAATGGCCTGCGACCCTCACACACAGATGGGGGGCCGCATAGGATGCTAAGGAATCCAACCGAAGGGATCTCATCAAAAGGAGGGAACACCATGTCCTTTTACTCCTACAAGAACGCCGGCGCGGAACACATGCCCTGCTCCATAAAGGGTGGCACCGAGGACAACGTGGCCGGCGGCGGCTCGTTCCGGGAGCGTGTCTGCGTTCAGGTCAAGAAGGTCTACGACGCCTGCATGCAGCAGGAGCAGCTGGAGGACGTCACGGTCAGCCTGCGCTGCATCGAACCCACCAACATCACACCCCAACCGCCCTTCGAGTTCGTCAGCTGCCGCAGCACCGAGGTACGTGGCAAGCTGTCCGACGTACGGATTGACCCCATTGCCAGCCGCGAGCACTTTGCCCGTGTGCGCGCCACGGTGGAAATCCCGATCGAAGTGGTCTTCCTGGACGCCCACGACAACGAGTTCACCGGCAAGGCCGTCATCACCGTGCGCAAGGACGTCATCCTCTTCGTCCCCGACGACTCGATCATCCCGTTCTTCGTGGACAACATCGTCAGCGCCATCTGCGTGATGGGCGACTGGATCAGCGGCAACACCTTTGAGATCACGGTCTGCGTTACCATCATCCTGAAGATCGTGGCCGAAGTCGATCTGCTCATTCCGGCCTTTGGCTTCTGCCGCATCCCGCCGTGTGAGCAGTTCGCCGAGAACATCTGTGACGAATTCTTCTCCCTGCCCATCTTCCCGCCCCAACTGGACGATTGCTGAACGCCCGCAGGCCGGGATGGAGCAGCATACATAGGACAGACCATCCTCGCGGATGACGCTGCGGCGTCATCCGCGATTTAAGCTGCTTGTTCTCATTATCACCAATCGGTCGCCGCGCAGGCCGCCGACCGATCTCTCAACTTCTGCTCATGGCCAGCAAAGAACGTTTTCGCTGCGGCGAGCTTTTCTTTTCTGCTCATACTGGCATTTCATTACCTCCCGCCGAATGAATCGGCGGTCGGCTCTTAGCTTATCACCACACACCAGCATAAAGATAAGCCAGGAGCATCGACTTTGTCGGCAGACACGAAAGGCCTGGGTACGAATCCCGAGCCTCAGAGTGTCTCCCTCTGAACGAGTAATCGGAGAAGAGCCTCCCGCCGATTCATTCGGCGGGAGGAAAGACGGGTCCAGAACGAGCAGTAGAAAAATCCCGCCCTCAGGCGCAGCGTACTCTCAGAAGCCCAGCATGAGAGCTACAGTTTGCGGTCGGTCGGCCACATGCGCGGCGACCGACCAAGCCATATCGAGAACAAGCTGTCTGAATCGCGGCTGTCGTAACAACGGCAGCCGCGAAAGGCTGTCGACAACGTCGACAGCCGAAAGGCCCGGGTGCGAATCCCGGGCCTTTCCATTCCATTTCCTTTTGACGGGCGATGTCGTTCCTTACCCGTGGTTATTCGCTTATTTGGCAAACCACTGGGTGATGTAGTAGACTCCCCTGCTCTGGTTGTACACAATGCCGATGCCAACGCGCGTATAGTTGGCGTTCAGGATGTTGGCGCGGTGACCGGAGGAGTTCATGAGACCCTCATGAGCAGCTTCCACCGAGCCATACATGGCCAGGTTTTCACCGGCGGAGGTGTACTTAACGCCCGACGCCTTCAACCGGGTGGAGAAGCTCCCATAGGTCGGCGACGTGTGAGAGAAGAAGTTGTTCGTCGACATATCCTGGCTGTGCTTAATGGCCGGGGTGCGAAGAGTCGAATCGTAGGTCAGCGCCGAAAGACCTGCATCGGCTCGAGCCTGGTTGACCAGATTGATCATCTTCTGCTCCTGGGCGGACATGCTGCCGGAGGAAGTGTTGCTGGTCGCGGTGGCCGTAGGCTTCGCGGTGGCAGTCGCCGTGGGCTTTGCAGTCGCGGTCGCCGTGGGCTTCGCGGTGGCAGTCGCCGTGGGCTTTACGGTAGCGCTGGGCGCTGCGGTAGCCGTCGTGGTGGGCTTGGCCGTGCTCACATTGGCCTTGCAGGCAGCCGACAGCTTCTGGATGAGCGCGTTGAGCTGTTCATTCACGTTGATCCCGTTGGTGGCGCACGTGGTGCTGCCGATAGACTTCAAAGTCTCCAACTTGCTGGTCAGGTCGCTCAGGGTGGCGGAGTTGGTCGAGTTGGTGGTCTTTGCGGCCCCGCAGGTGCTCGTCGTCGTTGCGGCGAACGCCTGGGTCATCATCGTCATGGTCACCAACAAGGTGGCAGCCAGGGTCGCAAGCATCATCCTCTTCGTTCTCTTCATCGTACCTTCCTTCCATTTTGAAAGTGCTACGCTTCTGCGCAGTTCGCATGACGTCATTCCGTCGAAATGGAATGTCGGTAGAATACTATATCGAAAGATTGAAATCCAGCGATTTGGGTGATCGTTGCCATGGGAAATTCCACCAGTGCGCAAATGCTGGAACGAGACGGAAATTTGTCGTACGATTTGAGCACAGTTGGGCCGTCATCCTGGCAAATAGGTTATTGACAGAACGCCCGCGGCTTATATTATATAGTATAGAATCACCGGTCGAATCCTCGGTCGGTTGATTGAGTTGTTCTGAGGTGAGCTTATATGGCGTTTCGGAAATGCCCCAAATGCGAGTTGAACTATATCCTGGACGATCAGCCATACTGCGTGGTCTGTATGCAGGGTCTGAAGGGTTTGAACCACCATGATGAGGACGGAGAGCTCTGCCCCATTTGCGGCGAGCGTGAGCCTGCCCCCGGCGAGGAATACTGTGCCGAATGTCTCATTGAGATGAAGAAACTCGACCGCAAGCAGTCCTCCAAGGAAGAAGAGGAGGACGACGAACCGGCTGAGGAGGAAGAGGAGAGCATTGTCGCGATCGAGGAGATCGCCGACCTGCCCATTGGGGAAGAGGAAGAGGCCGCTGTGCCTCCCTTTGAGCTGGAAAGCATCAACGAAGAACTGGCCGGGGAGGATGCGTCCCTCTTTGAGGAGGACGACGAAACCGTGGACGGGGAAGAAGAGGACGACGAGAAAGAGGCCGATGATGCGTAGCCACAGCCGCCTTGTGCGGTGCGGCACATGAGCATCTTTGCCATTGCCGACTTGCATTTATCCGGCCACCGACCCAAACCCATGGACGTCTTCGGCCGCAAATGGGCCAACCATTGGGAGAAGGTGCAGACCGCCTGGCGAGAGCGGGTGGGGCCGGAGGATACGGTTCTCATCCCGGGTGACATCTCCTGGGCCATGACGCTGGAGGAAGCCAAAGTGGACCTCCAGGCCATCGCCGCGCTACCGGGCCAAAAGGTGCTGTTGCGCGGCAATCACGATTACTGGTGGAGCAGCGCCAACCGTGTGCGGCAGCATTTGCCGCCGGGGATGGCACTCATTCAAAATGACAGCATGACCATAGGCAGCGCGGTTGTCTGCGGCACCCGGGGGTGGACCTGCCCGGGCAGTTCGTCGTGGGAAGGCGCAGCCGACGAGCGCATTTATCAGCGGGAAATTATCCGCCTGGGGCTGACACTGGAGGCCGCCAGCCGTCTCAACGGGCAGCGGCTCATCGTCATGCTGCACTACCCCCCCTTCAACGAGCGGCAGGAAACGTCGGGCTTCACGGAGCTCGTGGAGCGCTATGGCGTGCACCACGTGCTCTACGGCCACCTGCACAACGTGGCACCCGGCACGGCCTTTGAAGGGGAGCGAAACGGCATCCAGTACAACCTGGTGGCCTGTGACTACCTGGACTTCGTGCCCCGCCTGGTGTACGAGGAGCCGGCAGCACCCGTCGAAGGGAGCGTGCAGGCATGAAAATCTCCACCCGGGGGCGATACGCACTGCAGGCGCTGACAACGCTGGCTGCCTCCACCGGAGATGAACCACGCCGCCTGCGCGACCTGGCCCAAGAGGCCGGCGTGCCGGAGGGTTATCTGGAGCAGCTCTTTTTGCAGCTGAAGGGGGCAGGCTTGCTGAGCGGACAACCCGGCGCAGGCGGCGGCTACCGCCTGGCCCAGCCGGCAGAGACCATCACTGCCGGCGACGTGCTGCGGGCGGTGGAAAGCTCCTTCCAGCTGCTTGACTGCCTGGAAGACGGGTGTGAGCGGCAGGACACCTGTGTCAGCCGCCTGCTGTGGCAGGGCCTGCAGCAAGAGATTGACCGTGTGGCCGACGGGGTAACGCTCCAGACCCTGGCAGTCAACTGCCGGGCACAGGGTGACGAACCACCGGATTACGCCATATGACGGGAACGATACGATGAAACTTTCAACCAAAAGCAGATATGGCGTACGGCTGCTGCTGGATCTGGCATTGCAGGAGCCTGGTCGGGCGGTACCGTTGGCCGCCGTGGCCGAGCGGCAGGGCATCTCGCCCCGGTACCTGGAACAGGTGGCCGCCGACCTGCGCAAAGCCGGTGTGCTGCGGGCCGTCAAAGGGGCGCAGGGCGGCTATCTGCTGGCGATGGACCCAGGGCAGATTCGCCTGGATACACTGGTGGCGCTGCTGGAGGGCGACCTGATGCTGACCGACCCGCCTGCCCCCCTGGCCACCGCCGTGGAGCGCTGCCTGTGGCAGCAATTCTTTTCCCCCCTCAACGACGCCGTGTGCCAATACCTGAACCGGCGGACGCTGCAGGACCTGGTGGCCGATTACCGCCTGGCCACCGACGCCGGCATGTATTACCTATAGAATACTTTCTCCGCCCGTTGACAGCATTCCCGGATGGGCATATAATACTATTAACCGAAACACTACTAACCCGGTGTATTTACTAGAATTTTAATCCGTGAAGGAGCTGACAATATGGCTAACATCGCAAAGAGTTTGACCGACCTCATCGGCAACACCCCCCTGCTCGCCCCCAGCAACCTGACAAAGAAGCTCGATCTCAAGGCCGACCTGGCCCTGAAGATTGAGGCGTTCAACCCTGCCGGCAGCGTCAAGGACCGCATTGGCTATGCTATGATCAAGGATGCCGAGGACCGGGGCCTTCTCAAGGAAGGTTCGGTCATCATCGAGCCCACCAGCGGCAACACCGGCATCGGCCTGGCCTTTGTGGCGGCGGCCCGCGGCTACCGCATCATCCTCACGATGCCAGAGACCATGAGTCTGGAGCGCCGCAACCTGCTGAAGATGCTGGGTGCCGAGTTGGTGCTGACCCCCGGGGCCGAGGGCATGCGCGGGGCCATTGCCAAGGCCGAGGAGCTGGCCAAGGAGATCCCCAATGCCGTCATTCCCCAGCAGTTCCAGAACCCGGCCAACCCGGCCATCCACCGTGCCACCACGGCGGAGGAAATCTGGCGCGACACCGACGGCGCGGTGGACATCTTTGTGGGCGGCGTAGGCACCGGCGGCACCATCACCGGCGTGGGTGAGGCACTGAAGGCCAAGAAGCCCTCGGTCAAGATCGTGGCCGTGGAGCCGGCTGAGTCGCCCGTCCTCTCCGGAGGCAAGCCCGGCCCCCATAAGATTCAGGGCATCGGCGCGGGCTTCGTGCCCGCTGTGTTCAACGCTGCCGTGCCGGATGAAATTCTGCCGGTGAAGGGCGAGGACGCCATCGCCACGGCCCGGCTGCTGGCCCGTACCGAGGGTCTGCTCGTCGGCATTTCCTCGGGTGCCGCAGCCTTCGCGGCCATTGAGCTGGCCAAGCGCCCCGAGAATGCCGGCAAGCTCATCGTGGCCCTGCTGCCCGATACCGGCGAGCGCTATCTCTCCACCGCTCTGTTCCAGGATCTGTAAGTTTCGCCCTCCCCCACACAAACACAAGCGCCGCAGGCCCTGCGGCGCTTTGTCGTTCATAGACGGCGGGAAACCAGTCAGTGCTCTCCGGCTAGTCACGGCTGTTGACAGGAGAGCGCAAAACGTTCATCATGGTAGTACATTCAAGAGGAGAACGACCATGCTGACTGCTGAAACCGTCAAAATCATGGCCAGTGAACTGGGCGCGGACCTGGTTGGCATCGCACCGGTGGAGCGCTTCACCACAGCACCCCAAGGCTACCACCCCAATGACGTGATGCCTGGCTGCCAATCTGTCGTGGTGCTGGCCTGCCGCTTCAACCCCGCCACACTGGACGCGGCGTCGACCAGCCCTTACTGGGTCACCCGCAACTACTGCGCCGACCGCATGAACCGCATAGCACCGGCGCTGGCCCAGGCCATGATGGACGAAGGAGCGGCCAGCCTGCCCATTGCCAGCAACTACCCCGATGACTGGGACGAGCGTACCGAGCGGTTCCGCGGCACCATCAGCCTGAAGCACGCAGCCGAGCTGGCAGGTCTGGGCCGCATCGGCCGCAACACCCTGTTGGTCAACGACCGGCTGGGCAACATGACATGGCTGAGCGCCGTGCTGACCGAAGCGGAACTCAACCCCGACCCGATAGCAGACTACCAGGCCTGCATCCCCGGCTGCCAGCGCTGCGTAAAGGCCTGCCCCGTCCACGCCTTGGACGGGGAGATCATCGATCAGCTGGCCTGCCATGGCCATGCTTTTGGCGCACGGGGCAAAAACGAATACCGCATCCACTGCTACGAATGCCGCAAGGTGTGCCCCAACCGCACCGGGTTGGTTCTTCGCTAGTCTGCGTTGAGCACGATGATGGCGAAGAACCGCAGAGGCTCGCTGCCGGTGTTGCGCACGCCATGGCTGGCCCCGCCGCCGGTGGTCAGTGTGTCGCCAGGCTTTACGGCTCGCGTTGTGCCATCGTCGTCCACCTCACCCTCCCCGGCGATGAAGTGAAACACCTCGGTCTCCTTCTCGTGGGCGTGGGCACCGATGGACGCGCCGGGCGGCAGCTCAATGACGGCAGACAGGCGCGTGCCCGCAGGCAGCCTGTCCTGGGGGGTCTGGAAGAGCTGCACCGTCCCTTCGCCGCCGCGCATATGCTCCCGCACCTCGGGCAAGAGCTCTTGCTTTTGAATCAACATGGAATCCCCTCCTAAAATGAAATGGCGTGCCATCAGCATAGCACGCCCGGGGTGCGCCGTCCACCGGACACCCTTCGCGTCTGCCGCTGTGGCGACATCCGCGATTCAAAGTCCTTGTTCTCGTTAGGGCCCGATCGGTCGCCGCACATGTCGCCGACCGATCACAAATTGCAGATCTCATGCAAGTTTATATGGCACGTTGCGCCTTCGGGCGGGGGTTTTTCTTCTGCTCGTGCTGACCCCGGCGTTCCTCCCGCCGAATGAATCAGCGGGAGGTTCTTCTCCCATTACTCGTCCTATGGGTTTGTAGACCTTCTGTGCGCTGTCCACCGGACGGGGTTTTGCTTTCAATCAAATCGGTGTGATGAGGATCTCCCGCTCAGGGCTGAGGTGCAGACGGCTGCGGAGGAGATCCTGGCCCACCACGTAGGGCGTCGTGCCGATGGTCAACTTGACGCCCATGTAAAGCTCACGCCTGCACACCAGGGCGCTGGTGGTGTAACTCTGCATCTCCTGCCGCAGGCTGGCCTGCTCCTGGCGCAGGGCCTGCGTTTCCCCCAGCATACTCGCGTGGGTCACAATGGCCTTTTCCAGCATGGTGTCCCGCTCGGGGCTGATGCGGCCCGTATCCCGCAGGGGCTGGAGCATGCCAACGATCTGCGTCAGCTTCTGACATTCCTTCTCCAGCACGCGCAGGCGGTTCTCCACCGCCTTGAGCCGGTCGTTGCGCATGGGATCGATGCCCAGTTCAAAGGTGGTGGACAGGCTGCTGGGCGTGCCAACGACGTTGGCATGCACCGACTGAGCCACCACGTAGAGACCGCCCAGAATGGCGCCGCGCTTTCCTTCGGCCTTCAGCGTGCCGCCGCAGCGAATGGTGGACTGCATGATGACGTCGGCGCTCACATCACCTGTGACGAGTAGCTCCGCGTTCTCAATGAACAGGGCCTTGAGGCTGCCCCCACAGCGGATGGGCTCCCGCCCGTGTCCCTTGATGCCGCCCTGAATCTTGATGTCACCGCCCGACTCCAGTGTGGCGTTGTCCACATATCCGGCGACCTCGATCCGACCGGTAGCCCGCACGCGAAAGCCCGCCATTACGTCGCCGGTGACAATGACGCTACCGTCAAAGTCCACATTGCCGGTGGCGTTGCAAACCGGGCCATTGACCGTAAACACATTGAGCACGTTGATTTTGCCGTTGGAGAAATCCAAATGGCCGGCGATGGCGGCCACCAGCGTCAACTGGTTCTCCAGTATCCTGGTGTTCTTGCCCATCGGCAGCAGTACGTTCTTCACGGTGGGCGGCATCAGGGGCTTGCCCAGCACCGTGTGCCCCGGCGTACCCTTCACCGCCGGGTTCATCACACACAGCACCTGGCCCGCCTTCACGTTATTGATGAGCCCCAGGTCATGGTAATCAACGGTACCGTCCTCCCGCTCCCGGGGTTTGTGTTCCAGCGCCAGGGCAACCTGGTAGTCGAGCGAAGCGTTGCGTCCCTCCTGCGCCAGCACACCAAGTGCCACGGGAACCATGCGGTTGTACTCCGGCTCCCGCACCAGTTTGTCGATGACCTCCTGCTGGACGCCCGCGTTCACCCGCTTTGCAAGCAGTGCCGCACCAATGTCCTGCGCAGTCACCATGGCCCCGCCATTGACCGGCGGGCGTAATACGGCATAGGCAGTCATTTGGTCGTCGGCCACCACAACCTCTACCGAAGCTGGCAATGGCACCAAATTTTCTACCTGTTGTTCGGTTTCCTCCGGCCCCTTCGTCGGAATCGCCACAGCACGACCCTCCCGGTTCCACTTTACTCCCTTATATATACCCACCTTCTTTAGCAAATAAGTGCGTTTTCTCAAAAGAACTCCACTATTTTAGGAATGCATTTCGTACCCTCATTACAAAAACAGACTGACGGCGCACAGCGCCAGCAAAATGGCCATCGCCCAGTAGAAGGGGCGCCGATGGCGATGCAGAAACCGGCGCAGCACATCACCGAAAAAGGCCCAGCAGAGTGTGGACCCCAGGCACAGGGCAGACAACGGCACACAGACCGCCCAAGCTGCGCTGCCTGCCAGGGGAATGAGGTAGCTGCCAGTGGCCGTCAGGGCAAAGAGCACCCCCTTGGGGTTGGCAAACTGCAGTGCCACGGCCGCGGCAAAGGGTACACCCGTGCTCCCTTCCTCCTTTTCCGCTTGGTCAGCGGCACGCACCATCTTCCAGGCGAGGAAGAGCATGTAGGCCGCGCCGATCACCTGCATCACCAGCGTGAGACGAGGCAGCACGGCGGCCAACACCAGGTTGGCCGCACAACCGGCCCACAGCACCAACAGGAACCCCACAAACACCCCGGAGCTGAACGGCAGCGTGCGCCGCCACCCCACCTGGTGGCCCATGGCCAGGGCCATGATGTTGTTGGGCCCTGGCGTGAAAATGCAGATGAGCGCGTAAGAGATCAAAGCAAACCATTGCAGCATGGTTGTTCCCCCTGTTGATGTGGTATACTGTTCAAAAGTGCGTCATCGCGCACGTTTGCTTTATTATACACATGTGCGCTATGACGCACAAGGGGGAATTTTCATGGAACAGGCACATGCTGCCCTGGCCGAAAACCTGAGGGCCCTGCGAGAGGAACGCCGCTGGAGTCTCGATAAGCTCTCCGACCTCACGGGTGTCAGCAAAAGCATGCTGGGGCAAATTGAACGAGGGGAATCGAGCCCGACGATTGCCACGGTGTGGAAGATCGCCAACGGGCTGAAGGTGTCGTTCACCAGCCTGCTGCTGCCCCCCCAGCGTAACACCGAGGTGCGCCGGGCGGCGGACCTGCGGCCGGTGAGCGAGGATGACGGGTTGTTTCACACCTACCCGCTCTTTCCCTATGACGAGGGGCAGCCGTTCGAGCTGTACAGCATCACCGTCGACGTGGGCGGAGAGCTGCACGCCGAGGCCCACGGCCAGCAGACCGAGGAGTTCCTGACGGTCTTTGAGGGGGATGTGACCGTCTTTGTGGGGGAGGAGCAATACGCCCTGCACACCGGCGACGCCATCCGCTTCCAGTGCGACGGACCCCATGGCTACCGCAACGACGGCGACGGCCCGGCGCGGGTGTCACTGCTCATTCACTACCGCCAGCCGGGCTAACGCGCGAAGGCAGGGCTGTCGGGCGTCAGCTTCCAGATGCGGTCGTCGCCCCGCAGGAGCGACGTTTCCTGCCAGTCCCCGTTGTGCTGGATCCACTCGCCCACCAACCGGTCGATGCCGTCGGTGGTGCGCAGGAAGTCGAAGCGGTACGCCCGCCCGCCGCCGCTGGCAAAGATGGTCGTGCGCTTGTTTTGGCGGTCCACCAGGTCCACGCCATCAATGAGCCCGTATTGGTCGCCGTAGAGGAGGGACACAAAGGATTGGGCCTCCCAAGCCCAGCCGTGTTCCGGTGCGCACAGGAAGTCTTCGGGCAGGTAGTCGGTGGCCTGGATGCGCCAGCCGTCCCGTGCGGTATGGCGCACAACGATGAGCCCATAACAGTAGCAGAACGCCGTGGGCTGGGGCTTGGTGCTCTGTCGCCCGGCCTGGATGTACTCCAGCTCCACCCAGAACACCGCCTCGTCCTCCTCCACTTTCAGTGGCTCCAGCGCCAGGGGCGTCAGCGCCCCCACCCCGGCGAAGGAATCCAGGAAGTCGTCGAGCGAGAGCTTGGCCTTCGCCTCCTCTGTCAGCAGGCTCCAGGCGTAAGGATAAGGCGTGGTGCCCGCGCCCACCGAGCCGCACCCCGCGCTGTATCCCTCCAGGTTGGCCGCCTGCCCCAGCAGCGCCAGATACCCATGAATGACCTCCTCCGGCTTGGTATAGGACACGGTCTGCCCGCTTTCATAGACGGCCAGCAGCTCGTCGCCATCGTATTGCATTGCCAGTGCCGGGGCGGAGGACGGCCGCCGGAACCGAGCCCACGTCTCCTGGCCTTCGGCTGTGTCAAACACAGCGTACGACACGTCATCAGTCGTCGTCACAGTCTGTTCGTGTAGGCCGCCGCCCAGCAGCATTGGCTCCACCGGGGCACGGCCCATGCGCACCGCGCCAAGGAGCAGCGCCGCCAGCAACACCATTGTGCCCCACAGTTTCCAGTCCCTTGCCATGTGCATCACCTGTCTATCCCTATGCGCCCATTGCCCCAGTGTACGCCGACCGAATTGTCTATGCAGACCGGTTTGGACGGGAATACTGGCAGGGAATGGGCGGCGGAGGGCGAATCATTACGAGGTATGACCGGCAAAGGCCGGGATTTGCGGCGGGGAGCTCCCCCGCGGGAAAGGGAGAACGCACATGGAAACCACACAAAAAACCGCCTTGGTCACCGGCGGCAGCAGCGGCATCGGTCAAGGCATTGCCGAGGTACTGGCTGAGGAAGGCTACGACGTGGCCATTACCTACGGCAAAAACCCCGACGGCGCGGCCAAAACCAAGGCCGCCATCGAGGCACTGGGCCGGCGCTGCTTCGTCTACCAGGCCAGCCTGAGCGAGGCCGACGTGCCGGAGAAGACCGTCAAGCGTGCCATCGCCGACCTGGGGCACCTCGATCTGCTGGTCAACAACGCCGGCACCAACTCGCGGGAGTCCATCCTGCTGGCGACGGCCGAGGGCATTGACAAAATCTACAACCTCAACTACCGCGGCTATATGCTGGCCACCGGCGCGGCCGCCCGGCACATGGTCGTCAACGGCATCAAGGGCACGATCATCTTCATCACCTCCTCCCGTGCCGAGCGTGCTTACCCCGACGACCTCGTCTACGGCGGCATGAAGGCCGCGCTCAAGCGCTCCTGCGAGTCCATCGCCATGGATCTGGCACCTTTCGGCATCCGCGTCAACTGCGTGGCCCCCGGCGCCACCATCGTGCGGGAGGATGGCGGCCGCTGGCAGAACTCCCTGGGCGTGCGCATCCCGGTGGGCCGCCTGGGCACCCCGCGGGAGAATGGCCACCTCATCGCCTTCCTGGCTTCGGAAAAGGCCAGCTACATCACCGGCGTCACCGTGCGCGTGGATGGCGGGCTCATCCTGCCCGGCATGCCCGAAGGCGATTTTGAAAACGCCGCCCGCATGGGCTGGGGCCGTCCCGTCGTCACCGAGGAATTCATGGAAAAAGTCAAGGAACGCGAACAACAATAAAGGAGGCACCCCATGTCCGAGCTTCGCATCACCGGCGTACGCGCCATCACCTGCGCGCCCGACGGCTCCAACCTGATCGTCGTGCGCATCGACACCAACCAGCCCGGTCTCTACGGCCTGGGCTGCGCCACCTTCACCCAGCGGTGGAAGGTTGTCGTCACCGCCATTGAAGAGTACATGGCCCCGCTGCTGCTGGGCCGTGACCCCCGCCGCATTGAGGACATCTGGCAGGTGGCCCACGGTTCGTCCTACTGGCGCAACGGGCCCGACCTGCTGAACGCCATGTCGGGCTGCGACATGGCCCTGTGGGACATCCTGGGCAAGGAAGCGGGCATGCCGGTCTACCGTCTGCTGGGCGGCAAGTGCCGCGACGGCGCACCGGTGTACCGCCACGCTGACGGCCGCGACCCCGTGGAGGTGGAGGACAACGTCCGCCGCTACATGGAGCAGGGCTACCAGTACATCCGCTGCCAGATGGGCGGCTACGGCGGAAAGATGAACTTCCTCAACAGCCCCGACGGCTCCGACACCTTCGACATGCGATACATCAACGACCCGCGTGCCAACAAGCTGAAGGACGCGCCGTTTGACGCGCTGGCCTATGCCCGCTCGGTGCCGGTGATGTTCGAGCACCTGCGCAACAAGCTGGGCTTCGAGGTGGAGTTGCTCCACGACGTGCACGAGCGCCTGGCGCCCATCGAGGCCGTGCGCCTTGCCAAGGCCGTGGAGCCCTACCGTCTGTTCTTCCTGGAGGACGCGCTGCCGCCGGAGCAGGTGGATTGGTTCCGCCAGATCCGCCAGCACGCCGCCGTGCCGATCGCCATGGGCGAGCTCTTCAACAACCCCATGGAGTGGACAGCCATCATCAACGAGCGGCTCATTGATTTCATCCGCGTGCACATCAGTCAGATCGGCGGCCTGACCCCGGCACGCAAGCTCGCCATCCTCTGCGAGGCCTACGGCATCCGCACGGCGTGGCACGGCCCGGGTGACGTGTCCCCGGTGGGCCACGCCTGCAACGTGCACCTCGATCTTGCCAGTGCCAACTTCGGCATCCAGGAGTGGTGCGGCATCGACGAGAGCGGGCCCATCAACGAAGTCTTCAGCGGTGTGCCGAAGGTGAAGAACGGCTTCGTGTATGTGGAGGATAAGCCCGGCTTCGGTGTGGACATCGATGAGGAAGCGGCTAAGAAGTACCCCTGCTTCCACGAGCTGCCCAGCTGGACGCTGACCCGACTGCCCGACGGCACCGCCGTACGGCCCTAAGGAGGACAAGCACCATGATCAAAGCCAACTGGAGAGACCACGCCCCGGGCATCGCCCACGACGCGGGCATCGACTGGCAGCTGCTTTCCGCCAAGAAGCCCGGCGACAACCGCCCCACCGCCTGCATGGAGTCGATGATGTACATCGCCCGTGCGCTGCTGCAGCCCACGCTGGAGTACCACAACCACGTGCACGACGACCACGAGGAGATCTACTACATCATCTCCGGCCGGGGGGAGATCGTCATCGACGGCGAGACCCAGCCCATCCGCGATGGTGACATCGTGTTCATCGGCGTCAACCAGTACCACCAGATCCGCAACACCGGGGAGGAGATGCTGGAGTTCTTCGCGGTGGGGGCGGCTCCCCACAAATAGTTCGACTGCGCCGCTGCGCGACGCATTCGAGTTAGGATGGTTCTCGTCACAGCATAGGCACTGCCGTCCGGCGCACAGGTCGCCGGACGGCTTCTTTTTTATTTGGCTCGTTCATCATTTTTGCGGGGGAGACGCGCCTGCGGACGAATACATCGACTCACATTAACAGGGATGGTCAAACCATTTGGAATAGACTTGGCGAGGACAAAAAGGGGGAAATCCTTGTATGTAGTGCGGCATCGTCTAGCAAGTGAGCATACACAGCATGCTGGAATTTTCGCAATTATTGTATTGGATCGCAGGTATACGAATTACTTCGAAGACTATTCTCAATAATCTGCCGCTCAGAATTCATTAAATTAATGATACAATTGGAGAATTCGCTAAGATGTCCGCTATCAATACTTATAGAGTTGTCTCCATGTGCTATTTTGTTACGAATATTAACGTACTTATTAAGATCCGAAATAAATGTTGATTCCTCTGGCAAATCCAAGTTAAGTCGCCGATGAAGTTTTACTAGAACCTTATAGTTGACGTTTGACTCAGTATCAATTACTGGCGAGAGGTTAATCGTACCACTTCTCATATATCTGAATATGCGCTCAATTAGTGTTCTCTTTTTTTCATAATCACCACGTGTATTTTGTAAATCAAAAACATCATAAACATTGTGTGTCAACATATCAATGTTCACTCTGTCAACAGGGATACAAAGAGAGTTTATTTCACGCGAATATTCCGTTAACGTGTTCACCACGAACCCTTCCCAGACTGAGTAGAGTGCAGGAATCGAATATCTTAACAGCGCCGCCTTGCGATCTGGGTTAAACGAAAGTAGCGTTGCGTTCATTTTAATATAACCAATTTCTGTAATTCGCCAATTTATGTCACTGTCAATTGCATCGAGTACCTGTTTAGTCGGCATCTCCGAAAACCTCTATTGCTCTTTTTATCCGCTGCTTCGTCCTGTTTTTACTATTAGAAGCTGAGCCTGAATTGCGTCTAAACTCCTTATCTTGCTTTAGCAATTCGATTTTATTAGCTAATAACTCTAGGTTGTCCTTAAACTTATGCAGGTTTTTGGCTACACCAATCATAATTCCATCATAAAGCGTTGATGAGAACAATGAACTTTGTGGATATCTGAAAATAGACGAATTAAAGTTTGCTAAGACGCACAATGTTTCATAGAATATCTCTCGAATGCCTTCGGGCAAGTCAGCTTCTCTATCAAGCATTTTTTGCATATATTCCGTCATGTAAATAGAGATAGAACTATTGACATTCTCCCAATCGTTTACAAGCGAGCAGAACCTAACTATCAGTTCCTGATCGTATAATCCTTCGATTTGCTTCCTAGACAGAGCTACAAGATTCAGAAATTTCTCATCCTTAGATGCACTATTTATGAAAGTATAGAAGTGTGTAAGGCCACTTCTAAAAATACAGTTCCGAATTTCTTGATCGGTTAGTGCCGAGCCTCCAGTATTTAGTCTAGAGAAAAGCTCATATCTCATATCCCACTTACTATCCCACTTGATTATTTCTACTCTACAAGTTGCTCTCTTAATATTGAGTAGATATTTGGATGGCATATTGCTGCTGTTATAGCCATCTAGCGCAGGAACCAAGTCGCCCTCAATAAGTGTCCAGTTATTCTTGAGCTCCAGTTCATTGTCATTTTTAAGCAACCCAAAAAAGGAAATAATGGTTGATATTCTTTGCAAGCCATCCACAAGTTCCCAACGCCCTTTTTCGTCTTCTGCAACGAAAATCGGCGGTATCGGGATACCTAATAAAATCGATTCAATAAACTTTGTCTGTTGTTCAGCTGTCCATCTAAACAATCTCTGAAACTCTGGCCGAATGATAATTTCTTGTCGATCATACATATTAATGATCTCACCAAAAGACATATCTAGCCTATCTGTTGTTAAGCTATTTCTTGCAACTACTATTTCATCTCTGAGAAGATTCTCGCTAGCTAGTACATCTTCCTGAGACAAGACTTGTGAACCTTCTGTGCTTATCACCTTCATTGTCTTCACCTCATTGGCTATTACTCAG
>JAEYRA010000033.1 GCA_023409755.1 Bacillota bacterium
TATCCGCACAGCGCAGGGCCAGCGCACCGGGAACCTCGCCGGCCCAGCGCACCTGACCACGGGCCGCGCGCGCCGCCGCGCCCAGCCGCTCGGTCACCTCATCGGCCAGCACATCCTCCAGCCCCGGGCAACAGGTCGCCATCAGTTCCAACATGGGTTCCTCCGTGTTTGCTCCCCCCAGTATCGCACAGGCCGTCACCGCCGGCGTGTCACTGCTCGGCAGCGGGGTCAAAGTCGAACGGGAACGTCTCGACCTGCCGCGCGGCAAAGTCCACCTTGTAGCCCGTGCCACCCTTGTGGAAGAAGCCCTTCGTCAGATCCACCCGCACATAGCACATGTTCTCGTCGGCCTCGTTGTTGTGCAGGAAGTACCACGGTTCAAACACGCGAATGAGCTTCTCGCGAATCTCCCGGTTTTCGGGGGCAAGGGGGTGGCCCGTCACGAACGCCCGGCCGCTGAAACGATGCATCTCCTGGCAGAGGGCCACGTCGGGGTTTTGCTTCAGTTCCACAACCTTCTGCGTCGTCGCGTAGGTCACGATGTAGAACGACCCCTGTTCAAAGGTCACATCCACCACCCGCACCGACGGGACGTTGCCGGCGGTCGTCGCCAGTGAAAACTGCACGTCGCCGCCAAACAGCTCCTTGAGTGCATCCAGACAGGTTTCTAACGCTTCCATCGTCATCCTCTCTCTCCCGCGGACGCTGCGCCCGCGCGATCCTTGTCGTCTGCCAGAACGCAGACCTCCCCGGAAACAAACGCAGCGCCCGGATCCCGGCCGCTGCTTTCGCGTCTGCCGCCGTTGCGACAGCCGCGATTCATACAGCTTGTTCTTGTTATGGCAAGATCGCCGTTCACGCCTTACGCGCCGTCCTGGCGCTAAGGCATTGCACGGCAATGCCTTAGCGGCGTGGCGGTTGGACACGCATCCGGGATGCTTGGGCGAGCAGCAATCCGAAGGATTGCGACCAGCCCTGCGTGTCTGATTCGCCGCACATGTCGCCGACTCTCAGTCCCGCGTTGCGGCAGACGATTCCGTAGAATCGTTGAGAACAACGCGAGCAATACGAAGTATTGCGATGGACCAATCACAAATTGCAGCTCTCATGCGGGTTTCTAAGGATACGTTGCGCCTTCGGGCGGGGTTTTACTTGTGCTCGCATTGACCCATCTCCTTCTCCCACCGAATGAAGCGGTGTTACCCCCGTGCCACGGCAGACGATTCGTCAGAATCGTTGAGAGTGGCGCGAGCAACGCGAAGTGTTGCGATGGGGCGGGAGATTCCCCTCCCCTTGCTCGTTCTAGGGGTTTGTAGACACTCTGACGCAGCGCCCGGAGCCCGGCCGCTGCGCCAATAACAGGTTGCCTTACAGCAACTCTGCCGTCACCTTCTCCCCCTTGTGGGCCAGGAGATAGTGCTCTTCGGGCTTCAGGATCACGTAGTCAATGCCGGCCTCAGCAGCCGTGTGCAGGAAGCGCTCGGGACGCACGGTGTTGGAGGGCACGACCCCGAAGTGCATGGGGATCGTCAGCTTCGCGCCGATGGCCACGGCAAGATCGACGGCCTCGCGCACGTTGAGGTTGTTGTAGATGCCGTTGATGCAGGTGATGAGCACATCGACCTGCTCGTCGCGCTGGGCCAGGAGCTCGGCGCAGGCGCAGGTGTCGCCGGTGATGTAGACCTTCAGCCCGGCGCACTCCAGAATCAGACCCACCGAGTCGGGGGTGTGGTTGGCGAACACCGGCCGCAGCACCATGTCGTGGAAGGTCAGATGGTCGCCGGGGCGCACCTCGGTGATGGCGTCAGGCCGCACGTTCATGGCCCGCAGGTGGGCCGCCGAGCTCGGCACGGCGTAGTAGCGCTCGGGCCGGGCATAGGCCTCCACCATCGGCAGGGTCTCGGGGTCGGTGTGGTCAATGTGGTCGTGGGTCAGGAACAGCCCGTCCACCCGGAACCGCTCCAGCCCGAAGGACGGCCAATACATGCGGCGGCTCTCCAGCCCCTCGTACTTCTCAATGATGTTGGAAAGGTACGGGTCCACGCACAGCGTGTGACCGCTGGGGCTCTTAAAGACAAAGCCAGCCTGGCCGATCCAGTTGATGAGCAACCGTCCGGCGGGCACAACGGCCTCGCTCAGGTGCTCCACCGGCGAATGAAAGACATAGTTCATGGGCGTCCCCCTTCTCTGCTTTTCTCGATGATTCTTCTATTCGACGCAGGTTGCACAAACCCTGCCGGGTACGCGTATAGCCAATGCGGTTGGGGCGTATGGTTTGCGGGGGATGCGGGAGAACCCTCTCCCCCAACGCCTCAAAACTGGGAGAGGGACGGCGGGAGCCAGCTTTCGCAGCGGGAGCCGGCGTACCGTCCCTCGGGCACGTTTCGAGTTTCCCCCGGGCGGCTGGCGGCACTCGCTCTGCGACAGCGGGCGGGGATGTTTGAGCAAGGGCATTGCAAGGCAATGCCCTTGCGAGTTACCCGCCGCTGCTACTCACCTTTGTGCCAGACGTTCGGTCTTGGAAACTCGTCCGCGCCTCCTTAAGCGTTTTGGGTCCTTTTGCGCTTCAAAAGGACCGCCCAGCGCAACGCGTTTCTTATAAGTGATGAGCACGAATTTACTTACCGTTTCCCAACATGGGCTGTAACAGTTGTCCAACTGCCCCCTCGCCTAGCGTTGCATGATGGAGACGGTACCCGCATCTAGCAGTAGTTATTATTCCAACTGCCTTCCGTACTCATTAGGCGCTGCCTACAATAAGTGAGATACGCGCTGCGCTGGGCGGCACTTTTGGATGGCGCCAAAAGTGCCCAAAAACACCAAGGGCGCGGACGAACCTCCAAGACCTGATGACCGGCACCGGGCTTGAGAGGCAACGGCGGTAACTCGCAAGCACATTGTTACACAATGCGCTTGCTCAAACATCCCGCCCGTTGTCGCCAGCTATCTGCCGCCGGCCATCAGGGAGAAGTTCGAACGCGCCCGAAGAAAACGCGAAGGACGGGACGTGGTAGACCATAGGCCTACCGAATGAGAGTTACGCAAGAAGTCTTACCGCTGCCCATCTTTTGCTGGTGCTCGCACGAGGGGTCTTGCTATCACCCCGGCTGCCTTCCGCCCTCGCTTGCGTCGCTGCGCGACGAGTCCTTTGCTGACACACGCATTAAGTTTGGTGGTCATCCCGACTGTCCTCCGTATGGCGCCTAACGTTGCCTAATGGCAACGAGTGCTTTTCTGGTGCTCGCATAGGCTATGGCGGTTATTCCGACTGACCTTCCGTACAGCTCTTGCGCCACTTCGTGGCGAGTGCTTTTCTGGTGCTGCACAGGCTAAGGTGGTTATCCAGACTGTCCTTCCGTACGGCGCCTAACGCTGCCTGACGGCAGCGACTGCTCGCATTAGGTTTTGTGGTTGCTCCGGCTGCCTTCCGCCCTCGCTTGGCGCTGCTGCGCAGCGAGTTCTTTGCCTGCGGCAAAGAACTGTAAGCTCGGTCGGTTGTGCGCGCCTGGGGACGCGCACGGAGTGCTTTTCCGGTGCTCGCATGAAGTTTGGCTGTCTCTCAAGCTGACTTCCGTACGGCGCTTGCGCCACTCCGTGGCGAGTGCTTTTCTGATGAAAAGCACTGTAAGCTTGTACGGTTGTGCACGCCTGGAGGCGTGCACGTGCTATACTGTATACCAAAACCACCCCCGGAGGATGCTATGAAAGCCATTCGCGTGTCTTTGATCGCCCTGCACCTATTCGTCGGCGTAGGCGCGCTCTTTGGCGGCGCGGCCGCTATGTTCAACCCCACCGCCCCCATGCCCGGCATAACGACCGAGGCGCTGCGCAACGGGCCGTTCACCGACTTCCTCCTCCCCGGCCTCTTTCTGTTCCTCGTGCTGGGGCTGGGCAATGTGGCCGCCGGCGTGTTGGCGCTGGTGCGGCGGCAGCACCCCTGGCAGGGCTATGTCACCGGGGTACTGGGCGCGGCCATGGTGTGCTGGATCGTGGTGCAGTGCCTGGTGCTGTGGTATGTGGGCGGGCTGCACATCCTCTACTTCCTGCTGGGGGCGGCCCAAGGCTTGCTGGCATTGGCCCTGCTGTGGGGGGAGAATCGCTTCCCCATGGACATCGCGCGGCGGGTGCTGGGGCGCGGGCCGGCGCAGACGGAGGACAAGCAGGCGTGACCGACGAACGGGACAACCAGTGGGCGGCGCTGACCGCCGAGATTGCAGCCTGCACGGCCTGCGGCCTGTGCCGGGGGCGCAAACAGGCCGTGCCGGGTGAGGGTGACCGCCGGGCACGGGTGCTCTTTGTGGGGGAAGGACCGGGGGCGGAGGAAGACCGCCAGGGCCGCCCGTTCGTGGGGCCGGCGGGCCAGCTGCTGGATCGCATGCTGGAGGCCGTGGGCCTGCGGCGGGAGGAGGTTTTCATCGCCAACGTGGTGAAGTGCCGCCCGCCCGACAACCGCACCCCCACCGACGACGAGGCCGAGGCCTGCCTCAATTACCTGCGGCGGCAGGTCAGGCTCCTCCGCCCGGAAATCATCGTGTGCATGGGCGGCACGGCGGTGCGCCACCTCATCGACCGGGACGCGCGGGTGAGCCAGATACGCGGGCAATGGGTGCGGCGGGTCGGCGTGGACATGCTGGCCACCTACCACCCGGCGGCCCTGCTGCGGCGGGAGGAATGGCTCATCGATTCCTGGCGGGACATGATGGCGCTCAAAGAACGACTGGCACGGAGGAACGACGATGGCGGAGCATAAAGGGACGGCGTTGACGGCCGTGCGGGGCCAGTGCCAGGAGCTGCTGCGGACGGTGTACCCGCCCGACGGGCGGCGCATGGTGTTTGGCCAGGGCGACCCCGACAGCCCCATCGTGCTGGTGGGCGAGGCCCCCGGCGCCGAGGAGGAGGCCCAGGGCCTGCCCTTTGTGGGCAAGGCCGGCCAGAACCTCACCGAGTTTCTGGAGCATCTCAACCTGCCCCGGGAGCGGCTCTACATCACCAACGTTGTGAAGTTCCGCCCCTACAAGGTGCACCCCCGCACCGGCAGCCGCAGCAACCGCCCCCCCACGCGGGAGGAGATCGAGCTGTGCTTCCACTTCCTGCGCAGGGAGATGGAGATCATCCGGCCCAAGGTGGTGGTGACACTGGGCAACGTGGCCCTGAAGGCCGTGCGCGACGACCGCGCCGCCGTCATCGGGGCCTGTCACGGCCAACCCCTGCCCTGCGCCCTGGGCGAGACGGCCTTCCACCTCTTCCCCCTCTACCACCCGGCGTCCATCATCTACAACCGGGCGCTGGCCGAGGTGTACCGGCAGGACTTGGACGCCCTGGGGGCCTTCCTCACCGAAACCGGCGTGAAACCGGGGGAGGCGCGGCCATGACGACCGACCCCCTGCCCCGCGAGATCCCTCTGCTGCCACTCGGCCCGCGGCAGGCTGCCCCCGCCGCCCGCACGCTGGCGCTGGCCTTTGCCGATGACCCGCTGGTCACCCGCATCTGCCCCGACCCCGCCACCCGCCTGACGCTCATTGAGCCGGTGTTCCACTACACCGCACGCCTTGCCGCCGCCAACGGCCAGGCCTGGGCCGTGGGCGCCACCCCCGACGGCGTGTCGCTGTGGCTGCCCAGCTGGCGCATGGGCTGCGCACCCTGGCGGTGGTTCCTTTATGGCGGGCACCGGGTGGGCCGGGGCATGGAGCCCCGCCATTACCGGCTGTTGAACGAGGTGTCTTCCGTCATCGACCGGGAGCGCGACCGCGTGGCCCCGCGCCGGTATCTGTACCTTTCCAACCTCGGGGTGCTGCCCGCCGCCCGGCGGCAGGGCCTGGCCACCGCGCTGGTGCTACCCCCCGTGCAGGAGGCCGCCCGTCAGGGCCTGCCCACGCTGGTGGAGACGAACACCCCCGCCTCCCTCGCCTTCTACCGCGCCGTCGGGTTCCGCGTCATCAACGACTTCCAGGCCTATGGCATGGAGTATTACGTGCTGCGGGCGTAGGGGCGAAGGAAGAACCGCGCGGCACGGCCAACGGCAGCTGGGCACAACAATCGGGCGAGCCCGGTCACTCTTCCACACAACCTTCCATTTATGGTGCAAAAGAGCTTTTATGACGCAAACCATGGATTGTGGATCGTTCGCCATGGCTTTGTTGGCATATACTACGATCAAACGGTTTCCGATATTCACAACCGGGCATCGGGAGAAACGACGTGGGCGTGAAGCAAGCGAACCATGGATCAGAATTCGCTTTGAAGGAGAATCCCATGGACAGATTTGATGTGGTTTATGTCATGGACATGGCTGTCATCATCATGGCTGTCGTTGCGGTTGTCCTTTGGTTGGTGGTCACGATTCTCAGGAGTTTGAAGTAGTTTTACACAAGGGCTGTAGGAACGTGAGCCCTCACCCCCCTTAGCCGCGCGGTACAAAGGGCGCTGTCCAAGGCCGCGCAGTTGGCTATCCCTACAACCCCACAATGGCGACGCCCGTCGCCGCCTTTTCTGTTCCGTTGTTGGCTCTTTCCCCACCCTGTGCATAACTTGCCCGCCGGCCCCACACACTGACAAAAATGCCAGGAGTGTGGACGATGGAACTCTATTACCCCCCGATGGGGCAGAAACCGGACAACAAGACGATCAATGTGACCTTCCCGCCCCAGCACCAGAACCGCCAGCCCGGGCTGGAGCAGCCGATGAACCCCCGGCCCATCTACGACGACCCGGCGCGGGTGGGCACGGGCAAGCTCGCGGGCAAGGCGGCCCTTATCACGGGGGGCGACAGCGGCATTGGCCGGGCGGCGGCGGTGGCCTTCGCACGGGAAGGCGCGGCGGTGGCGGTGTCCTACCTCGACGAGCACGACGACGCCAACGAGACCCGCACCGTCATTGAGCGGCTGGGCGCGCGCTGCCTGCTGCTGCCCGGCGACATCGGCGACGAGGCGACCTGCCAGCGGCTGGTGGCCGACACGGTGGCGGCCTTTGGCGCACTCCATGTGCTCGTCAACAACGCCGCGGTGCAGTACCCGCAGAACGGCCTGCTCGATATCACCGCCCAACAGCTGGAGCAGACCTTCCGGGTCAATGTCTTCGGCATGTTCCACCTCACAAGGGCGGCGCTGCCCCACCTCAAGTCCGGCGCGTCCATCGTCAACACCACATCGGTGACGGCCTATGAAGGCAGCGAGCAGCTCATTGACTACTCGGCCACCAAGGGGGCCATCGTCAGCTTCACCCGGGCGCTGGCCCGTTCACTTGCCAGTCAAGGGGTGCGCGTCAACGCCGTCGCCCCCGGCCCGGTGTGGACGCCCCTGCAGCCCGCCAGCTGGCCCGCCAGCGACATCGAGACCTTCGGTGCGGACACCCCCATGGGCCGGGCCGCCCAACCCGCCGAACTGGCCGCCGCCTATGTCTACCTCGCCTGTAACGACTCGTCCTTCGTGACCGGCCAGGTGCTGCATGTCAATGGAGGCTCTTCTATGCACAGCTAAAGCTGTGCATTCGCGGCGGCCGCCTTTGGCGACCGCCGCGAGTTAGGTCGCCTTTGCCGCAATGCGACAAAGGCGAGTTGGGAGTACTCGTCACAGGTTGATTATGAGCCGCGCGCCGCGCATGTCGCCGCGCGGCTTTTGGCTGCGTGGATCGTGCGGGGGTTTTACGAGGGGAACGCGCCTGCGGGCGGGAGGGGTTGGGTGCCACGGACATGCTTTGGCGTGCCGCCGCCGGTTTAACCGGCTGGCGGCTTTTGGCTGCGTGGGTCGTGCGGGGGTTTTGCGGTAGGAGATGCGCCTGCGGGCGGGTAGGGTTGGGTGCCACGTGCGGACTGTGGGGGTGCCTTGGGCGGATGAACCGCCCGGCGGCAACCGGGGACAGCACACGCAAGACCCAATGAATGGCAGGGATTCCAAAGGGACAAATGTCCCTTTGGGCGTTATCTCCGTTTTCAACGGGGCGCGTTTCGAACTTCCCCCTGACGACAGGTGGCAGAAAAGCTGGCGACAACGGGCGGGATGTTTGAGCATGTGCGTTGCGGAGCAATGCACATGCGAGTTACCGCCGTTGCTTCTCAAGTTTGTGCCTGTCGTCAGGTCTAAGGAAGTTCGTCCGCGCCCCTGCGGTTTTGGGCACTTTTGACGCATCCAAAAGTGCCGCCGCGCGGCAGCGCCGTACTCTTATGCTGGCCCGGAGCCTGATGGAATGCGTATCAAAGCATCAGGAAAGGCGGGCTACCGCTGTTGCATCTCAAGCTCGCGCCGGTTGTCAGGCCTAGGAAATCATTCGCGCCCATCGCGATTTCCAGTTCCTGGACACGTCCAAAAGCAAAACCAATCGTCCGTCCCCCACCGTCCCTCCCAAGTAGTTCGCTCTTGGTTGGCCCCCTGCCACCTCAACAAACCACACGCACTGAGCAGCGTGGGGCCCGCCACACTGTTTCCAGTTGCGCCGCCGCCGCCCCCGCGCCTATAATACGGAAAGAACGCACGGGGCCACACCCCGCGCAAACGACGCACAAGGGGTACGGATGAAGACATTTTTCGCCGGGGAATGGGATGTGGTGGTGGTGGGCGCGGGGCACGCCGGGGTGGAGACAGGCTTGGCCACCGCACGCCTGGGCTTCAAGACGCTGATGCTGACCATCCAGCTCGACTCGGTGGCGCTGATGGCCTGCAACCCGGCGGTGGGCGGCACCAGCAAGGGGCATCTCGTGCGCGAGGTCGACGCCCTGGGCGGCGAGATGGGCCTGTGCGCCGACGCCACCGCCCTGCAGCGCAAGCTCCTCAACACCAGCAAGGGGCCGGCGGTGCAGTCGCTGCGGGCCCAGGCTGACAAGCACGCCTACCAGCAGCGCATGAAGTGGACGGTGGAGAACACCGACCACCTGACCCTTCGGCAGGGGGAGTGCGTGCGCATCCTCACGCGGGGCGGGCGTGTCACCGGCATCGTGACTGCCGACGGGGCCCAAGTGGCCTGCCGGGCACTGGTGCTGGCCACCGGCGTGTACCTCCGCGGCCGCACCATCGTGGGGGAACAGACCCACAGCAGCGGGCCGTCTGGGCTGTTCCCGGCCCTGCGGTTGAGCCGGGAACTGAAGCGCCTGGGCTACCCGCTGCGGCGCTTCAAGACCGGCACCCCCGCCCGCATTGACAGCCGCACCGTGGACACCAGCGGCCTCGAGATCCAGCATGGGCAGGCCGACGCGCCTTACTTCTCCTTCCTCACCGACGACACCCCCTGCCCCCAGATGCCCTGCTGGCTCACCTGGACAGGGGCTTCCACCCACGACATCATCCGCGCCAACCTGCACCGGTCGCCGCTCTACTCCGGTGTCATTGAGGGCACCGGCCCCCGCTACTGCCCCAGCATTGAGGACAAGGTCGTGCGCTTCGCCGACAAGGAGCGCCACCAGGTGTTCCTGGAGCCCGAGGGGGCCATGACCCGCGAGTGGTACGTGCAGGGCATGAGCACCTCGCTGCCGGTGGATGTGCAGGTGGCGATGCTGCGGACGCTGCCGGGGCTGGAACGGGTGGAGATGACCCGCGCGGGCTACGCCATCGAATACGACTGCATCGACCCGACGGCCAGCACGCTGACCCTCCAGAGCCGGCACGTCGGCGGGCTCTTCACCGCCGGGCAATTGAATGGTTCCTCGGGCTACGAGGAAGCCGCCGCCCAGGGCATTCTCGCGGGCATCAACGCCGCCCAATACTGCCGGGGCGAGGAACCTCTCGTCCTCGACCGCGCCCAGGCCTACCTGGGGGTGCTGGTGGACGACCTCATCACCAAGGGCACCAACGAACCCTACCGCATGATGACCAGCCGCGCCGAGCACCGCCTGCTGCTGCGGCAGGACAACGCCGACCTGCGGCTGACCGACATCGGGCGGCGCATCGGCCTGGTGGACGACCACCGCTATGACCGCATGTGCCGCAAGCGGGAGAAAACCGAGCGGCTCACGCGCCACTTTGAGGGGACGTCGCTGCCGCCCACCCCGTCGCTGGCCGATGCCCTCACCGCCCGGGGGGAGGTACCGCCCGAGGTCACTACCCCCATTGCCGACCTGCTGCGCCGCCCCCGGGTGCGCTGGGCCGACCTTGCCGCCCTCGACCCCGCCGCCCCCGCCGTGGGCCGCGACGCCGCCGAACAGGCCGAGATTGCCGTGAAGTATGCCGGGTACCTCCTGCGGGAGGAGCGGGAGATTGAGCGCTTCCGCAAGCTGGAAGCCCGCGCCCTGCCGCCGGACATCGACTACACCCAGATCGCCGGCATCCGGCTGGAAGCCCGGCAGAAGCTCAACGCCCTGCGCCCCGCCTCGGTGGGCCAGGCCGGGCGCATCTCCGGGGTGTCGCCGGCCGATGTGGCGGTGTTGCTGGTGTGGTTGGAACGGCACGCTGGACGCGTGCCGAACCGCTCCGCGCCGTGAGGGCGTTGTGAAACAACGCCCTAGCGCCTGGATGGCGCGTAAGGCGCGGACGGCAAAGCAGTTAGTCGATTACCATCGTTTGGGTGGGTGCCGTTCCCGAAACACGGCTTGCGTTTTACCGTGCAAGCCGAGGGGTATCTCGCCAGAAATGACCAGCCCGTGAACTCGAGCGAACACTTTATTGCGTATTGTGATCTGTTTTCTAAGAGACGCGCTGCGCCGGGCCCATGCGCCAGGATGGCGCTAAGGCCGAGGGCCGTGAGTGCGATGCTTGCATCGCACTAGCCGCACGATGCGGCGTAAGGCCCGTAGGCGGCACTTTTGGATGGCGCCAAAAGTGCCCAAAAACGCCTA
>JAEYRA010000083.1 GCA_023409755.1 Bacillota bacterium
TCCGTTCCGCTGACATTTTACTGTTTTTTGATGTTTCAACTTCCGCTTCTTTCAAAACTTCTTGACACTGCAATAAGCTTATGATATTTTTCATATATTCAATTGGTGAAGCAACGGCGGTTCACTATAGAATTGTCTTGCTTCACCATAATTGTATAAGGAGTGAGGAGTATGAAGAAGGCCAAGATTCTCTCCACGGTCATCGCGTTGACATTGCTCATTGGCGCGATTTTGACCGGCTGCCAGACGACCGCCCCGGCCGCCAGTGCCTCCGGCACCATCAAGATCGGCGCCATCATGCCCATGACCGGTGACGTGTCAGTGTATGGCACCTCGACCTCCAACGCCATCAAGCTCGCCATCGACGAGGTCAACGCCGCCGGCGGCGTCAACGGCAAGAAGCTGGAGCTGGTGCTGGAAGACGATCAGAACACCCCTGACGTCTCCATCAACTGCTTCAACAAGCTCGTATCCCAGGATAAGGTGGATGTTATCATTGGCTCCGTCGCTTCCAAGTGCACGCTGGCCATCGCGCCGCTGGCACAGCAGGCCGGCATCCCGCTCATCACCACTGCCTCCACCAATGCAGATGTCACCAAGACCGGCGACTTCATTTTCCGCACCTGCTACATTGACCCGCTGCAGGGTACGGTCTGCGCCAAGTTCTCGCTGGAGAACCTGAAGGCAACCACTGCGGCCATCATGTTTGACAACGGCAACGACTATTCCAAGGGCCTGGCCGCATCCTTCAAGGAAGCGTTCACCGCCGGCGGCGGCATCATCACCAACGAGGAAGCCTACTCCCTGGCTGACCAGGACTTCTCCGCCATCATCGCCAAGGTGAAGGAAAAGAACCCGCAGGTCCTGTTCATCCCGGACTACTACGGCAAGGACGCGCTCATCGCCAAGCAGGTACGCTCGGCAGGCCTGACCGACATCACGTTTGTGGGTGGTGACGGCTGGGATGGCATCGTGGACAACGGCGACGTTTCGGCCGCCGGTGCCTACTATTCCAACCACTATGACTCCGGTTCGAGCGAGCAAGTCGTGAAGGACTTCGTTGCCAAGTACAAGGCCAAGTACAACGAGACCCCGAACGCCCTGGCCGCCCTTGGCTATGACGCCATGAACATCGTAGCCCAGGCCATCAAGGCCGCCGGTTCCACAGACAAGGCTGCCGTGCGCGACGCCATCGCCAAGACCAACGCTTCGTCCTTCGTGACCGGTGCCATCAAGTACGACGAGAATCGCAACCCGGTGAAAGCTGTTACGATGATCTCAGTGTATGATGACAACGGCAAGCTGGCCCAGAAATACTACGCCACCGTTCAGCCGTAAGCGACGGCTGCTCTTGCCAACAGATTGTACTGTGGGAGCGCGGAACAACGGGTTTCGCGCTCCCACCATTCGATGTAATGGGGTGAGGGAATGGAGACATTCAAACAATTCCTGGTGATCGGTATCACCAACGGCAGCATCTATGCCCTGATAGCCCTGGGGTATACGATGGTGTACGGCATCGTGAAGCTGATCAATTTCGCCCATGCGGATATCTTGATGCTGGGCGCTTATTTTGGCTTTTTCATCCTGATGGATTTTGGTGTCAACCCCATGAGTGCGCTGCTGGCGTTCGCGGTGGGCATGGCAGGTTGTGCCATCATCGGCGTGACGATGGAGAAGACCTGCTACAAGCCGCTGCGCAACGCCCCGCGCCTCAACGCGCTGATCACAGCCATCGGCGTGTCGGTGTTCATTGAAAACGGCAGTCGGTCGCTGCCCTTCATCGGCCCCAACTATCGCCAATACCCCCAGTTGGACGACAGTACGCTGGCCCCGCTCAAGGCGGTGTCAGACTGGCTACTGGCGCACACGGGGTTTCGAGTTACGCCCATTCAACTGCTGGTCGTGCTGTTCTCAGTTGTGTTGATGCTGCTCCTCAACTACATTGTCAACTACACCCGTACCGGCAAGGCCATGCGCGCCGTGTCCTATGACATGGGGGCGGCCAGCCTCATGGGCATTCCGGTGGATCGTATCATCAGCATTACCTTTGCCCTGGGCGCGGCGCTGGCTGCGGCGGCAGGCATTCTGTACAGCCTGTATCTGCCCAGCATTCAGCCCTATATGGGTATTTACCCGGGTCTCAAGTGCTTTATCGCCGCGGTGCTGGGCGGCATCGGCAGCATCCCCGGCGCGGTGCTGGGAAGCCTCGTCATCGGCTTGGTCGAGGCATTCACCAAAGGGTATGTCAGCACGACCTGGGCCGATGGCATTGTGTTTGCCATCCTCATTCTGGTGCTCTTTATCCGCCCCAGTGGCATCATGGGTAAAGCAGTCCGCGAGAAGGTGTAGGAGGAGAACATGATGAAGATTACGAAAAAGGATTTTCTCCGTCGCATCCTCGTGCAGGTTGTGTTTATCGTAGCGCTCTACGGGGTGGCGACGCTCCTTATGGCCACCGGCGTCATCAACGACTACGTCGGGCAGATCATGATTACCTCCACGGTGTTCGCCATCATGGCGCTGGGCATCAACCTGGTAACGGGCATGACCGGGCAGCTCTTGCTGGGTCAGGCGGGCTTCATGGCCATCGGAGGATACACCGCGGCCATCTTGCTCAAAAACGGTGTCCCCATGCTGGCGGCGTTGCTGGTGGCGGCACTCTTTGCAGCGCTTCTCGGGCTGCTCGTGGGTATTCCGCTCTTCCGGTTGAGGGGGGACTACCTGGCCATCGTCACCCTCGCCCTGGGAGAGATCATCGTCGTCGTTCTCAACAACCTGGGTGACCTCACCGGCGGCGCGTCGGGCCTCATGGGGATACGTGGCATCGTATCGATGGCCGTGCCCTACAGCAAGCTCATCACGTTCCTGTGGGTGTCCCTATTCCTTGTTCTGACGCTGCTGGCATTGGTGCACCTGATGACGTCCACCCATGGCCGCGCCATTCTCTCCGTGCGGGAGGATGAGATCGCTGCTGAGTCGATGGGCATCAACACCCACTACACCAAGGTGTTCGCCTATGCTATTTCTACCTTCTTGGCCGGTTTGGCTGGCGCGCTGTTCGCCACCGAATCCGGCTACCTCAACCCCAGCCAGTTTAACTTCCTGTCCTCGGTCAACTATCTTGTCATCGTCGTCTTTGGCGGTCTGGGGTCGATCACCGGCACGGTGCTCTCTGGCTATCTGCTGACGATGCTGCAGGAGACGGTGCTGCGCAACTTGCCTACCGTTCCGATCTTCGGCTTCCAGCTGGCGCTGGCGGATTACCGTCTGGTCATCTATCCACTGCTCCTCATCCTGATGATGATCTTCCGCCCGCAGGGGTTGCTGGGCACCCGGGAGCTGCCGCTCCTCAAGATGTCCCACTGGTCCTGGTGGTCGCACACGTTGCACCGCTGGGGTGACTGGTGGAAGGCGCGGCTGAACGGGCCGAGAAAGGGGAATTAGGGCAATGCCAATCCTGACGATCAAGGATCTTTCGATCCAGTTCGGCGGCCTGAAGGCTGTCAGCAATTTTAACCTGACGTTGGATAAAGGAGAGCTCGTCGGCCTTATCGGCCCCAACGGCGCGGGCAAGACCACGGTCTTCAACCTGCTGACTGGCGTGTACGCGCCGACCGCCGGCACCATCGAGTATGCGGACACCGCTGGAAAGATCTGGGCGCTGGGCGGCATGAAGCCGTGGCGCATTGCGCGCCTTGGCATGACGCGCACGTTCCAGAACATCCGGCTTTTCAAGAAGCTTTCGGTCATCGACAACGTACGCATTGCCATGCACCCCACGGCGCACTATTCGCCCTTCTCAGCGTTGCTGCGCCTGCCGTCCTACTGGCGGGAGGAAGCACGCATGGAGGATGAGGCCACCGACCTTCTCGAGATCTTCGGTCTGGAGGAGAAGCGGGACGAGCTGGCTTCCAGCCTGCCCTACGGGGAGCAGCGCAAGCTGGAGATCGTGCGGGCCATGGCTGCCAAGCCGCAGATTCTGCTGCTCGATGAGCCGGCGGCCGGCATGAACCCCCAGGAGACCCAGGATCTGACCAAGCTCATCCGGTCCATCCGCGATCGGTTCGGACTGACAATCCTGCTCATCGAGCACGACATGAGCCTGGTGATGAACATCTGCGAGCGTATTCTGGTGCTCGACTACGGCGAACTCATTGCCCAGGGCGTGCCGGACGAAATTCGCACCAATCCCAAGGTCATCAAGGCCTATCTGGGCGAGGAGGTGAGCATCGATGCTGCTCATTAAGGACTTGCACGTTGCCTACGGCAACATCCACGCACTGCATGGCGTTTCACTGGAGGTGCAGCAGGGGGAGATCGTGACGCTCATCGGCGCCAATGGTGCAGGCAAAACCACGACCCTGCACGCCACCAGCGGCATCATAGAGAAGATGAGCGGTTCGGTGGAGTTCCTGGGCCAAAACCTCGAGAAGGTCAACGCCAACAAACGCGTGGACATGGGGCTAGTGCAGGTGCCCGAGGGCCGGCGCATCTTCGCCAACCTGACGGTGCGTGACAACCTGGAGATGGGGGCGTTCCTGCCCCGTACACGCAAGAACACCAAGGCCAACCTGGAGATCGTGATGGACCGGTTCCCCCGCCTGCGGGAGCGCGCCGGTCAGCTGTCAGGCACCCTCTCGGGTGGGGAGCAGCAGATGCTGGCCATCGGCCGGGCGTTGATGGCCGAACCGAAGCTCCTGCTGATGGATGAACCCTCGATGGGTCTGGCACCCATTCTGGTGCAGGAGATCTTCTCCATCATCCGTTGGATCAACCAGCAGGGCGTAACGATCCTGCTGGTGGAGCAGAACGCCCACATGGCCCTGCAGACGGCCCACCGTGCCTATGTGCTGGAGACCGGCCGCATCGTCATGAGCGGCGACAGCGCCGAACTGCGGGAGTCGGACGAGATCAGAAAAGCATATTTGGGATAGCTTCGCTTCGCTTTCGTGGCGGCCACCGTTGGCGACCGCCGCGAGTTTGGAGTACTCGACACAAGTAGTGATTTGCCCCCTGGCGCACAGGTCGCCAGGGGGCGTTTGGTTGCGTTGGTCATGCGTCTCGACACCCGTTGTACCCAGGTGCTGGCTGGCTTATAATGGAAGCATTCCAATGCAGGAGGTACAACTATGTCCGAGAGCAACCCCGTTTTGGGCACGAACAAGATCATGCAGGTGGGCGTTCTGGTCAAGAATATAGAGCAGACGGCCAAGGACTGGGCGGAACTGCTGGGCGTACCCACGCCGGACATCTCCCTGACCGACGGGCTGGAAGCGACCCAGGCCGTTTACCACGGCAAGCCCTGTCCGGCGCGGGCAAAGCTGGCGTTCCTGCACTGCGGGCAGGTAGACATTGAGCTCATTGAGCCCGATGAGAACGACTCGGTCTGGCGGGAGTATCTCGACCGAAACGGCGAGGGGTTCCACCACATCGCCTTCGTTGTGGATGGCATGAAGGAGAAGATCGGCCTGCTGGAGCAGCGCGGCATGACGCTGGTGCAGAAGGGTGAGTACACCGGCGGCCGTTATGCTTATGTGGAGGACACCGCTGACCGCTACAAGATGATGTTTGAATTGCTGGAGAACGACTGAGGAGGGGCAACGATGAGATTTGGAGCGCCGCTTTATGGTGACTGGAAGGGCCCGGAGGGCTGGATCCGCACGCTGAAGCAGAAGGGCTTTGATGCCGCTTACAGCCCGGTGGGGCTGGATGCCTCCGACGGGGAGATTGCTGAATACCGGCAGGCCGCGAAGGAGCACAACATCGTCATTTCCGAGGTGGGGGCTTGGAACAACAACCCCCTGCACCCCGACCAGGCAGTGGCGGCGGCGGGCTATGCCGGCTTGGTGCGTGCCATGGTGCTGGCGGATAAGCTGGGTGCCGAGTGCTGTGTCAACGTCTGCGGCTCCTGCGGCACGGTGTGGGACGGCCCCCATCGTGACAACCTGACCCGGCGCACCTTCGACCGCATTGTCACCTATGTGAAGCGCTTGCTCGATGAGGTGCAGCCCAAGGACACGGCCTTCTCGCTGGAGATGATGCCCTGGATGTTCCCCACGACCGCCCAGGAGAACCTGGAGCTCATTGAGGCAGTGGGGTCGCCCCATTTTGTGGCGCACCTCGACCTTGTCAACATCACCTGCAGCCCCCGGCTGTACTTTGAGAACGGTGACATGGTTCGTGAGAGCTTCCGCGTGCTGGGGCCCCACATCCGCAGCGTGCACGCCAAGGACATCATCCTGCGGGAGAAGCTGACGACCCACCTCGACGAGGTGCGTCCAGGCTTGGGCGGGTTCGATTACCGCGCGCTGCTCTTGAGCGTGGAGGAGACCAACCCGGCCATCCCGGTGATGCTGGAACACCTGCCCAGCGAGGAGGAGTACACGCTGGCAGCGGCCTATGTGCGCGGCGTGGCTGAGGAACTGGGCATCGCCATCTGCCAGCCGGTGTAGGGCCATGCGCGTTTTTTTGGTCGTGCTGGATAGCGTTGGCATCGGCAGTCAGCCGGACTCGGGCCGCTTCGGCGATTCCGGGGCTGATACGCTGGGCCATGTGCTGGCAGCAACCGGCACCGACCTGCCGGAGATGGGGCGGCTGGGCCTCTACAACATCGGTGGCACGTCCTTCCATGCCCCACGGCCGGCCGAGGGCTGCTTCGGGCGGATGATGGAACTCTCCCAAGGCAAGGACACGACGACCGGCCATTGGGAGATGGCCGGCATCCGTCTGGAGCGGCCTTTCCCGACCTACGCGGACGGCTTCCCGCCGGAGGTCATCGACGAATTCACCCGCCGCACAGGGCTGCCGGTGCTGGGCAACTGCGCCGCTTCGGGCACGGAGATCATCGCACGCCTGGGCGGGGAGCACCTGCGCACCGGCTGGCCCATCGTATACACCTCGGCCGACAGCGTCTTTCAGATCGCCGCCCACGAGGACGTCATTCCGCCCGAACGGCTCTATGAGCTATGCCGCACGGCGCGTGCCATGCTGGCAGGGCCTCATGGCGTGGGGCGGGTCATCGCCCGGCCTTTTGCCGGGGAGGAAGGTAGCTTCTTCCGCACCGACCGCCGACACGATTTCTCCCTGGAGCCGCCGGAGGGAAACCTTCTTAGCCTGCTGGCAGACCACGGCATTCCAGTCGTGGCCATCGGCAAGATTCAGGACATCTTCGCCGGTCGCTCCATCGCCCGCTGGCTGCCCACCCACGGCAACCGTGAGGGACTGGAGGCCGTACTGGACTGCATGAAGGCAGGGGAGCCGGGGTTTTTCTTTGCGAACCTTGTTGACTTTGACATGCTCTATGGCCACCGCAACGATGTGGAGGGATACGCCGCCGCCCTGCGGGAGGTGGACGCCTTCCTGCCCGCCCTGCGCGCGGCTATGGCGCCGGAGGACATACTCATCCTGACCGCCGACCACGGCTGCGACCCCAGCCACCCAGGCACCGACCACACCCGTGAGTATGTGCCGGTACTGTTCTGGGGTCCCTCGCTGCAGCGGGGCATCGACCTGGGTACCCGCGAAGGATTTGGAGACCTAGGGCAGACGGTGGCCGATCTCTATGGCCTGTCCGCCGCCTATGGCCACTCCATGAAACCGGACATCACAAAGGAGGATCCCCAATGAGCACCCCGATGGAAAGCGCCGCGTTCATCCGCACCCGCTGCCCGCTGGAGCCGCAGATCGCCATGATCCTGGGCTCGGGCTTGGGCGGGTTGTCAGACATCATGGACATCGAGGCCGAGATTCCCTACAACGACATCCCCGGCTTTGTGCGTTCCACCGCTGTGGGCCACGCCGGCAAGCTGTTGCTGGGGCGGGTGGGCGGTGTGCCCTGCGCCATCATGAGCGGCCGTAACCACATGTATGAGGGCCACAATGCACCCACCGTGGCCTACCCCGTGCATGTACTGCGGGAGCTGGGTGTGAAAAAGCTGGTTGTCACCAACGCTGCCGGTGCCGTCAATGAGCGCTATGCCCCCGGTGATCTCATGCTCATTACTGACCACCTGAACTTGATGGGTGTGACGCCCATCAACAGCGAATATGCCAGCCAGCGGGGCATCCGCTTTGTGGATCTATCCCACGCCTACTCGCCGGAGCTCATCGCCCGGGCGGAGACCGCCGCTGCCGATCTTGGAATCATGCTACGCCGTGGGGTCTACGCCATGTTCCTTGGCCCGCAGTTTGAGACGCCCGCCGAGATCCGCATGGTGCGCCTTTTGGGCGGCGATGCCGTGGGCATGTCCACCGTGCCGGAGGTCATCGCGGCCAACCACTGCGGCATGGCGGTGCTGGGCATCTCCTGCATGACGAACATGGCAGCCGGTATCCTCGACCAGCCCATCACCCACGAAGAAGTGCTGGAGACCGGTAAAAGGGTGGAGGACAAGATGAAAAAGTTGCTGCGGGCCGTGGCGGCGGCGTTGGCATGAATACACGCGCCCGCGCGCTCATCGACGCGCTGCACCTGCAGCCACGCCCCGAGGGTGGCTGGTATCGCCGTACCTTTGAAAGCACTGCGGCCGACAAGGAAGGCAATCGCTTGGGTTCGGGTATCTACTTTGTTTTGGATGGCCGGGAGTTTTCGGCCTTCCACCGCTTGCAGGGTGACGAGGTGCTGCACCATTACGATGGCTGCGCGGTGGAGGTTGTGGTGCTTAGCGACGATGGCATGACGACGCTGGCGTTGGGGCCTGATGTACTGGCCGGCCAGCAGCCCCAGCTGCCCATCCCAGCGGGCACACTCTTTGCCATGCAGCCGGTGGAGGAGGAAGGCTATGCTCTGCTGGGCTGCACCGTCAGCCCGGCGTTCACCTTTGACAGCTTGTCTCTTCCCAGTCGGAGAACACTGCAACTGCAGTACCCTCGTTTTGCGGGGCTCATCGCACGGCTGACACGCGCCTGATCATCAAGGCCGCCCGCCTCGCGGGTGAGGGGCAAAGACCCGATTGCACATATTGAATAGTTGCGATGGCGGGATTGCTACACGGTTTTCCTAACGCAAGGCCAACGAAGTCCAAATTGATGGGTAGCTGTGTTTATATATCCATTATGTACGGAGGGCAAACGTGAATATTACTGTCAAGCCACTCACACCGAAGCTTTCTGCCGATTATTTTGATTTCTTTGAAAACCGTGCGTTCACGGACGATTCCCCCTATCGGTGTTATTGCCAGATGTATCAAATGACCAAAGAGCAAGCCAAAGCGGCGCTCGACAATGCAGTGGGGCAAGATCCCGGCAGCGTCTCCCGGGGAGTCGCCGAGCGGCAAATTGCGGACGGTGCTTTGCGGGGGTATCTGGCATATGTGGATGGGAAATCGATCGGTTGGTGCAACGCCAACGACAGAGCGAATTACCCCGCCGAACCGATGCAGGATGTGTCCTTTTACGCGCCTGCCGAACAGCGGGAAAAGGCTGTGGTGTGCTTTGAAGTTGCCCCGGAATTCCGCGGGAAGGGCGTCGCCACCGCTCTTTTACATCAAGTCATAGCCGACGCAAAAGCCGAAGGATATCTTGCCGTCGTGAGTTTCCCGGTCATACGCAGCGAACGATACGAATGGGATTGTACTGGACCTGTTCGGTTGTATGAACAAGCAGGATTTTTCAAAGTGGAAGAACGAGATCAGTATGTGGTTATGAGGAAAGATCTGAAGTAATATTACCAGTATTCCTTTTTTTGCAGTTTGCTGGGGCTTGCCCCAGCTAACTGCATTTTTACATCAAAACGCGATGCTTGGAAGACAAAGAAATACAGCAAGCAAACTCACTGCATTCCGGGAGTCCCAAGTATCAGCGCATTTCGGGCAGCCTGTTCAATGACCTCCAGCGTCCGGCGGCGCAGGGTTTCCTCGGCATCCCGCCGCACCCAGCCGCCCCAATAGGAGTAGCCGCCCTCGTCATAGGCCCGTGCGGTCGTCAGGTACGACACATAGCCGTTGACCTGATCGATGGGAATGAGGCGGCTGCCCAGCGTTCTGGCACGCAGCCACTCCCCGGTTTCAGTGAGCGCTTCACCGGGCAGCCCCGCAAACACCATATCATTGATAGTTACACACTCCATTTCCACCACTGCTTCCCGTTCCCGCAGTTCCTGTTCACTGAAGCCCAACCAGTTATAAACCAGCATCGATAGAATCTGCTGGTGACGCAGTTCATCGATGAGCCCTTTGATCGTGGCTGGTGTGTCCCCTCGCCGCAGGGCATCCTGCAGCGCGGCGGCGGCGCGGTCGATGTGGGGCTGCCGGATGCGTGCGTCCTCCAGCGAATGGGGGATGCTCGCCCGCATGGGGAGCGCCACGCTTCCGTGGGCCGACTGGCCCAGACGAACGGGCTTCCACGGCGTATCATCCGCTTCCCAGCGGCGCAGCAGTTCGTCGGCAATCTCCTCGCCAATGTGGCGGCACTCCCGGTCGCAGGCCTCGAAGGTCGTCATGCCCTCGAATCCCTTTTTGGTACACAGGTCGGCGCAGGGGCCGTTGAGGTACAGGCTCGTGCCGCCCAACCGACCGTCGATGCGCTGGCGCAGGTATCCCGTCCAGTCAAAGTGATACCGGTACTGGTCGGTGATGCCGTGGGACTCAAAGAGCACGGCCACGTCGGGGTGTGCGGCGAAGCGCGCCAGCGTACCCAGAGTACGCCCGTCCTTGCCGCGGAACACCGCCAACATGCCCTGGGAGTCGGTGGGGCGGTCAAACTGGATGGGGTGGTCAAAGGCCGGCAGGGGCGGCACATACCCATTGAGGTTCATGATGGCCGGGTTCTGGCTCCATGGCCGCCCTTGCTCGTCATACTGCAGGCCCGCCCATACGGTGACTGCCCCCAACCCCGGGATGGTTTGCTCCCGGTTCACGTTGTACCCCGTCATATCTGTGAGCAGCACGCGCATTTCGGCTTCCTCGGCCCGCGCTATCATCCCGCGCACCGCAGGTACACAGAGGTCGATGAGTTTTTCGCAGGCGTCGCCATCCAGTTCCCAAGAGATGGGCGCGGCGTGGGTCTGCAACTCGTGGTACCAGATGTGCTCCGCGGGGATACCGGTCTGGCGGCTCAATTCCTGCCGGAAGCGCAGAGCCGTGCGCCGGAAGGTACCTAAGAAGTCGAACGCGCACAACAGCCATTGCCGCCCGTCTTCCTCCACGTAGAACAGTCGTGCCTCCAGGTTCGTGCCGAAGGGCCACTGGGGCGTAAACGTGTCGTTTACCAAGACGGAGCCAAAGCTGCAACGGGCCATGAGAGTTCTCCTTTGTATGAGGTGGGGGCACAAAAGGCGCCGACCGCGGTCAGCGCCTTCCCGTTGTCTTCTCAATACCCCAGCAACCCGGGGCGGACATCCCGCAGCCACCGCAAGGTGTGCTCGATGGCCTGGGGAATGGTGTACTGTGCCTGCCAGCCCAGCAGCTCCTTGGCGCGGGTGGCGTCGGCGCAGGCACCGGCCACGTCGCCGGGGCGGGCGGGGGATATGTGCGTGACGATCTTCCGGCCGTAGACTTCCTCAAAGGCGGCCAGCAGTTCTTTCACGGTTACACCGTTGCCGGTCCCCAGGTTAATGGCCAGATAGTCGCCGCCGGCTTTGGCAAAGGCGTCATCGAAGTGCTCCACCGCCCGCACATGGGCCTGGGCCAGGTCCCACACGTGCAGGTAATCCCGCAGACCCGTGCCGTCCCGGGTGGGCCACTGGTCGCCGGTCAGCAGGAATTCGGGGATTTCGCCCAGCGCGGCGGACATCATCTTGCCCAACACGTGGGTCGGGGCGGGGTCATAGGGGCCGGAGCGCATTTGCGGGTCGGCGCCGATTGGGTTGAAGTAGCGCAGGGCAATGCCCTTGAGCGACCCGGCCCGGCACAGGTCCTCCAGCATCATCTCCATCATGTATTTGGTGCGGGCGTAGGGGCTGGAGGGGGCAAGGGGGGCATCCTCGCACACGATAAAGGTGGGAACCGAGCCGTAGATGGATGCCGAGGACGAGAACAGCACCCGCCGGCAGCCCAGCTCCTCCAGTGTGTGGAAGAGCTCCAGCGACTTGACCACGTTCTCCCGGTAATATTCATAGGGCCGGGCCACGGAGTCGGGCACGACGATGAGTGCGGCAAAGTGGATGGTGCAGGCGATGTCGGGGTGCTCGTGGAAGATGCGTTCCACCAGCGCCCGGTCGGCAATGTCCCCTTCGTAAAAGATGCCGTCCCGCACAAATTCACGCCGGCCATTGACCAGCGAATCGAGAACGACTGGGGTATGGCCCGCGTCGCGCAGGGCCGAGCAGGTGGTGGAACCGATGTAGCCGGCTCCGCCGGTAACGAACACTTTCATGCTGAACCTCCTGACGGTACTGTATATACTATATGTGCGTCGTCGGCCAGCTATTTACGGCTGCGGCGGCTGCTTGTGCGGTAACGGTAGTTGTACTGACGGTTGCGTTGGCTGCGGCGGCGCAGGTTCACTATGCGCAGCGCCACCAGTGCCGCGGCCGCCAATAACAGAATGCCCAGCCCCAACAGAACGTAACGGAGAATTCCATCGCTGCCCCCCGGCAGCACGGCTGTGCCGGCGGAGGCTGTGGGCTTGCTGCTTCTGCCGGGCGCTTCAACGGCCTGGGCAGCCACAAGCTTGCAAGTGGCGATTTCCTCCCCGTTGTAGGCAAAGGTGATCGTACCCACATCCGTACCCTTCTCAATGGGGGCGGTCAGGCCGTCCTTCAGCGTCAAGGTGTGCTCGATGAGGGAGGGATCGGCCTTGATGTCGGCAATGATCTCCTTGGTGTCGGTGAGGGTGAGGGAGCCGTCGGGCACAACCTCCAGCGACAGGGCGACGCTCTCCGCGCCTTCCTTGTCGCTGCCTGGCACGTCGGCGCTCAACTCCAGCGATGTAAGGGCGTCCGTCAGATCCACCGTGTCATAGAATTGGAAGCCATATTCAAACATGGTGATGCTGTCGGTCCACTTGCCCAGTTTCTCGTCTCGCAGCACCACGGCGATGAGGGAGACGTCGCCCTTCTGGGCGGAAGAAGCCAGTGCATGTTCGGCGGCGCTGGTGTAGCCGGTCTTGATGCCGGTGGCGTATTCGTAGGCATAAATCTCATCATCACTTGTGCTGATAAGCCGGTTGGTGTTCTTGAGGGTACGCTGTTCGCTCTTGTTGGTGGCCGGGATTGTGTAGCGTTGGGTGGAGACGATCTTGCAGAATTCGGGGTATTTGCGTGCGGCTCTTGCCAGTGTGGCCATGTCTCGTGCGGTGGTGTAGTGCTCAGGGTCGTTGAGACCATTGGGGTTGACGTAATGGGTGCCGGTCATACCCAGTTCCTTGGCCTTGGCATTCATCATGTCGGCGAAGCCCTCCATCGAGCCGCCCAGATACTTGGCGATGACGATGGCCGCGTCATTGGCCGAGGGGAGCATCAGGCCATAAAGGAGGTTCTCCAACGTCATGCTCTCGCCCTTCGCCAGGGCGATGGAGGTGGCGTTTGCTTCCATCTGGGGCACCTCGTCCACCGTCACGGTGTCTGAGAGGTTGCCCTTTTCCAAGGCCAGCAGACAGGTCATAATTTTCGTGGTGCTGGCTGGGAACTCCTTCTTGTCGGCGTCCTTTTCAAAAAGCGTCTTCCCCGTCCGTTCGTCGATGAGAATGGCGGTTTCCGCCTTGACAGCGCTCGCCTTGAGCTGCCCACTGGGAGCCAGCTTGCCGAAGTCCCTCGGGGAAGCGGTGCGAACGGGTTGGGGCACTGCTGCCAGTGCGCTGGGTGCTGCCAGCGCCGGCAGGGCGCCGCTGACCACCAGCAACAGTGACAATATTGCCGATAGGACAATTTTCCGCATGAAACGCTCCTTACTCCACAGGATGATGGCAGCGCCCCCCCGGAAGGGGAAATGGCCGCCTGATTTTCACTATGTAACACAAACAGATAGAGTATAGCAAAAACGGCACGAAATGAGAAGTGGCAGCGCCGCGGCACCCTCGTTTTGCCTGTCGCATGCTGTCAAATTTTGCCGTTGGTAGCAGGGATTCGCGGCCCGCCTTCGTTTGACATTACCTAGTGAATAGGATAGAATACCTTTTGTTCTTTATGGTATATGCCGGTTCGGACTTATGTCCACGGCGTTTGAATCTTATGTTGGAGGGACTGCACGAGATGCGTTTGCGTCGTGTTTTTTCTGTTATTGTGTCCTTGGTTTTGATTCTTGCTGTGTTGCCGCCAACAGGGGCCCAGGCGGCTGCGGATGTGAGCATCGTTTCAACCAGTGTGAACCCCACCAGTCTCTCCGGAGCCGGTGAGGTGACACTGAACGTTGGGGTGAAAGTGGCCGAAAACAGTGCCGACAAAGCCACCGGCGTCTATGTGGCCCGTGACGGCGAACGGTTGAGCGATGTGTATGACATCGACGCGGGCGACGAACAGACGATCTCCTGCACGCTGCCGGTGTCGGCGAGTGACCTGGGCAACAGCATTTCCCTGCGGCTTCTGTGGGACGGCGGCGGCAGCCTGTCCTTCTCCGTCAAGGTGAATGGAGAGGCATCCGTGGAGCCACAGGTATCTTTCTCCCGTTCATTCAGCCAGTCCACCGCGGCCAAAGGGGCGGAGGTCACCATCTCCTACAAGATCTCCAACACCGGCTCGGTTCCGATCACCGACATTGTGGTGACCGACGCGAAGGCCGGCGATGTGACACTTACCTATTCCAAGCTCAACCCCGGCAAGTCCAAGACATTGACCTACAAGCATACGATGGACGCCGACCTGACCTCCGAACCGAAGCTGACCTACGAGGCCAACGGCAAGACGTATACCAAGTCGCTATCGGCCAAGACGGTGAGTCTGTCTACCGCTGATGTGGACGTGGTGCTGGAAGCCAGCCAGTCCGAGGTTGCCTCCGGGGACGAAATCACCCTGAGTTGCTCCATTACCAATACCGGAAATTCGAATCTCAAGAACATCAAGGTCAGCGACGAAACCTTGGGCAGTGATCTGTTCACCTCCTCGTCGCTCAAAACCGGCATCCGCAAGGAATTCACCAAAAGCGTGACATTGACGGAGACCACCAAGTTCCGCTTCGTGGTGACCGCCGAGGACGCCGATGGCAATACCTACACCTTCCGATCCAACTCGGAGACGGTAAAAGTCTCCGGCTCGGAGGAGACCGCACCGGCCACCGAATATGGCCTGGAGATCCTGGCCACCAGCGATACCCTGCAGTTGACCCAGGCCGGCGATGTCAATTTCACCATCACCGTCAACAACAAGTCTGACGCGGCAGTGGCCGGCGTCAAGGTCGTTGACCAGGATGGGTTGGTCATCAAGGAGTTTGACATTCTGCCCGTGGGGGAGAATCCCTTTGTCTACCGCGCCAGCGTGACCCAGACCAAGCAATTCAACTTCTACGCGGTGGTGGAAGGGGAGGACGGTGAATACCGCGTGGCGTCCGGCCCGGTGGAGATCACCGTAACCGACGGCGCTGCGGCCAGCCCCACCGCCAGCATTGAACCATCGCCCTCGGCCACACAGGTGACCGGCGGCAACAACGGCAGTCTCGGATCTTTGATGGTGGCGTTGCTCATCGTGGGCTTCCTCATCGTCATCACGGTCATCGTGCTGGTTGCCATGATCGTCAAGGACAAGCGCCAGCGTGAGCAGCCTGCCCGGCGGCGCTAACAGAGACGGAACATAAGCAAAAAGGAGAGGCGAACGCCTCTCCTTTTGATGTTGCGGGGGATTACTTCAGGAACAGCTCAATGACCGGCACGGCGGCGTTGGGCTTCTGGATGGGCAGCTCCAGCGTCAGCAGCCCCTTCTTGCCCGGCACGTCGATGCCGAACCCAGCCTCGTCGTCCTTGTCGTATTCGATCCGCTTCACCTCGGAAGCGTCGTTGAGGAGCTGGGCATACTCCACCTTGCCGGCAAAGCCGTCGAGGTGCAGGTGGCGGAAGGGCCATGCGAACACATGCACATAAAGGCGGTTCGTCGTGGGGTTGTAGGTCAGGCGGCAGTCTTGCGGACACTGGAACTGTGCCGGTGCCTGGGTGCAGCCATAGATGGAGCGGCTGTGCCGGCGCATCCATTGGCCAATGCCGCGCAGGCGATCGATGGCCCGCTCGTCAAACTCACCCCGGCCGGTGGGGCCGACGTTCAGCAGCAGGTTGCCGCCCTTGCTGACGGTGTCCGCCAGCATCTGCACCAGCATCTCCACGCTCTTCCAGGTGTACTCGTCACGGTAGTAACCCCAGGAGCCCGAGAAGGTCTGGCAGGCCTCCCACACGACGGGCTGGCCGCCAACGGTGGGCCATTCGCGGGGTTGGTACTGCTCGGGGGTACGCAGGTCCTGCTCAATGTTAAGCCGGTCGTTCATGATGATATGGGGCTGGTGGCTGCGCACCAGCTCGATGAGCCGCTGGCCCTGCCATTCCTCCACGCTCTTGCCGGCAAACTCCTTGGTCGCCGCCACCGAGAAGTCGTACCATAGGATGTCCACCTTGCCAAAGCCGGTCATCAGTTCCTTTGTCTGGGCGTACAGGTAGTCGGCGTATTTGCGGATGTCACGCTCGGCGCTCTGGCGCACAAAGTCGGGGTTGTTGCGCTGGGGGTGGCAGTTGTCCACGGTGTATTCGGGGTGGTGCCAATCGAGCAGCGAGTGATAGAAGCCGACCTTCATTCCTTCCTGGCGGAAGGCGTTCACCATGGGCCGCAGCACATCTCGGCCATAGGGCGTGTTGGTGGCCTTGTAGTCGGTCATTGCCGTGTCCCACAGGCAGAATCCTTCGTGGTGCTTGGTCGTCACCACAAAGTACTTCATGCCGGCATTGCGGGCCTCGGCAGCCCACAGTGCCGGGTCATAGAGGTCGGGGTCGAAGTGGCGGAAGTATTGCTGGTACGTCTCGTCATCAATCTGCTCCATGCTCTTGATCCACTCATGCCGGGCGGCCAGGGAATAGGTGCCCCAGTGGATAAAGAGCCCGAACCGGTCGTTCTGAAACCAGGCGGTGTCGCCGGGGGTGGGCTTGGGCGTAATCACATCATATGGCATTGCCGTTCCTCCTTCGCATAGATGGAATGACAATTCTACGTTCCCATCCAAAGTCCTTTGTACGCTTTGTGGAACGTCAAACCCACGACAAAACCACAGGCACAGGGTGTTGACAAGGGCACATCGCTCGTTTATAATAAAACCCACGCGCCAGACGCGGGAGCATAGCTCAGCTGGTAGAGCATTCGGTTTACATCCGACAGGTCGTAGGTTCGAGTCCTACTGTTCCCACCAGCGCGTTTGCTAACCCCACGGGGTGTGATATGCGGGAATAGCTCAACGGCTAGAGCGTCGCCTTGCCATGGCGAAGGTTGCGGGTTCGAATCCCGTTTCCCGCTCCAATTTCTATGTGTGGCGCCATAGCCAAGTGGTAAGGCAGAGGTCTGCAAAACCTCTATTCTCCAGTTCGAGTCTGGATGGCGCCTCCATTTTCTTTTTGCCGAAGTGGCGAAACTGGCAGACGCAAGGGACTTAAAATCCCTCGCTCGAGAGGGCGTGCGGGTTCGAGCCCCGCCTTCGGCACCAGACAGACTCACTGGGTACCGGTGAGTGGAACCGTTTTGCCGGGTGCCAGGGTGTGTCGTAGTTTTTATCAGAGAAGCAAACGGAGTAACAGCAGCAATGAGCATTGCTGCTGTTTTGCTTTGCACTGCATTTCACTAGTTACCTGTGCGCTGGTCGTCTTGATGATTGTTGCTTGGGCCATTGGGCAGGAGCGTTGCTCCATTGGCGCGTGCAATCGCCCATCAACACGCGGACTCCTTGTAGAATGAGAGAAACTTGTTTGAACCAAGATCGGTACTGTCGTGCTGGGTCAGGCTGGTGTTCTGTTGAAGTTTCTCATCACAAAGGAACGACGGGGAGATATATCTTTGCCGGCTGGGTGTAGAGGTTGATGTGGTGCCGCAGTATGAGCAACGTTGACTTGTTTTTTGTCTTTTCCGCAGCGACGTTCCCTGCTGTACCAAAGGCCAGCGGCCATTTTCCGTTTTCTACTTATATCTTTCAATCATCGATTTTGTGAAAGAAAAGAGTTTACAAGCAGTACCTTTCCATCATAAAATAGGAACCACAAAAACGGCGGGGGACCGGTGTGAATTGCTGAAGGTTTTAGCCAAGCGTAACGTCGCGCTGCTCCTGGGTGCGCAAAGCGTTTCGGCCATGGGCAGCATCGTGCAGAGCTTTGCGCTCTCGCTTTTTGTGCTGGCCAGCGGCTCGGGCGTCAAGTTCGCCACGGTGCTGGCCGTCGGCATGATTCCGCGGCTCTTTGGCCCTCTCACCGGTGTGCTGGTGGACCGGGTGAACCGCAAACGGCTGCTGGTGGTGCTTGATGTACTGGCAGGTGTGCTGACACTGGCGTTTGCGTTTTACCACCGGTTCGTGGCGGAGCTTTCGCTGCCGGCCATCTATCTGCTTGTGCTCCTGTCCTCGTCACTGCAGGCCTTTGATGACCCGGCCATCAGCGCCATCCTGCCGGATCTGGTGGAGCACGATGACCTGACCGACGCCAACAGTGTGTCCGCCACCATCTCCAACGCCTCCTACATTGTCATGCCGGTGCTTGCGGCTCTGCTCTACAACGGCGTTGGTCTCTTTGTGGTCATGCTCATCAATGGCGCCAGCTTCTTCCTTTCGGCCCTGCTGGAAGGAGGCCTTCGCTACCAATGGAAACCCCAACCGCCGGAGACGCGGACGTCGTTCCGCCATTCCTTTGCCGAGGGCATGGGTGCCATTACAGGCAGCCGGGAGCTCATCCTCATCGTCGTGGTCAGCGTGCTCGCCAATCTGGCGCTCAATCCCTTCCTCAATGTGGGCATTCCCTATATGATCCGCATCAACCTTGGCGCGTCGGAGGGGCTGTACGGTTTGTCCCAGTCGCTGGTGTTTGTGGGGCCAGTGGTGGGGTCTGTGCTGGCCAGCACCCTGCTGAAACGGGTGGACTACAAGCCGCTGCTGACCTGGGTGCTGGCGTTGGATGCGATGCTGGTGGCTGCCTCGGCCCTCTGCGTCTATGCCACCCACGGCACTTTTGGCCCCGTGCGCTACGCGGCGCTGTGTTTCATGGGTTTCGCTGTCATCGCCACCATGGCGTTGGCCAGCGTTGGCACCGTCACTGCCATGCAGAAGCTGGTACCGGGGAAACTGTTGGGCAGGGTGGGCGGCGCGGTCACGTCGATGTCCATGCTCGCCATCCCGCTGGGGCAATGGTTTTATGGCTTTGGGTTGGACCACTGGAACGCCACGGGCACGGGGCTGGTCTTTGCCTGGCTGGTGTTCGTGGGGTTCGCGATTTCCTTGGTGATTTTGCAACCACTGAGGAACCCCAAGGATACCAAGGGCCGTGTGAGCGGCAGTTCCCTGCCGGGGTAGGCGGGGGATGCCCGGCCTGTAGGTGGCATGAACGGCAAGAGTTGGCGGATGCACCAAGCGCTCCTTCCGGTGGAAGGAGCGCTTTTGCATACGTTTATAGGGAGTGGGGCAGGGGGTTACAGCGTGTCCAGCTCCGCCAGCCACACCGCCGCCGAGGCGTCCGACGGCATGCGCCAATCGCCCCGGGGGGAGAGGGCCACCGTACCCACCCGAGGGCCATCCGGCAGGCAGGAGCGCTTGAACTGCTGGCTGAAGAACCGGGTGAGGAACGTGCGCAGCGTCTTCTTCATCAGCTCCTGCGGGTAACGGTCGCCAAAGGCGTGCAGCGCCAGCAGCAGCAGCTTGGAGGGCGACGCGCCGCCTTCCATCATGTGGTAGAGGTAGAAGTCGTGCAGCTCGTAGGGCCCGAGAATGTCCTCGGTGCGCTGGTCAATCTCCCCCTCGCGGGAGGGGATGAGCTCCGGCGACACCGGCGTATTCAGAATGTCGGCGGCAATCTCAGCCACCGTGGCGTTGAAGTGATTCACGCTCAGCCACCGTACGAGGTGGCGCACCAGTGTCTTGGGCACGCCGCCATTGACGTTGTACATGGACATGTGGTCGCCGTTGTAGGTGGACCAGCCCAGTGCCAGTTCGGACAGGTCGCCGGTGCCCAGTGCCAGTGCGCCGATGTGGTTGCAGTAGTCCATCAGGATCTGTGTGCGTTCCCTTGCCTGGCAGTTTTCGTAGGCGATGTCGTGCAAATCGGGGTCCTGGCCGATGTCGAGGAAGTGCTGGTTGACGGCAGCGGTAATGTCAATCTCCCGAATGGTGCAGCCTAGCTCCTGCATCAGCCCCAGGGCGTTGTTCTTGGTGCGGCTGCCGGTGCCAAAACCCGGCAGGGTCAGCGCGTGCAGGTTGGCCGGGTCCCATCCTTCCTCGGCAAAGAGCCGCGCAGCGATGAGCAGCGTCAGCGCCGAGTCCAACCCGCCGGAGACATTGACCGCGGCCCGCTTGAGCCCCGTGTGCTCCATGCGCTTGCGCAGCGCAGCCACCTGGATGGCCGTAATCTCCCCGGAGCGTGCGTCCTGCTCGGTGCCGCCGGGCACGAAGGGCAGCGCCGCATAGTGGCGCTGCAGGGGCAGGTCGCCGCGCTCATCCAGCGGGAAGCGAACGGTTCGGCCATCAGGCCGTTCCTGGTCGGCAAAGAACGTGGAGCAGCGCACCCGGTGGAACTGCAGCCGCCCCAGGTCGATGTCTGCGGTTGTCAGCACATCGCGGCGGAACCGTTCCCCCTCAGCGAGCATCCGGCCGTTCTCCGCCACGCAGGTGTAGCCGCCGAAGACGACGTCGGTCGTCGACTCGTCAGGACCGGCACCGGCGTAGACATAGCCGGCAATGCAACGGCCCGACTGCATGGCGATGAGGCTCTTGCGGTAGTCCTGCTTGGTGACGGCCTCGTCACTGGCCGATGGGTTGAAAATGACCAGTGCTCCCCGTTGGGCCAGGGCAGCCGACGGCGGGTTGGGCGTCCATAGATCCTCACAGATCTCAATGCCGAAGGTCAGCAAACCGTCCTCGGCCTGGAACAGCAGGTCGGGGCCAAAGGGCACCTCCACGCCGTCCATCTCCACGGTGATACGGGTGCCGCTGCCAGAAGCAAACCAGCGCCGCTCGTAAAACTCCTGGTAATTGGGGATGTTGATCTTGGGCACGATGCCCAGCACCCGACCGCGCCCCACCACGGCCGCGCAGTTGTATAGCCGCCCCTGCACCACCATTGGCAGCCCCACAATGGCCACCGTGGCTCCGGTGGCCGCGGCCACCTGCCGCAGGCCGGCAAGTGCCGCCCGTTGCAGCGTCGGCTGCAGGAAGAGATCGGCGCAGGTGTAGCCGGTCAACCCCAGTTCCGGGAAGAGCGCCACCGACACGCCGGCCCGCTCGGCCCGTGCCAGCAGCTGCAGCGTTTCTTTCGTGTTGTAAGCCACGTCACCCACCCGCAGGCGGGGGGTGGCGGCAGCCACGCGGATAAAGCCATATTGACCCAACATAAACCGTACCTCACTAGGGATGTTTCAATGCATTCAGTCTGTGGAATTATAACATAAAATACCAGCCTTCAAAACATCATCGGTTGGAGAGGGTAAAGGCTATTGACCATCTTTGACCAATAAGATATACTGGGTACAAACATAGAGCATATGAAGATGAATTGGTTGCGCCTGAACGGCAGCTGTGGTATAGTTTCGAGGAAATGCTCTGTCGACCACCGCGCAGGGCCGGTTCCCGTCTATTATTTGCAAGAAGGTATAGGAGGACTCACCCAATGACAGTCACCATGGAGAAGACCGGGGTCAATGAGGCCAAGCTGACCATCACCGTGGAGCAGGACGCCTACCGGGACGCGATGCAGAAGGCCTACCTCAAGATGCGCGGGCAGATCAATATCCCCGGGTTCCGGCAGGGCAAGGCCCCCCGGCAGATCATCGAAAGCTATTATTCCGAGGCCGTCTTCTACGACGAAGCCTGCAATATCGCCATCCCCGACGCCTATGACAAGGCCATCGACGAGCAGGGCCTGTTCGCCGTGGATCAGCCCGAGATCGACGTGTTGGAGATCGGTGCCGACAAGGGCATCGTGTTCACCGCCGTCGTCACCCTCAAGCCCGAGGTGACCCTGGGCCAGTACAAGGGCCTCGTGGCTGAGAAGCCCGAGTACCCCGTGACCGACGAAGACGTGGACGCCGAACTCAAGAGCGCGCAGGACCGTGTCGCCCGCTGGGTGGAAGTAACCGACCGCCCCATTGAGAACGGCGACCGCATCATGCTTGATTATTCCGGCTTCACCGATGGCGTGATGTTCCCCGGCGGCACCGCCGAGAACCAGCCCCTGGAGATCGGTTCCGGCCGGTTCATTCCTGGGTTTGAGGAGCAGCTCATCGGCATGACGGTGGAGCAGGAGGGTGAGGTCAAGGTGACCTTCCCCACCGAGTACCACGCCGAGGAGCTGGCCGGCAAAGAAGCCGTGTTCCTAGTGAAGATCCGCGAGATCAAGGGCAAGGAAGTGCCGGCCATTGACGACGAGTTCGCCAAGGACGTCAGCGAGTTTGAGACGCTGGACGAGTACAAGGCCAGCATCCGCGCTAAGAAGGAAGAGACCAACGCCCAGCGCTCCCAGAATGAGTACGAGGAAAAGCTCATTGAGCAGGCCGCCGCCAATGCCACGGTGGAGATCCCCCAGTGCATGATCGACCGGCAGGCCGAGCGTATGGTGCGTGACTTTGAATTCCGCATGAGCTACCAGGGCCTGCGCCTGGAGGATTACCTCAACATGACTGGCCAGACCCGTGAGGCTCTGGTGGAGCAGAACAAGACCGAAGCAGCCCGCACCGTGCGCACGTCGCTGGTGATGGAGCAGATCCAGAAGGCTGAGAACATCGAGGCCACCGACGAGGACGTCGACGCTGAGGTGGAGAAGCTGGCTGCCGCGCGCAACCAATCGGCCGACGACATGAAAAAGACGCTGACCGAAGAGGATAAACACTATCTCAAGGACAATATTATAATGCAGAAGACGGTGAAGTTCCTGGCGGACAACGCGGTTTCTGCATAACGGGAGACCGAACCTCCCGGCGAAAGGAGTGTAGAACATGGGCTTAGTACCAATGGTAGTGGAGCAGACCAATCGAGGAGAGCGGTCTTACGACATCTACTCCCGGCTTTTGAACGACCGCATCGTCTTTGTCACCGGCGAGGTGGAGGACCACATGGCCAACCTTGTGGTGGCGCAGCTTCTGTATCTGGAAGCGATGGACCCCGCCAAGGACATTTCCCTCTATATCAACAGCCCCGGCGGCTCCATCTCGGCCGGCATGGCCATCTATGACACGATGCAGTACATCAAGTGCGATGTGAGCACGATGTGCATCGGCATGGCCGCGTCCATGGCCGCGTTCCTGCTGGCTGCCGGAGCCAAGGGCAAGCGCCGTGCGCTGCCCAACAGTGAAGTGATGATTCACCAGCCCTCGGGCGGTGCCCGCGGCCAGGCGACCGACATCGCCATTCAGGCCGAACACATCATTAAAACGAAAAAAACCATGAACCGGCTGCTGTCGGAGATGACAGGCCAGCCACTGGACCGCATCGAGCGGGACGTGGAGCGCGACTATTTCATGTCCAGTCTGGAGGCCCGTGACTACGGCCTCATCGACGAAGTGATGGTCACCCGCTGACAAACCCGCCACAGGAAAGGAGCGAAAATGCCCAAGAGTGACGATAAAAGCCAATTGAAGTGCTCCTTCTGCGGCAAGGCACAGGACCAGGTGCGCCGGCTGGTAGCCGGCCCCGGGGTATATATCTGCGATGAGTGCATCGAGCTTTGCCAGGAGATCATCGACGAGGACTTTGCCTCGCCGGCCACGACGGAGTTGAAGAACATCCCCAAGCCCAAGGAGATTAAAAACATCCTTGACGAGTTCGTCATCGGGCAGGAGGACGCCAAGAAATCCCTCGCCGTCGCGGTATACAATCACTACAAGCGAATCAGTTACGGCGACAAGAACAAGGACGTGGAGCTGCAGAAGAGCAACATCGTCATGCTGGGCCCCACGGGCTGCGGCAAGACCATGCTGGCCGAGACGCTGGCTCGCATTCTGGAGGTTCCCTTTGCCATTGCCGACGCCACCAGCCTCACCGAGGCCGGCTACGTGGGCGAGGACGTGGAAAACATCCTTCTGAAACTGATCCAGGCTGCTGACTACGATGTGGAGAAGGCCGAAAAGGGTATCATCTACATCGACGAAATCGACAAGATCGCCCGTAAGAGCGAGAACCCGTCCATCACCCGCGACGTGTCCGGCGAAGGCGTGCAGCAGGCGCTGCTCAAGATCCTCGAGGGCACGGTAGCCAGCGTGCCGCCCCAGGGCGGCCGTAAGCACCCGCATCAGGAGTTCATCCAGATTGACACGACGAACATCCTGTTCATCTGCGGCGGCGCGTTTGACGGCATCGAGAAGATCATTGAGAACCGCACCGGCAAGAAGACCATGGGCTTCGGCGCTGAGGTCATGAGCCGGGAGGAGAAGGACATTGGCACCATCCTCAAGCACATTCTGCCCGAGGACCTGCTGAAGTTCGGCCTCATCCCTGAGTTTGTGGGCCGTGTGCCGATCATCGTGACGCTGCATGGGCTGGATGACAAGGCGCTGCTGCGCATCCTCACCGAGCCGCGCAATGCCCTCGTCAAGCAGTACAAGCGCCTCTTTGAGATGGACAACGTGGAGTTGGTCATTGAGGAGGAGGCCCTGCAGGCGGTGGCCAAGAAGGCGCTGGAGCGTAAAACCGGCGCGCGCGGTCTCCGTGCGATCCTGGAGAAGGTCATGCTCGACATCATGTTCGATCTGCCTTCCCGCCAGGACGTGGAGATCTGCCGCATCACGAAGGAATGCGTCACCGAGGACGCCACGCCGGAGATTCGCCTGGCCCCCAAGAAGATCAAGAAAGCGCTGCTGGAGGAGAACGTCATCGACACCCCCACGGCGTGAGAACGGGCAGCGGCCCCTGACGAACCATACCACACCGGGAGAACCTTCTCCCGGTGTGGTTTTCTTATCCGGGGAACAACGGACGACGGGGAGAGCGGTAGGCTCGCAGGTGCATCCCCTGGCCATTTCGGACGCGGCGGTCGCAAAGAGCGGAGTGTGCGGCCCACCATGTATGCGCAGAATGGAGCTGAGCCCAAGTAAAGAGTCTGATACGCCAACCTGCAATGCAAGCCGGCGTGGCCTTTGCATGAACCATGTTGTATCATTGTCATCAAATGGTGAGCGATCAGATACAAGGAGAGATGACATGCACATCGAGATACGTAGATTGACACCTGACCTTGTTGATGATTATGTGCGTTTTTTTGATACGACGCCGCATGCTGATAAAAAGGGCGATCACAGATGCTATTGTGTGTGGTGGTGCAACGATGACTATACAGGCAAGGACTTGACGACATCAGTGGAGATAAGAAGAGAGTACGCCATCCAATGCGTCAAGGGCGACAACATCCAGGGCTATCTCGCCTATTGTGGGGATGAGGTTGTGGGATGGTGCAACGCCAACACAAAAATGGATTGCTTGAACTGTTACTGCTGGCGGCGGTTCATGGGTTCCGTACCAACGGAGGAATCCACACCGGACATCAAGGTAAAATCCATCTTTTGCTTTGCGATTGCACCCAAGATGCAAAGACGGGGAATTGCCTCGCGGCTGGTGGAACGCGTTTGCGTGGACGCGGCAAAGGATGGGTTTGCCTTTGTGGAGGCATACCCAAACAAAGAATTCATGGATGAAGCAGAGGATTTTATGGGGCCCGTCGCATTGTACAAAAAGAGCGGGTTCTCCGAGTATTATGAAACAGAAGAAAAGCTTGTCATGAGGAAACGGCTCAAGTAGGGGTTCGTTCCATTTCCTCCTTGTCATCTTCGCACCAGTAGGGAGACACAACGCCGGGTGGATGGAATGTCCGGTAAAGTTCGGAAAAGCCTCCTCCAGATTTGCACAAAAGATGGGCTGTATCACTTTATATTGATACAGCCCATCTTTCTTTGTGGGGCACGCCATCGGGCGGCCCTTGTGCCCGAATCCGTTAGTGGTTTGTCGTCAGATGCTTTTCCATGAAGTAACTCATTTCTTCCAGGTCCTTCGGCTGGTGAATGCGAATGACATGGATCCCGCC
>JAEYRA010000087.1 GCA_023409755.1 Bacillota bacterium
TCCTGCCGGGTGCTGGAGAAATGCGGCTTTACCCTGGAGGGTGTGCTGCGGCAGAATGCGTTCAAGAATGGGGAACTGCTGGATATGAAACTCTACTCCCTGCTGAAGGGGGAGGGGGACCGGGCGACCGGTTGACCCAACGAAGCCAACGCAAACGAGGGAATCCTGTGGGGTTCCCTTGCTCTTTGTGCGGGGTCTGGTAAAAACCCGCCGGCAAGGGGCTTGCCGGCGGTGCTCATCCTGGGTGGCGTCACGTGCCCGTGCGGCACACTACTCCTTGGGCTCTTGGATGCCTTCCAGGCTATAGCCAATGGTGGTGCGGCCCCGGCGGATGGCCAGATGGTCGGGCCAGCCAGGCATGGGGGCCTTCTCCCAAACGGGCCGGAAGTCGCCGGTCAGGAGCTGGCGGCACAGGGCCAGGGCGTCTGGCAGCACGTCGGGGTCCAACGGCTCGCCCACCGGGCGGAAGTCGTGGTGGCCGTTGTAAATGGCGTCGATGCGGCCCGAATCAAGCAGGGCAGCCATGGTTTCCAGGCCCTTTGCGGCCCGTTCAATGCTCACAAAGTTGGGCTCTCCGGGTTTGCTGTTCATAAAGAGGTTGCAGTTGAGCGCGTCCCCCACAAAGAGCGTGCGGCTGCCCTCGTCCAGGAACATCATCTGCCCCGGGGTATGGCCCGGGCAGGCCATCGCTGTCACCATCCGTCCGCCCAGGTCGAAGGTTTGGCCATCCACCAGGGGCAGGCGCCGGGGCGTGCCGGTCCAGGGCACGATGTCCGTTTCGGGGTCATAGGGATAATCCGGGTGCTCACCACGCTCCCGCCGGGCAATGCTCGCGGCGTACTGGCTGCGGCGCGCAAGGTCTTCGGGGAACTCATAGCAGCCCCAGTCCCGCTCGCTGAGGAAACAAGCCTCAAACTGGCAGCACGCGCCGATGTGGTCGCCGTGCCCGTGGGTCAGCACCAGCGTCAGCGGCTTGTCGGTCAGCTGCTCGATGGCCCCGCGAAGGTCTCCGATGCCGATGCCCGCGTCAATGACGAGGGCCCGCTCGCTGCCCTCCAGCACATAGACGCTGGCGCAGTCAAACTCGTCGATCTCCCAGGTGCGCGGTTTGAACTCCACGATGGGATAGGCGCGTGTCATGGTCACCCCTCCTTGATTGCCTCATTCACGACGTGCAGCCACTTGCGGCTGCGCAGCCGTTGTGTGCACCAGAATGATTTGATGATCCAGTCGGTCTTCAGGGCCAGGTACACCCAGAAGGGCGACAGCCCCCACACCAGCCCGGCCAGATACCCCAGCGGGATGGACGCCACCCACATGAACAGCACATCGGCCAGAATGAGGAACCGGGTGTCCCCGCCGGCGCGCAGCACTCCTTTGGTCAGCATTCCCTGTATGGTGTAGAAGAGCGTGGTGACAGCCACCGATGCCATGAGCTGGAAAGTGATGCGGCGGGTTTCCTCGCCCACCGCCACGCTGGAGAGCACCAGCGGCGCCACCAGCAGCACCACAACGGCCCCAAAGCTCCCCAGCAGGACACTGAGAACGAGATAGGTGACGCTCTGGCGTTGGGCCAGGTCTCGGTCACCACCGCCCAGTGTGTTGCCCACCAGCACGCCGGAGGACTGGCTGACCCCCTGGTTGAGCACCGTGGACAGCCGCATGACCGGCGACACAATGGCGTTGGCGGCCACAAACGCTGCGCCAATGTGGCCCATGATGATGGCCACCATGGTGTTGCCCAAGGCCAGCATGGCGTCGGAGACGATGACCGGCGCGCCATAGCGCAGGAAGAGGCGGGCCTGGCGGGCGTCGGTGCGAATAAAATCGCGCAGGCGGTAGCCGATGCGCCGGTCGCGCAGCAGCAGGTACCCGGCGATGACGGACATCTCCGTAAATTGGGCGATGACCATGGCGATGGCCGCTCCTTGGATGCGCAGCTCCGGCGCGCCGAAGCGGCCGAAGATCAGCACCCAGCTGAGGAACGCGTTGAGGCAGACCGACGCGATGGCCGCGAGGAGAGGTACCTTCACCTGCCGCACGGTGCGCAGCACAATGGTGACCGTGAGGTTGATGCCCATCATGGGGTAGCAGGCCCCGCCGGCTCGGAAGTACAGCACGCCCTGGGCGATGATGTCCGGGTCGTTGGTGTAGAGGCCCATGATGGTGGCGGGCATGGCGAAAGTGACGGTGGTGAACACCGCAGCCACGCTTAGGATGATCCAGAGCATTAGCGTGACGGTGTGCTTGAGCCCCTCGATGTCGTGGTTACCCCAGTATTGTGCCGTCAGCACCCCGGCCCCGCCGCCGATGCCCATGCAGAGGATGAAGAATACGTTGATGAACTCATTGGCCAGCGCTGCACCCGACAACGGAATTTCCCCGTAATGGCCCAGCATCATCGTGCCGATGATGTTGATGAGCATGGTAATGGCATTTTGCACCACAATGGGCAGCGCGATGCGCAGCGTCATCCTGTAGAAATTCTTGTCGCGGATCATCAGTTGTTGCACGTTTGGCCCTCTTTCTGTCTCAGTAATCCTGTGATAGCATAAAGGATGAAGTAACTTCAGAGTCAAGAGGGGGAAGCGACATGGCACGTGCCGATGGCTTGCTGACCAGCGGGGAGTTTGCGCGCCTCTGCGGGGTGGAGAAGAGCACTCTGCTCTTCTATGACCGCATCGGTATCTTCTCCCCCCGTCACCAGGGGGAGAACGGCTACCGCTACTACGATGGGGAGCAGTTCCGGCAGTTCAACATCATTCTGATGATGCGCCGCTCCGGCGCGTCCCTCGCAGAGATTGGCGCATATCTCACCGCCCAGGGCGAGGGGGCCTACCTCGCCATGCTGGAGCGGCGAGCGGATCAGATTGCCGAGGAGATGGAGGAACTCCAGCGCATGGGCGACAAGGTGGCCAACACCCTGCGCAAAACCCGCCTGTGCCGGCAACACCTGCTGGGGGTGCCCTTTGCCGAGCAGCGGGAGGAACGTTACTATGCCACCACCTTCCTGCCGCCGGCGGTGCGCACCGCCCGGTCACGTCTGGGGCAGGCCACGGCCCACCTTGTTTACCGCAGTGACCAGGGGTTGGTGTACGACTTCCTGAAGGGGGCATTCATCCCGCTGGAGAACGCGGCGCTGGGGGTGGCTGGCCGCAGCCACTTCTGCCACCGCATCACCGCGCCACAGGGTGATCCTGACCGGCTATTCCTTCGGCCGGCGGGGCTGTGTGTCGCCGTGATGTACGAAGGAGCCTATGCGGACATGACCCCGGCCATTCTGGGGTTGCTGGCCGCGGCCCGGGCCTGGGGCAGGCCGGTTGGCCCAATTCTGGAGTATGAGGTGCTGGGCATGGAGGCAGGCCGCACCCCGGACCGCTATTTGGTGGAGCTTTCGGTGATGGTGGAGCCGGATGGGGATAGTGGTCAATAAAGGGGTAGACCCACCCGTCGCAGGCCGTGGAACATCAAGGCCAGCAACAGGGCAAGAAACAATGCCAACAGGCGGCTCCGCCCCGAACGGGGCAGCGCCGCCAGAAGTGCCACCCCGAGGAGGAGAGCCGTGATGGCCACGGGGTCGGCGGTGTAAAAGGCGTGAGTACCGATGGCAAACAGGAACCCGGCGGGCAGGGCCGTAAGCGCCGCGGCCACCGGCCCCCGGCCCCGGGCGAACCACAGCGCAAAGGCCGGAAGGGGCGTGCCCAGCGCCAGCAACAGCCACCCCATGGCATAAGCCCGGGGGAAGAACCCCAGCACCCATTGGCCATAGGCATAGTACCCCGCCAGCATGCCCAGGAAGAAAACCGGCACATGAAGGGCCGCACCATCGGGACGGTGGGCATAGGCCGCCAGCAGTGTGGCGGTGAACACCCACACGCCCATACCCGTGCCCAAGTCCCCCAGGAAGGACACACTGTCACTGGCTTTGGCCGCCACGCCGGCGATGAGCCCCGCCAGCAGCACCAGGGCGATACGCCCCGCTTCCCACACACCCGGTAAACGCGGGGGAATGGGGCGGATGTCGGTCAGCCATTGCCATAGCTTCATCACCAGTGCTCCTTGGGATGGGTTTGGAAAGTCAGACGGATCCGGTTCCCGGCCTTCAGAGCTCCCGCCGGCGGTAGGCCGCCAGCGACCGCCACACCGACAGGGCCAGGAGCCCCGCCCACACGGCGAGGGCTGCCAACGCGGTCACCACCGGGTTGGCGGTCATGGCACCCAACACCCGCTGGCCCACCTCGGCCCAGCGTCCGTCGCCCATCAGGGTCGTCGCCCCCACGGCCATCAGCGGCAGCAGAATGTAGGGCAGGTAGGCCAGCATCTTCGCCCGGGCGTACCCCAGGCGGAAGTAGAGCGGCAGCTGCAGCGCGCCAGTCAGCGTGAAGAGCACAAAGGACGCCATCAGCACGGCCAGCGCTTCGTTTGGGTCGAAGGGAATGCGCCGCACCAGTGCCGCTGCGGAAAGCAGGCAATACGACACCACGCCGGCGGCCGCGTTCATGCCCAGGGCGAAGAGGTACCGCCCGGCCACCACTGCCCGCCGCCCCAGCGGCAGCGTGGCATACAGGGTGTCAATGCCGTTCTGCTCCCCCACGGCGAAGGGGTAGGACACAAACATGGAGCCGATGGCCATGACCATGGCGATCATGGCCGTTCCGCCGTCGGTGAAGAACAGGAAAATGCCCATGGATGCCAGCAGCACCAGGATCGTCCGCCCGGTCAGATAGGGCTGGACGGTGCGAAAATCGAGACAGGTCAGTTTGAGCGCGTTACGCATGGTGGCTTCCCTCCCGGTTCAGGAATACGATGAGTTCTTCCAGCGATGCCCGCTCCACCAGCAGCGAACGGGGCAGCTTTGCCAGGTTTGCGCAATCGGTGATGGCCTCAAACCCGGTGGAGTGGCGGCGGAGGCCTAAGAGAAGGTGGGGGTTACTGGGCACCTCGTCGGGCCCGCCCTTCACCACGCGGTACCGGTCGATGAGCTCGTCCTTGCCGCCGGTGTAGACCACCTGGCCATTCAGCAGGAAGGTGATGGAGTCGGCGGCCTTCTCGAGATCCGCGGTGATGTGGGTGGAATACAGCACGCCGTTGCCCTCGTCCTGCAGGAACGCGGCCAGCAGGTCGAGCAGTTCCTCGCGCGCCACCGGGTCCAGGCCGCTGGTGGGTTCGTCCAGCAGCAGCAGACGGGGCCGGTGGGCCAGCGCTGCCGCCAGCATCAGTTTCACCTTCATCCCGCGGGAGAGTTCCTTTACCTTCTTCTTCCGGTCGATGCCGAACTGCTTGAGCAGCGCCCCATAGCGCTCCCCCTCCCACCGGCGGTAGAAGGGCCGCAGTGCAGCCTCCACCCCCTCGCAGGTCCACGCATCCACGTAGAAGGGCAGATCCATCACCACGCCCAGGTCCTCACGGGTGGCGGGGTCATCGGCCGGGCAGCCCAGCACGGTGAGATCGCCGCCGTCGGGCCGCACCATGCCCAGCAGCGTTTTGATGGTCGTCGTCTTGCCCGCGCCGTTTGGGCCGATGAGGCCCATCATCGTGCCGCGGGGCAGGGAGAAGCTCACATCGCGCAAGGCAAAGGTTTTGTACTCTTTGTTCAGGTGTTTGACACTCAGCAAGTCACTCATTGGGTTCCTCCCGATACAGTGTTTCCAGCATGGCAATGAGCTCGGCGGGCGGCACGCCGGCGGTGCGGGCGGCGGCTATGGCCTCCTCCAACGCCTGTTCGATGCGGCGCAGGGCGTGTTCCCGTGCCAGCTCCCGGTTTTGGGCCAGTACGTAGCAGCCCTTGCCCTGCACATTGGTGACGAAGCCCTCCTCTTCCAGGTCGGCATAGGCGCGTGTGGTGGTGATGACGCTGATTGTCAGCTCCCGCGCCAGCTGCCGGATGGAGGGAAGCTGGTCGCCCTCCGCCAGCTCACCGGATAGAATGGCCTCCTGCACCTGCTTTTTGATCTGCTCATAGATTGGCTCGCCCGAGCGGTTGGACAGCACGATTTTCACGGTGTCGCTCCTCGTTTGAATAATTACACTTATATACAGTATAGACACTAAGAGCAGTTGTCAAGAGGGAGTTTAATAGATTTCTGTCGACAATGGGTCCCCGTATGGAGCGGCAAGGTGTTTTTCACCAGCAGAAACCCCGCCGATTAAGATCGGCGGGGTTTTTGCCCAGGATTCTTCCGCTACACCAACACGGCGGTAGGGGCCATGTATCAGACGTTTTCTCTGGCGCCGCAGCCAAAGCCGGAAGAGCAGAACAGAACCACCAGCAGCAGGAAGAAGAAGAGCAGACTGGAGCCGTCATCTTCGTCGTTGAAAGCGCCGCAGTTGCAGAACAGAAC
>JAEYRA010000168.1 GCA_023409755.1 Bacillota bacterium
AGCCCGGCAGCGCCCAGCCCAGCAGCACCGGCCACAGCACGCAGCCCGCTGCCATGGCCACATACAGCACGATGGGAATCGGCATCACACACGGCGCAAGGGTGAGCACCAGTCCCCCGATGGCCAGTGCTTTTGTGCGTGCCGAGGTGCTGCGGCGCGGTGTGCGGCCGTGCCAGGCCGCCGTGAAGAGCAGAGACATCGCCGTTACTCCAACACAGCTGACAACAAACCCTGTGATGGGTGACCAGAGAAAACAGTAAATCCAGATCAAACAGTCATTCAGGGTTGTGGCAGCAAAGCTGTTCTCCTCGAACAGCCCACTTGTCATGGGGATATCGATCATGGATGCGACGTGGATGGTCGCCCAGATCAGAAAGAGAACCAGCAGAGCGGTGACGCCTGCCAGCAATTGGGCGAGCAACAGGTACACATAGGGGCGAAAGGCGTTCCGCCGGGGCATGGGGGGCCTCCTCTCAGGGCAGCAGCCGCACCTGACGTGCCACGTCGGCATAGTCCGCCACCTGCCGGGCATCGATGCCGCAGGCGCGGGCCGCCTCCACGTTGGCGGGGTTGTCGTCAAAGAACACGATGGACCCGGCGGGGGCGCCGAGTTCTGCAACGAGCCGCTCAAACACCGTGTGATCGGGCTTCAGGAGCCCCAGCTCAAAGGACAGGAACACCCGCTGGAAGTGGGGCCGCAGGTTCGTGGTGCGGATGAGCTTCTCCCACTGGGGTCGGTTGGTGTTGGAAAGGAGGGCCAACGGGTAGCGCCGCCCCAGTTCGGTCAGCAGCTCCTCGGCCCCGTCGTACATGCCGCGCACGAAATCCGGGAACTCGCTTAAAAACTCCTCGGCGTGGGTGTCGAGCGCAAATTCCTCAATAATGGCGTGGGCGAAGTCCTCCGCGGTGATCTGCCCGCTCTCAAAGGCCCGCACCGCCGGGGAATAGAGCCACCGCCGGTGCATGTCCTGGTCGGTCAGTTCGCTTCCCATCCATTGGCGCAGCTTGGCCACGCCCACGTATTCCACCAGCACGCCGCCCAGGTCAAAGACGACCCAGCGGATGCCATCGGTTTGATTTGTCATGTTGTTTCCCCCTGGGCTGGTTTGCTCCAGCCCCTTCGCGGCCCGGCGCGGTGCGTCGTCCGCGGTTCGGTCGTTTGGTTCCTTCCTCCCTGTGCTGGGTTGGCGGCAGGGGCGGCGTCAGCTGTGCCGCGCACGCTACTCCTATTATAGGGAATTGGAAGAAAAGGGCAAGGGACCCCGGTCACACAGCGGGGTCGGGCAGGGCCAGCAGGGGCGTGGGTTCGCCCCGGTGGTAGCACTCCAGCACGTGCAGGGGCCGGGTGCAGCACACGTAGAGCAGCCGCGCGTGCAGCGCGTCCGGCGGGTAGGTGTCGGCGTCGGCGTCGGCGATGAGTACGGCGTCAAACTCCAGACCCTTCACCATGTGGGCCGGCAGCACCATGGCCCCGCCGCGGTAGTCGTCGTCGCCGTCGCGGTAGAGCGTCACCGGCACGTCGCTCAGGCCCTTGAGCTTGCGGTGCAGGGCGGCGCAGTCGTCGGGGTGCTTCATCACGATGGCCACCGTCTTCATGCCCCCGGCCACCAGGGCGGTGAGGCGCTCGGCCAGCACCTTCTCCCAACCCTTCTCCGGCAGGGGAGCGATGAGCGGCGCCTTGCCGTGGCGCAGCACCGGCTGGGCGGTGCGCTGCCCGGCGAAGGGGAACCGTGCCGACACCCGCCCGGCTAATTCCATGATCTCCACCGTATTGCGGTAACTCGTCACCAGCTCGCGGTAGTCGGCGTTGCCGGGGCCGAACACATCGCCCATGAGACCCCGCCAGTCAGTGACGCCGCGATAGCCGTGGATGCCTTGGGCCAGGTCGCCCACGATGGTGAACGACGCGTTTTGCGTCAGCGATTTGAGCAGGTCAAACTGGAAGGGCGAGAAGTCCTGGGCCTCGTCCAGCACGCTGTGGTGGATGTCCAGCCGCTTGGCCTGGCCAAAGACCAGACCGTTCAAGTGCACCAGCGGCGCGATGTCCGCCGTCTCAATGCGGCGGCTGTCGAGGAGGCTGAGGCTTCCCTCGCACAGGGCCTGCCAGTCGGCGGGGTCCACGCCCTCCGGCAGGGCGAAGGCAGGTTCACCCGCCAGGAACTGGCGGTAGAGGGCCATCAGGTCGAGCTTGGGGAACCCGGCCAGCAGCTTGTCCACGGCCCCGGCGGCCCAGTCGGTCACTTCGCGCAGTCGCTCGTCCCGCGCGGCATAGAGGGCGCGCATCGTCTCCTGCCGTCGGGGGGAGTCGTTGGGCTGCCGCTCGCGGATGAGGTTGGCCCGCCGCACGGTCTCACGCTCCACCTCGGCTCGCACGGCGTCGGCAGCTTCCTTCACCCGCATCTTCAGCGATTTCTTCAGCTGGGGCAGCCGCCGGGCCAGCGGGAAGGGCTTCAAATCCTCCAGCAGCAGCTGGCCGATGTGGGCGCGGCTGACGAGCGTGTTGCCGGAGAGTGCCAGCCCCCCGGCGGGCACGAGGCTGCGGCAGTAGGCCGCGAACCACCGGTTCACGCACTCCTTCATGAGGAGGCTCCCCTTGAGCCGGGCCACCCGCACCACCGGTTCCCGCTGGTCCTCGGGTAGGTCGAGGAGTTGCAGCAGCGTGCCGGAGTCGTCCACCTTGGGCAGCTTCCGCCCGGTCAGGAGCTCGCCCAGGCCGGGGAACGTCGTTTGCAGCACGTTCTCCGCCCCGAGCTCCGGCAGCACGGCGCAGATGTAATTGAGGAACAGCGGGGACGGCGCGATGACCATGAGATTCTCGGGGGCCATCGTCTGCTGATAGGTGTAGAGCAGCCAGGTGATGCGGTGCAGGGCCACCGTGGTCTTGCCCGCGCCGGCCACGCCCTGCACAATCAGGGGCCGCTGGTAGTTGTGGCGGATGATGTCGTTCTGCTCGGCCTGTATGGTGGTGACGATGTCGCGAAGCCTTGCGTCGGCGTGGTCGGCCAGCACGTCGTGTAGGTAGGCGTCCTGGGTCACCACGTCGGCGTCAAAGAGGTCGCGGAGCTCGCCCTCTGCAATGTTGAAGATGCGCTTCAATGCCATGTCGCCGGCAATCTCGCCGCCGGGGCTTTTGTAGCTGGCCGGGCCCACCTGCCCGCTGTAATAAAGGTTGGCCACGGGGCTGCGCCAGTCGAAGATGTAGCTCTTGCGGGTGCGTACGTCGCTGACGCCCCATTTGCCAATGTAGTAAGGGGTGTGGGCCGCTTCGTTCTGCCGGCGGAAATCCACCCGGGCGAAGTAGGGCTGGCGGCTGGCGTGGCCCAGGTTCTTCAGGCGCTGGCAGGTCTGCTCGTAGAGCTTCTCGGCCACAAACCAGTCGTTGTCCCAGTTGCCGCCGGAGGTCTCCCGGTAATGGGTGACTTCGGCGAATTGCCGGCGTTCGATGTCGGCCACGACGTCGGTTTCCCGTCCAATGCGGGTGAGTGCCTCGCCCAGGCGCTGGGCCTCGGCGGCAAAGTCCTTGTGCTGGGTGGGCATACGCACCTCCTGCAGTCGGTTCCCCTGGCTCTGTTGTGTTTGCGAAAGGGTAAATATTATACTGCAGGGAGGCGGTGGATGCAATAACTATTTTTGTCGATTGTCGGCAGCTTGTTCTTCGTTGATTTAACCATTTTTGGCTTGTTGAATTAATTCCATAGGTGATATACTTTTCCATATCATGGCTGTGGAGGATGGGATTGTGAAGCGAAGCTTGTTCGGAAAGACCCTCGCGGCAGCGCTGCTTTGTCTGGTAGTATCCGTGTTGGTTCCGGCGCAGGTGCGGGCCCTGCAGGACGGGGACTTCACCTATGAGCAAACCGCGACCACCGTGACCATCACGGGGTACACCGGCGCCGGCGGGGTCGTCACCATTCCCGCGAAGATTGACAACCGGGTGGTGGTCCGCATAGGCGAAAGTTCTTTTGAGAACAATCAGACGATCACCAAGGTCGTTCTGCCCGAAGGGTTGATAGAAATTTATCCCTTTGCCTTTTCCGGTTGCACCAATCTGGCGAGCGTGTCCTTTCCCAGCACGTTATTCTATCTTGCACAGGGTGCGTTTGCCAATTGCCCCTTAACCAGTGTGGATCTGCCGGAAGGCCTGCATGAGATTGAAGAGAGCACCTTTGCAGGCGCACGCTTTACCACCGTAACCATACCCAAGGGTCTGGTCTTTGTGAACAGGCTCAGCTTTGAACGGTGCATGAATCTCCAAACCATCAAGGTGGCAGAGGGTAACGAAACCTTTTTCAGCCAGGATGGTCTGCTTTGTGAATGCAATGACCGTACCGGATATCAAAAGCAACTGGTGATTTGCCCCGCTGGCAAAACGGGGAATCTGATCCTTCCTGATTGGGTGACAGGCATTAGTATAGGCACGTTTTATTACAGCAAACTGACCTCCGTCACCCTCCCGGACACCCTCACCCACGCTTGGAAAGCGTTCAACCACTGCAGTAACCTGACGACCATCAACATTCCCGGTGGCGTAACGACTCTGTTGGATACCTTCGACGACTGTCCCAAGCTGCGCACCATCACGCTGGGCAGCGGCATCCGCACCATCGCCGGTTCGGCGCTGGCCGACCTTCCGGCGCTTGCCAGCGTCAGCATCCCAGCCACCGTGACGACCATTGAGAGCGGGGCATTTGCCTCCTGCGGCAAGCTGTCGCAGGTCTACTTTGCGGGTGACGCCCCGGCCATGGGCAAGGACGTGTTCAAAGGCTGCGCGGCCAACCTCACCATCTACTACCTGAAAGGCAACAAGGGATTCACCAACCCCTGGCTGGGCCATCCCACGAAGGTCTACACCGGCCCCGCCACTCCTACGGGTATCAAGGCGGGCTCCGCTGGGTACACCAGCATGAAGATCAGTTGGAGCAAGGTGCCCGACGCAACGGGCTACCAGGTCTACCGCGCCACCAGCAAGACCGGTACCTACAAGAGGGTGGCGGACACCACTGCAACCGGCTATACCGACAAGAGCCTGACGACGGGCAAAACATACTACTACAAGGTGCGGGCCTACCGCACGATCGGTGCAACAAAGGTGGCAGGGGCCTACTCGCCGATTGTCTCCGCCGCACCCAAGCCCGCCGCCCCGGCAGGTGTCGCGGCGGTGCGTGTCTCCAACAGCTCCATCAAGGTGAGCTGGAAGAAGGTCTCCGGCGCCACGCAGTACCAGCTTTACCGCGCCACCAGCAAAACAGGCACCTACACCAAGATCAAGGAGACGACGAGCCTGAGCTACACCAACAAGGGACTGAAGGACAACAAGACCTACTACTACAAGGTGCGAGCCTACCACACCGAAAACGGGAAGAAGGTCTACGGTTCCTGGTCGTCCGTCGTGAAGGCCAAACCTTGAGGGTTATCGAGTCAAAGCCTGTCTGCAGCAGGGGTTGACCCTGGAGCTGCGCCAGTCGCAGGGGGTATCTCCAAGGCGGGAGGCAAGGGGCTTGCCGCGCATGACGCGGGTCCCTCCCGTCGGGTATGGTGTGCCATGGCACCTGCCCGCCCAAGGAGGACGATGACCGTCGCGCTCGACGTCAT
>JAEYRA010000044.1 GCA_023409755.1 Bacillota bacterium
ATCTTTCTGATGCAACAGAAAAGCAAGGAAGCAATGCTTCCTTGCTTTTGGTGTGCGCGGGTGAGAAATGGGTACCTACACGCCCTTCTTGGCGTTGACGAGCTGAGCCGCGGTGGTGAACTGCCCCTTGGGCGTGTAACCCTGGAGCGGCAGCATCTTCTCGTGTACGGCCTCCACGACCCACCAGGGCTGGGGGAAGAACGCGCTGTCAAGCTCGGTAGCCGGGGTGATCCAGTTGCGGGAGCCGATGACGACCGGCGGCGCGTCCAGGTCGTCGAAGGCCAGCTCGGTGAGGTTGCGTGCCAAGTCGGCCGCGAAGCTGCCGCGCTCGCAGGCCTCGGTGAGCACCACAACGCGGCCGGTCTTCTTGAGGGACGTGAGCACCGGCTGGTAATCGAAGGGCACGAGCGACCGGGCGTCGATGACCTCCGCCGAAACGCCGTACTTTGCAAGTTCGTCGGCGGCGGCAATGGCGGTGTAAAGCGCAGCGCCGATGGAGACGATGGTGAGGTCGCTGCCCACGCGCTTGACATCCGGCAGGCCGATGGGCACCTCGTAATACCCCTCAGGCACGCCGCCCTGGTGGAAGAGTTCGCCCACATCGTAGAGACGCTGGCTCTCAAAGAACACCACCGGGTCGGTGCCGGAAAGCGCGGCATTCAGCAGGCCCTTGGCGTCATAGGGCGTGGCCGGGTAGACGACCTTGAGCCCCGGCATGTGGGCGGCCAGCGCCGTCCAATCCTGGCTGTGCTGGGCGCCGTACTTCATGCCCACCGACAGACGCAGCACCACGGGCATCTTGAGTTCGCCCGCGCTCATGGCCTGCCACTTGGCCAGCTGGTTGAAGATTTCGTCACCGGCACGGCCCATAAAGTCTGCGTACATGAGCTCGACCACCGCGCGGCCGCCGCACATGGCATAGCCCACGGCGGAGCCCACGATGGCTGCCTCGCTGATGGGCGAATTGAACAGCCGGTGGTACGGCAGTGCCTCGGTGAGGCCGCGGTACACGGCGAACGCACCGCCCCAGTCACGGTTGTCCTCGCCATAGGCGATGAGCGTGGGGTCGGTGTAGAACTTGTCAACGAGGGCCTCAAACAGGCCGTCGCGCAGCTGGTACGCCTTCGTCTTGGAGACGGGCTTGCCATTGGCGTCGATGCCGAAGCGTTCCTTCTTGGCGATGGCCTGCACGCGCGGGTTTTCTTCCTTGGGCAGGAGCACCGTGCAGGGGCCGTCCTCCATGGTCATCTCATGGCCGTTGGAGAACATGAGGTCTGCAATGGCGTCGGGCCGGGCCGACAGGCTCATGTAGGGCGATACGTCGTTGTCGGCGGCAAGCTTGAGCGACTGCAAGATGAGCGCACGGGTGCGGGTCCAGATGGCCTCGATGCCCTCGTCGGCGAGAAGGCCCGCCGCCTTCAGCTCCGCTGGGTAGGCGGTCAGGGGGTCAACGGCCTGCCAGGCCTTGATTTCGTCCTCAGTGCGGTAGGTCGAGCTATCCGACGGGGAGTGGCCGCTGTAGCGGTAGGTCACCACATCAAGGAGCGCCGGGCCGCGCCCGCCGCGCAGAATTTCCTTCTTGCGGGCGACGGCGTCCATCACCGCCAGCGGGTTGAAGCCGTCCACGCGCTCGGCATGGAGCTGGGTGGGGCTGATGCCCGCGCCGATGCGCGCCACCATGTTGTAGGCCATCGTCTCGCCCACGGTCTGGCCGCCCATGCCATAGTGGTTGTTGAAGATGTTGAAGAGCACCGGCAGGCCGCCGTTGTGGCCGTCCTCCCACAGTTCAGTGAGCTGATCCATGGCGGCGAAGTTCATGGCCTCCCATACCGGGCCGCAGCCGATGGAACCGTCGCCGATGTTGGCAATGACGATACCGTCTTTCCCGCGGACACGCTTGTAGAGCGCCGCGCCGGTGGCGATATCGGCAGACCCGCCCACCAAGGCGTTGTTGGGGTAGATGCCGAAGGGCAGGAAGAACGCGTGCATGGAGCCGCCCAGGCCCTTGTTGAAGCCGGTCTCCTTAGCGAAGATCTCCGACACGGCACCGTAGACGAGGAACGCCGCCGCCAGTTCCTTCACACTGGTGTAGTTACCGTGGGCCTCCACCACCGAGAGGATACGCCCGCCGTTGGCGGCTTTCATGATGCGCATGAGCTCGTCATCCGGGAGCTTGGCGATGGCCGACAGGCCCTTGGCCAGGATTTCGCCATGGCTGCGGTGGGAGCCGAAGATGAAGTCGTTGGTATCGAGGTGGAAGGCCTGGCCGACGGCCGATGCCTCCTGTCCCATGGAAAGGTGAGCCGGGCCGCCATAACCGCACGACAACCCGTTGTATTCGCCGGTCCGCTTGATGGAGTTGATCATCGACTCAAACTCGCGGATCACCGTCATGTGCTCAAAGATACGCACCAGCGCCGCGTCGCCATAGCGGCTTCGTTCGTCGGCCATGGTGCTGCTGTACTGGTTAACAGGGATGGCGGAAAACTCTACCCAACCGCTGGCGCGGGCCGCCTCGGGGCTTACATTCAATCGCTTCGTCATCGTTCTTCCACTCCTCTTAAAACTCAAAGGCGGCTTCCCGCAGCACTTCCGACACCGTCGGGTGCGGGAACACGACCTTCTTCATGTCTTCCACACGCATGCGGCGCTCAATCATCATCGCCGCGCCATAGATCATCTCCGAGGCATAGGGGCCGCAGAGCTGCACCCCCAACACCGCGCCGGTGCGCCGGTCGGCCACCAGAAGGGCGAAGTCCGCCCCGGAGGGCTGCTCAGCCAGATACCGGCCGGAATACCGCATGGAAAGCTCCACAGTCTTGGCATCGATGCCGCGGCGCTGGGCTTCGGCGGCGGTGAGACCGACGCTTGCGACCTCCGGGTGGGTGTACAGCACCGAGGGAATGGCGTCATAGTTCATGGTGTCGGCCTTCCCCAGCATGGTATTGACGCACAGTTCGGCCTCGCGGTAGGCGGTGTGGGCCAGCAGCGATTTGCCGTTGATGTCACCGGCGGCAAAGACGCCGCCCACATTGGTGCGACCACGCTCATCGGTGACAACGGCACCCCGCTCGGTGGCCACGCCGATGCGCTCCAGCCCCAGGCCGTCGCTCACCGGACGGCGGCCGATGGAGACAAGCACCAGATCTGGTTGGGAGCACTGCTCGGCACCGTCCACCTCATAGAACACCTTGCCTGGCTCCATCCGGGTCACCTTGGCTGAGAGACGGAAGCGAATGCCCGCCTTCTCCAAGTCCTTGCGCAGGTGGTCGGCCAGTTTCTCATCCAGTGGACCGCCCACACGGGGCAGCATTTCCACCACTTCCACTTCGGCCCCGGCTTCGCGGTAGTAGCTGGCCATCTCCAGCCCAATGACGCCCCCGCCGATGACAAGGAGCTTGCCGGGCACGGCCTGCCGCTCCAGCATGCCGGTGGAGGTGACGGCGAAGCCAGAGTTCAGCGCGTCGGCCAGGCCCGGAATGGGCGGCAGCAGCGGCGCGGAGCCGGCACACAGCAGCACATAGCGGGTGGTGTAGGTCTCCTCCCCCGCCTTCAGCTGGAAACCGCCGTCGGTGCGGCCAAGGATCTCAGCCGCGGCCTTCACCACGGTGACACCGGCCTTCTTGAGCTTTGCTTCCACGCCGCCCACCAGTGTCTTGACCACCCGCGCCTTGTGGGCCATCACAGCGGCATGATCCAGTGTGATGCCTTCCACCTTCACACCCAGGCGCGCGCCGTCACGAGCGGCGGCGTAGATCTTGGCGCTGTTCAGCAGCGCCTTGGTGGGGATGCACCCTTCGTTGAGGCAGGTACCGCCGACATTCTTCTTCTCAAAAAGCACGGTCTTCAAACCGCCCTTGGCCGCGAGTTCGGCCCCGTGGTACCCGGCCGGGCCGCCGCCGATGATGGCTAGATCAAACTGTTGCATGTCACGCCTCCCCGCTGCTGCGTAAAATGGTATCGAGCTGACCAATGGTGTCGCACAGCTCCTTCAGGAACCGGGAGGCCGGCGCACCGTCCACCGCCCGGTGGTCATAGGTCAGTGATAGGCCCAGAGCCGGGTAGATCTGCAGGTAACCGTTCGGATCCCGCCGGGGGCGGTCCACAATGGCGCAAACGCCGAGGATGCCGGTTTGCGGCGGGTTGATGACAGGAGTAAACAGCTCCACCCCCAGCGCCCCCAGGTTGCTGACGGTGAAGGTGCCGCCGGTCAGCTTGTCGGGGCTGATGGCCCCACTGCGGCATTCCTCCGCCAGGGCCTTGGTCTGGGCGGCAATCTCCTCCAGCGACAGGGAATCGGCATGGAAGAGCGTGGGCACCATGAGCCCGCGGTCGGTATCCACCGCCACGCCCAGGTGCACCCCATGGAAGCGGCGCATCTTGCCATCCACCAGGTTGGCATTGAGGTCGGGGTGATTCTTCAGCACTCTGGACACAGCGTAGAGCACCATGTCATTGAGGGTCACGTTTACGCCGCCGGCAGTGGCCTTGGCCTTGCGCTGGGCGCGCAGCGTCAGGAGTGCGCTGGCGTCAGCCGAACTGTGGTGCGTGAGCTGTGCCATGGTGGCCAACGACTGATGCATGCTCTCAGCAATGCGCTTGCGGATGTTGCTGAGCGGCACTTCGTCGTACCCCAAGTCGCCGGTGGCCGCCGTGCGCACCCGGCCATCGGCCAAGGCATAGAGGTCGCGCTCGATGACACGCCCATGGGGGCCGGTGCCGATGGCCTGGGTCGGGTCAAGGCCCATCTCAGCAGCCGCACGCCGTGCCCGGGGGGAGACGGAGACTTCACCCACCGGCTGG
>JAEYRA010000052.1 GCA_023409755.1 Bacillota bacterium
CGGAAACTCGAGGGCGTCATCCTGAACTGAGCGGATGGAAGGGGGGGCGTGAGGTCACCTCCGACCCAGGTCTCCAAAAATGGCACAGGATCAAAGACAAGAACCGACCGCCGATTCGTTGGGCGGGAGGAAAGTGATCGTCAGCGTAAAAAATAACAGCAAAACTCCGCCCGCGGGCGAAACGTCTCTCATGAACTTCGCATGATTGCCAATGTCCATCATCGTCCGGCGACCAGTGCGGCGGATTTGACACGCCGGGCTGGTCGTGTGCTCCGCACGCCTGGTCGTGCCGTTCCGGCACTGCTCGGCCCTGCAACCCGACTGCTCGCCCATGCATCCCGGAAGGCATTGCGTAGCAATGCCTTCGCGCCCGGGTTGGTCGCACACTTCGTGTGCTGTTCGCCTATGCATCCTGGGCTGGTCGTGGCCTTCGGCCGCCTGGTCGTGCCGTACCGGCACTGCTCGGCCATGTATCCTGACTGCTCGCCTATGCAACCTAGATGGTGCGTAAGGCGCGGACGGCGATTGAATGAAGTTTGAACAAGTGCTCCGAATCGCGGACGACGCCGCAGCGGCATCCGCGAAGCCGAAGGCAGGATTTTACCGCCGTTTGTGGTATACTTTGGGGAGAACGTCACAATTTGGGAGGAAATCCGATGAAGGTTACAGTCTGGAATGAATTCCGCCATGAGAAAACCGACGAGGCCGTCGTAAAGGTCTACCCCAACGGCATCCATGCGGTGATTGCCGACTTTCTGCGGGCCGATGGGCTGGAAGTACGCACCGCCACGCTCGATGAGCCGGAGCATGGCCTGACCGACGAAGTGCTGGCCGACACCGACGTTCTGGTGTGGTGGGGCCACATGGCCCATGGCGAGGTCAGTGACGCCGTGGTGCAGAAGGTCTTCGACCGTATCACCCGCGACGGCATGGGCCTTGTGATGCTGCACTCCGGTCACGCGTCCAAGATCTTCCAGAAGGTCTGCGGCACGCCGTCGAACCTGCTTTCCTGGCGGGAAAGCGGCGACCTTGAGCGGGTGTGGACGGTGAACCCGGCACACCCCATCGCGGCGGGGCTGGGCAACTACTTTGACATCCCCCACACCGAGACCTACGCCGAATACTTCAACATTCCCCAGCCCGATGAGCTCATCTTCCTCAGCTGGTATTCGGGCGGCGAGGTGTTCCGCAGCGGCTTCACGCTGACCCGCGGCATGGGCAAGGTGTTCTACTTCAGCCCCGGGCACGAGACGATGCCCATCTACCATCAGGCCGAGGTGCAGCAGGTCATCCGCAACGGCGTGCGCTATGTCTGCCGGCCCCAGGCCCAGGCAAAGATTACCTACCGTGACAACCAGGATCGCGACGGTGTGCCCTACAAGGGGGAATAGGAATGACAACGGATCGTCAGCTTTGGGAGCAGGCGCTGCTGACCTTTGACCGCAACCTGCACACGCCGGGCATGTTCCTCACAGCGCAGGCCAATGGTAAGGCGAACACCATGACCATGGGGTGGGGAAGCCTTGGCTATTATTGGAACAAACGGGTCGTCACCGCGCCGGTGCGGTTGACCCGCTACACCCGCGAACTCATTGAAGAGAGTGGCTGCTTCACCATCAGCATCCCCAAGCCGGGGGAGCTGGTGAAGGAACTGGGCGTGTGCGGCACCCGCAGCGGACGGGACATCGATAAGTTTGCCACCTGTCGCTTCACCCCCGTGCCGGGCCGTACGGTGGATGTGCCGGTCATCGGCCAAGCCTGGCTGCACTTGGAGTGTAAGGTGCTCTTCAAGCACGACATGACCAAGATGAACCTCGATGCTGAGGTCAACGACAAGTACTATGCCGATCTCAACCACCACACCCTATACATGGCGGAGGTAAGCGATTTTTATGTCTTCGAATAATGCCCTGCCCGTGACGATTGTCCCCATGGACGACGCCAACCGGGCGTTGTTCAACTCATTTCCATCCCAGTTTGAAGTGACTGGGAAGGTGTGGGCCAGTAATGAGGAGGGCTTTTTCCTCTTCGAGGTGGAGCCTGCCCAGAAGCCCTATACCGTCAAGACCTACCCCGACGCCCCTTGGCAGAAGCGGGACGCCCAGGCGGTGTTCTTCGCCATGGATGGCAAGGAGTGCGTGGGTCAGATTCACATTGCCATGCATTGGAATGGACTTGCTCGGGTGGAGGACATCCGCGTGCGGGAGGGCTGCCGTCGCCGGGGAGTGGGCCGGGCGCTGATGGATGCTGCCGTGGCCTGGGCCAAGGAGCGGGGGGTGCCAGCCGTGTGCCTGGAGGCACAGGACAACAACGTGGTCGCCTGCCGGTTCTACGCCGAGTGCGGCTTCTTTCTGGCTGGCATTGACCAGGCCGTCTACCTGGCCACGCCCAACAAGGGCGAAACCGCCCTCTATTGGTACCATTTCCTGGTGCCGATGCCGTGGGATTGATCGCCGCAATCGGACGGTACCTCACGCAGGATGACCCGCCACAGATGGCCGATGTCATCTGCGTACCCGGCTGCCCCTATGAGGAGCCGATGGCGAGGGCCATCGCCCTGTGGAAGGACGGCGCTGCGCCGTTGCTGCTGCCCTCCGGCAACCGGTGGATGCTGGACCGGGCGGATGGGCCCACCACCGAGTGGCAGCGCATGGCCGGGGCGGCGCTGGCCGCCGGCGTGCCGGCCCATGCTATCCTGCGGGAAGACCGCGCCACCCACACGCTGGATAACGCCCGCCTGTCCCAGAAGGTTCTGGCGGAGGCGGGCGTTCCCGTATGGACGGCGCTCGTCTGCTGCCGGGACTTCCATGCCCGCCGCTGCCGCAAAGCCTACGAGCGGTGTTTCCCCGGCGTGCGGGTGGTGGTGTGCACGGTGGCAGCCGGCGGGCTGGGTGCGGCTGATTGGTTCCGGTCAGGGGCGGGCTGGCTGCTGGCAGTGCGGGAGCTCATCAAGTGCACCGGCCTCTTTTTCTGGCTCATTGGCCAGCTGCCCCCTGGGTGGCGGCGCGGAGCTCGCTGCAGGGAGCAGACACGCAAGGAATAACCGCCAAAGCGGTAGAACATGCCGGGAGCGGACACAGAATGGCAAGGATTTCCGCAACTGTCAGCCATCCTGAGACGAGCGGAGCACCCGGGTGTATATACACCGGATTGCCGGTATGATATAATGACATTTATATATGACTCGATCCTACCGGGAGAAAACCGTGAAAAACGCAATGCGATCCGGATGGGTGCTGCTGCTGGTGTTGCTGGCTGGTGCGCTCATCGGCAATTTATTCTGGATACTTCTGCTGGCTGTGCTGCCCGGCGACATGAACGTGTCATTGCAGATTGGCTCCACGGCCAACCCCTGGGTGCTTGATCTGCATGTCATATCGTTGGCGTTGGGTGTCAAGCTCAACCTGAACCCCGGCAGCGCCGTGGGAATGCTGTTGGGTCTGTTCCTCTATTTTTGGAGGCGCTGACATGCGTCAAGTAATTTTGGCGTCAGCCAGCCCCCGCCGCAGCCAGCTGCTGGGGCAGATGGGGCTGACCTTCCGGGTGGTACCGGCCGATGCGGATGAGACGCTGCCGGAAGGGATGTCTCCCGCGCAGGCCGTTACCCTGTTGGCCCAGCGTAAGGCGGAGCTTGTGGCCGCCGGGCACCCCGACGCGCTCGTCATCGCCGCCGATACCGTGGTGGCAGTGGAGGGGTGCATCCTGGGTAAGCCTGCTGGCAGGGAGGAAGCCGCGGCCATGCTGCGGCGGCTAAGCGACCGGCAGCACGAGGTGCTGACAGGCTTGTGTGTGGCGGCGGATGGCCGTCTCCACACGGCGACGGAGCGCACGGTGGTTCGCTTTGACCCCTGGAGTGAGGCGGACATCGCTGGTTATGTGGCCAGCGGGGACCCGATGGACAAGGCCGGGGGGTATGGTATTCAGGGGGGGGCGGGCATGTTTGTGTCCGCAATTGAGGGTTGTTACTACAACGTGATGGGATTGCCGCTCTCAGCATTGCGGCGGTTGCTCATCAGCGTATTAGGGGAGAATGAATTCAGGCGACTGGCGGCATGGCCCGACGGGACCTGAGGGAGAGGTGCAGCTATGGCGTTCCTAACCTTGAGCAGAGATGTGGGGGTAGACCTGGGCACGGCAAATGTGCTGGTCTTTGTGCATGGGCGTGGTATTGTCCTGCGGGAGCCTTCCGTGGTGGCCGTCAACGCCAACACCAAGTCGATTCTCTCGGTGGGGGAAGAAGCCCGTCAGATGATTGGGCGCACCCCGGGCGAGATCATTGCCGTCCAGCCATTGCGGGACGGTGTCATCGCCGACTATGAGATGACCGAGGCGATGCTGGCTTACTTCATCCGTAAGGCGTTGCAGCGGCGCAGCATCATTGGCTTTGCGCCACGGGCTGTGGTTTGCGTGCCCTTTGAGGTGACCGATGTGGAGCGCCGTGCCGTGCAGGACGCCACTCGTCGTGCGGGCGTTCGCTCCACCCTCATTGCGGAGGAGCCGATGGCCGCTGCCATTGGTGCGGGTCTGCCAGTGGGGGAGGCCAGCGGCAGCATGATCGTGGACATTGGCGGGGGCACCACCGAGGCGGCGGTCATTTCCCTGGGCGGCATCGTCGTGGCGCGTTCCATCCGCCTGGGCGGCATGAAGATGGACGATTCCATCGTCGCCTACATCAAGCGTGAGCACAACGTGCTCATCGGCGACCGTTCAGCGGAGGATCTGAAGATTGAGCTGGGGACGGCGGTGGAGCCGAAGATCAACAAGATCATGGCGGTCAAGGGCCGGAACCTGACCAATGGCCTGCCCGTCACCATCGACGTGACGACCTACGAGATTCGAGAGGCCCTGCGCGAGTCGGTGCAGAGCATCGTTGATATGATCAAAGGGACGCTGGAGAACACTCCGCCGGAGCTTGCCAGCGACATCATGGAACGGGGTATTGTGCTCTCCGGCGGTGGGGCGATGCTCCATGGGCTCGATATGCTCGTCTACCGGGAAACCGGCATCCCCACGCTGGTGGCCGAAAACCCACTGGACTGTGTTGCACTGGGTGCCGGCCGCATGCTGGAGCACTTGGGCGACATTCTGCAAGGCTGAAACTGACAAGGGAGGACGGGAATGCCAAGGATACGGGTACGGCCCTGGATGGTGCTGCTTCTCATACTGGTATTTTTGCTGGCGGCGCTGTTCGGCACGTTCTTTATTCTGGAGTCCGACCGTGACACTTCGCTGGCCGAGAAGGCCGCAGGGTCTGCAGTCGCCCCCGCCATATCTGCCGCCCACACCGTGACGGGGAGCGTCAAAGGCTTTTTTCAGCGGCTCTTTGGGCTGAGCGAGATGGACAAGGAGTACGAACAGCTCAAGAACCGCGTGCAGCTGTTGGAGCTGGAAAATCAGTTTATGCAGGAGCTGCAGAAGGAGAACGAACGCCTGACCAAGCTTCTGGGCTTTGAGGAGAAGTACCCCGAATACGAGTGTCTGCCGGCCAGTGTCATTGGCAGCAAGGCTGACAATTGGTTTGTCAATTTTGTGCTGGATAAGGGGAGCAAGGACGGCATTGAAGTGGGGATGACCGTCGTCAACGAGAACGCATTGGTGGGTCGTGTCACCGAGGTTGGTTATAACTTCTGCAAGGTCATGGCCATCATCGACCGCAACTGTGCCGTCAGCGCCATTGTGGAGCGCTCCCGTGACAACTGCATTGTCAAGGGTTCCGCCGACCCGGAGAGCGGCTCGGCAACGTGCGGCGTTTACCGTTTGCCCTTCGACGCTGACGTCGTGCCCGGCGACACGGTGCTCACAACCAACTTGGGTGGCTACTACCCCAAGGGCATTCTCATCGGCACCATCACCGAGGTCAGCCGTGACAAAAACACCGAGGACTATGCCGTGCTGGAGCCGGCGGTGGATTTCTCCACCCTCGAGGACGTACTCATCATCCGCGGTGGGCAGGATGTGGCAAGCGAGGACGACATTGCCAAGGCTGAACAAAATGGCGATGTTGACACTGCGGAGCCCGATGTTTCCCCCTCGCCTACAGCAACCGACAGCACCAAGGCATCTCCCTCGCCCACGGCGAGCGATGAAGGGGAGGGCTAAGGATGAGGCGCGGCATTCTCATTGGGGTGACACTCTTTGGTTGCCTGCTGGTGCAGGTGGCCGTTCTGCCTGCCCTGGGCGTCACCAACATCGCCCCCGATCTCATCCTGGCGGTGCTCATTCCCTGTGCGATCTTGTGGAACGGCATCGGTACAGCCTTCTTTGGCGCGGCCATTGGCCTGCTGCTCGATATTCTGGTGGGCAAAGGCATCGGCCAGTACGCCCTGTTTTATCTTATTGTACCCTGGATCATCACCCAGTTCCGCAGCGGCTACTTCCACGAGAACCCGGTACTGCCAGCGCTGATGGCCGGCGTGGCCTGCCTTGCGCGGGAGATTCTGATTGCGCTCATGATTTATTTGGGGAGGATGGAGATTGCCATCACCGCGCAGCTTGCTCTGCGCTCACTGGTCAGCACGCTGCTGACCGCCGGCCTGACGGTGCCGTTTTATCTGGTGCTCTATGGCATCATGAACCGGCAGAGTCGGCGGGGGGATGGCGTGATGACCTTCGGCCGGTAGGCGCCGGCCGCGACGAGGAGACTGGAATGACCAACAAATACCGTACCGTTGCCATAGGAGTGTTCTTTACGCTGGTGCTGGCGCTCTTTGTGGTGCGGTTGTACAATCTGCAGTTTGTCCACGGAACCGATTACCTGACCCAAGCCAATGAGAGCAGCCGCAAGACCATTCGCCTGACCGGCGCGCGGGGCAAAGTCCTCGACAGCAGCGGCATCCCGCTGGCATACAACAAAACGACCTATGACCTGCAGTTTGTGAAGGACCCGGACAAGAAAAAGACGGACGACATCAAGGCCTACACCAAGGCCATCATGAACACCATCGAGCTGGTGGAGAACAATGGCGGCAAGACGATCTCGACCTTTGCTGTGCGGCAGCAGGAGGACGGTTCGTATTCCTTTTATTGGGGCACTGATGTATCAGACGAGGTGGCGGCCCGGCGGGAGCAACTCTGGCGTGATAACGTTTTGTACGTGCTCAAAAGGGCTGACCGCACCGGCACGCCCGAAGAGGCGTACTGGAAGCTACGGGAATACTATGGCATCCCCGAGGATGCGAATTTTGACACGGCCTTCAAGGTGCTCTCCGTCTGGCAGGAGGTCAGCTACGTCTCCTACAGCATCAGCTACAATCCCGTCACCGTGGCGCAAAATGTGGACATGAACGTCGTGGCGGCCATTGAGATCGATTCGAGCCGGTACCAGGGGATGCAGATCAACCAGGGCCGCACACGGGTATACCCCAATAAGTCCCTGGCTGCCCATGTGATTGGTTACATGAGTCGGATGCTGAACGAGGACACCATTGAGAAGATGAAGACCTCCGGCTATCAGCAGGACGACCTCATCGGTGCGGCCGGCATTGAGAAGACCATGGAACTGGAGCTCTCCGGCAACACGACGGAACGGCAGGGCTCCAAGGTGGTGGAGGTGGACAGCAGCGGCAAGGTCATCCGCGAGCTCGCCGACGAGGGCAGCGAGCCCACCGCCGGCAATAACGTCATGCTCACCATTGATTCCAAGCTTCAGGCCAAGCTGGAGGAACTGCTGGCCGCAAACATTGCGATGATCCAGCAAGAGCAGCTCGAGGACTACAATGCCAAAAAGGACGAGTACGACGAAAAGCTGACGGCCCGGTCCAACAAGACGCTGAACCTAGCCAAGGAAGGCGCGGCGGTCGTCATGAACGTGCAAACCGGCGAGGTACTCGCGATGGCCAGCTACCCCTCCTACGATCTCAACCTCTTTACCGGCGGCCTGTCGCAGGAGACCTACGAGCAGCTGTCCAGCGAAGAGAACGGCAACGCCTTGTTCAACAAAGCCATCCAGTCCCGCGCTACTCCCGGTTCCATATTCAAGATGGCCACAGGGTTGGCCGGGCTCATGGAGGGCAAGGTGACCCTGAATACGAAGTACACCGATGAGGGGTACTACAACAATCACGTCAAGGATGGCCTGAAAGGCCCGGCCTGCTGGGTCGCCCCTTATTTCAGCCGCCACACCGATGAGGACATTGTGGGTGCCCTGCGTGACTCCTGCAACTACTACTTCTTCACCGTGGCAGACAAACTGGGCGTCGATCTCCTCAACCGCTGGGCCGACCAACTGGGGCTGACCAGTAAGACCAACATCGAGCTGCCCGGCGAAGTCACTGGCCAGGTGGGCAACCAGCTGACGCTCTACGACCCCGACTCCAGCCCGGGCGGCGTCGCGTCCCTTGTATACAGCAGCATCAAAAAGCTGATGAAGGATACCTGCACCGACAAGCAGTACGGGCTCAATTACACCTATGAGGACAGCAAGTACGACGAGGCCGCCCGCAGCATGCTGCAACTGGTGACGCTGGATGCCAGCAACTGGGGCCCGGACATTCGCGCCATCCTCATCAACGACCTGAAGATCCCCAAGACCACGATCACCAAATATGGGCTGGACAGTACGATCTCCCAGACCCTGACGGAGATCAAGTGGGACCCGAACGACACCATCCTCACCGGCATCGGCCAATCGGTCACCATGCTGACACCCATCGGTGTGGCGCGCTACATCTCCGCCATCGTCAACGGCGGCGACGTTTATGAGGCCACCCTCATCAAATCCATCATCACGCCCGACGGCGTGGTGCGCGACCAGGCACCCACGCTGGTTCGCACCCTGAATGCCAACCCCAACTACCTCAAGGCCATCAAAGAGGGCATGAGTTCGGTGGTCAATGGGGAGGACGGCACGGCAGCCGACTACTTTGCCGACTTCAAGTACAAGGATCAGATCGGTGGCAAGACCGGTACGGCGCAGGTCTCCAAGATCGACCTGGAGGACAACTCCTGGTTCGTATGCTTTGCCCCCTTTGACAAACCCGAGATCGCCGTCGTCGTCTACATTCCCAATGGGTACAAGGGCATCCGGTCGGCCTACACTGCCCGGGAAATCGTACAGTACTACCTGGACCGTAAGGACCAACAAAGTGTGCAGCAGACGCTGCCGCAGGTCAACACCTTAGTCAAGTAACGCGTTTCAACAGGGCGGGGGATCCCGCTGGGGAGCCTGCTGGGGCCGTACATATCGGTGACAGGAGGCAAAGGTAATGGGAGAGGTATTGGTCATCACATCGGGCAAGGGCGGCGTGGGCAAGACAACCACGACCGCCAATCTGGGAGTGGCGCTGGCGTTGGACGGCCACAGCGTGGCGCTGGTGGATGCAGACATTGGCCTGCGCAATCTCGACCTGGCGATGGGGTTGGAGAACCGCATCGTCTTCGATCTTCTGGACGTGGTGGCGGGCACATGCCTGATGCGCCAGGCGCTCATCAAGGACCGGCGCTACCCGGGTCTTTGGCTGCTGCCGGCGGCCCAGACCCGTGACAAGGCCGCGGTGACCCCCGTGCAGATGGGGGTGCTGATGCAGAAACTGAAGGCCGAATTTGAATATGTACTGGTGGATTGCCCCGCGGGCATCGAGCAGGGGTTCCAAAACGCGGTGGCGGGTGCGGACCGCGCGGTGCTGGTGACGGTACCCGAGGTGACTGCCATGCGGGATGCCTGCCGGGTGAAGGCGCTGCTTGATGAGCGGTTGGTGCCGGTGGCCGGCATGGTGCTCAACCGCTACCGGCCCAAGATGGCAAGGCGCGGTGACATTATGGACGTGGACGACGCCAACGACCTGCTGGACGTAGCTCTGCTTGGTGTGGTGCCCGAGGACGAGGCCGTGGTGCGCATGGGCAATGCCGGCGAACCGCTGGCCGGGGGCAAGGCGCCTGCCGGGTTAGCCTACCGTAAGATCGCCCGGCGCATTGCCGGGGGGGAGACCCAGGAGGAGCGTCGCGGCTTCGTTGGAGTGGTGCGTAGTCTCTTTGGGGCGCGGGCGGCGGCACAATGAAGCCCCTGCTCAACCGTTGGAAAGGAAGGACATGGAAGCCAATCGCAAATTAATTAAGAGTTTTGACTGGCTGCTGCTGTTGCTGGTGATGGCACTGGTAACCGTCGGCATCCTGATGATAGCCAATGCCACCGGCAACCCAACCGCCTCCCGCGATGAAGGATGGCGGGCGGTCGTTGCCTCCATGGAAAAGGGGAGGGTCATCCGCACCATCCTTTGGGTGGTCGTGGGTCTTGTTGCGTCGGTGGTCGTCATGTTTGTCGATTACCACACCTACGGTGCAGCCTGGCGGCTGTTCTATTGGGGGTCCAACATCGTACTGCTGCTGGCCCTCGTTGTGGGTGAGGTCGTCAACGGTTCTCGCGGGTGGCTATTGAACGGCAGCATCCAGCCTTCGGAGATTGCCAAGATTTCGCTCATCATCACCTTGGCCCACCATCTGTCGCAGAAGCCGAACGGCATCCAGACACTCAAGGAACTGATGCATGTGCTGGTGCTCGTCGGCATCCCGCTGGCCATCATACTGGCGCAGAACGACACGGGCACGGGCTTTGTGTACATCTTCATCTTGCTCATCCTGCTCTTTATCAGCGGTACCAATTGGAAGCTGCTGGCGGGTTTGGGGGCGGTGGGGCTCGCGTCGCTCTACCCCCTGTGGCAGCTGCTGGGGGACTACCAAAAAACGCGCTTTATGGTCTTCCTCGACCCTTCGCTCGACCCGACCGGTGCAGGTCTCAACGTCCTGCACTCCAAGATCGCCATTGGCTCTGGCCAGGCTACGGGCCGTGGATTTTTCGCCTTAGGTTCCTTCTGCCAGCTGGATTACATCCCGGAGAAGGAGACTGACTTTATCTTCTCCATTGCCGGGGAGACCTGGGGGTTTGTCGGTGCGGGGTTTATCATCGCGCTGTATGCGCTGCTGCTGCTTCGGTTGTTGATTCTGTCTCGGCGGTCTTTTGACAAGCTGGGCAGCTATCTCATCGTCGGCGTCATGGCCATGTTGGCCTTCCACATCTTTGAAAACATTGGCATGACGCTGGGCGTCATGCCGGTGACGGGCATACCGCTGCCGTTCCTGAGCTACGGGGGCAGCAACATGGTGACAAACATGATGGCCATTGGCCTTGTACAGAACGTCTGTATGCGAAGGCGGTACAGCATCTTCAAGGAAGGGGAACTGACAGCGTGAACATCGCCCTCATCGCCCATGACAAGAAAAAGGCCGACATGGTGAATTTCTGCATCGCCTATGTCGACATTCTCCGCCGGCACGAGCTGTGTGCCACCGGCACCACCGGCGGCCTGGTGGCGGAGAACACCGGCCTCAACGTCCACCGGTATCTTTCGGGGCCGCTGGGCGGTGACCAGCAGATCGGCGCGCGGGTGGCCTACAACCGCATTGATCTCATCGTCTTCCTGCGGGACCCGCTGACCGCCCAACCCCACGAGCCCGATGTGTCGGCCCTGCTGCGGCTGTGTGATGTGCACAACATCCCGCTGGCCACGAACGTTGCCTCGGCCGAGGCGCTCATCAAGGCCCTGGATCGTGGCGACCTCGACTGGCGGTTGGTGGTGAATCCACCGGAGGAGGGGGAACTGTAAGCCCCCCACAGTATGAACAAAAGCAAACGCCTGTCCGCTGGACAGGCGTTTTTCTTCGAGTGCTTTGCCGCAGGCCGGCAACGCAGCGTGGCCGGTGTCGGTTTTGTCGTTCAACTGCCAGTGCTGGCATAGTGCCGCACGCCGACGCGCCAGACGAGCAGAGACAGCCCCAGGAAGACCGCCCCTGCCGGCAGGCACAGCAGCCCCAGCCAGGGCGGATATCCCCAGTCGCACACCGTCGCCGCTGGGTAGAAGCTGACAATCAGCACCGGCACCAGGAAGGTGAACAACCCCTTGAGTGCCTGCGGCAGGTAGGGTTCGGGGCAGCGGGTCACCTGGTAGCTGGCGTTGGTCAGGATGTAGATCCAGTCCAACCCCTTGATGGTGAAGAACGACAGGCCGGATGTGAGCACGAAGACCCCGCAATAGACCAGAAAGCCACCGGCCAGCGCCATCAGCAGCACAAGCACCCGGGGCAGGGTGAGGGCCACGCCCAGCTGCCCCAATGCCCACAGCACCGCGCAGAGGCCCGTGATCGGCCGCACCGCCCGGTGCAGGTGGAAGAACGACGCCGCCACCTGCACCACCAGAGAACGGGGCCGCAGCAGCAGCCGGTCGAAGCCGCCGCCGCGCAGCATGTGCCAAGGGAAGTAGTCAAACCCCCGGCAGAAGGTCTCTGCCAGGCCAAAGGACGCCACTGCCAGCGCATACACCAGTAGGATCCGCTCCATCGACCACTCGCCAATGCTGCCAAAGCGCGAGAACAGCAGGATGGTGGCCAGCGGATCGGAGACGACGACGAATAGTACCTGCACCAGCATCAGCCACCAGCCCTTGTATTCCAGGCCACTGATCAGGTGCATCCGCAGGAACTTAAAGTAGATTTTGCCCTCGCCAATCAACGTCTTCATCTCAACCTCCCTGTACAATGACGGTCTGCAGGCGGCGTCGCAGCACCAGCTTGCCCGCCATCAGGAACACGGCAGTCCACACGACCTGCACCGCCATGGCCCCCAACGCCTGCCGGGGCGGCAGGGTGCCCACGTAGAGCTGGGCGGGGATGTCCCCAAACCCGGCAAAGGGCTGCAGCCGTAGGAAGGGCTGCAGGGCGTCGGGCCACAACCGCAGCGGCAGGTAGGCGCCCGAGAGTATGCCACTCACCAGCAGCAGTATATAGGTTGGTCCTTCTCCCCAGGTGATGTTGACGCGGATGGCCGTGACGAACATGGCATAGGCCGAGGCCAGCAGGAAGGCCAGTGCCGCTGTCAGCAGGAAGAGCGCAAATCCTGCCGCCGAGGCTGGCGCACCCAACCCATATGGCGCGGGGACCACCAAGCCTACCGCGAGGGTCAGCAGGCCCCGCATCCAAGTCGTGCCCAGCTTTCCGGCGGAGGACTTGGCCAGCCAATGCCAGTAGAGATCCAGCGGGCGGCACAGTTCTACACCAATGTCGCCGTTCTTGATGCGCGCCAGCAGGTCGACGTCGATGTTCATGGAGAAGAACATCCACAACCCCTGCATGATCCATAGGTAGGAAATGGTCTGTGGCAGCGTCAAGCCATTGTTGTTCCAGGCATTCTGGCTGTAACGGTAAAAGACGGTGTACACCAGGCACTCGATGAGGGCCCAAAACACACTGACGAACACGCCCGAGATGGCCGAGGCACGGTATTGCAACCCCTCGGCGAAGCGGATGCGAAAGAGGGATCGGCAGGCCCTCCAGGTTGCGCGGATGCTCATATCGCCTCCTAAACCAGCGCCAGATGCTCGTACATCCGAGCAATCATCTCGTCGGTGTTCACTTTGACCACGACCTCTGCGGCGTACTCCTTCTGCAGGCCTTCCAGCCGTCCGTCGTACAGAAGGCGCCCGTGGCCGATGACCATGACGCGGTCACACAACGCCTCAATGTCGTCCATGTCGTGGGTCGTCAATACCATCGTTACACCGTTCTTTCGGTTCTCCTCCTTCAAGAAGGCACGCAGCGCCAGCTTGGATACCGCGTCCAGCCCAATCGTCGGCTCGTCCAGAAAGAGGATGCGGGGGCGGTGGAGGAGGGCGGCCACTAACTCACAGCGCATCCGCTGCCCCAGGGAGAGCTGGCGCACCGGTGTCTTCATCAGGTGCTCCACGCCAATGGCCTCCGTCAGCTCTTGGAGCCGCACCTTGTAATCCGCCGTTGGGATGTCGTAGATGTCTCGCAACACGTCGAAGGAGTCAGCCACCGGCACATCCCACCACAGCTGGGAGCGTTGGCCAAAGACCACGCCGATCTGGGAGACGTGGGCGACGCGTTCCTTCCAGGGCGTGCGGCCCATGATTTCGCACCGCCCGCGGTCGGGGGTCAGGATGCTGCTCATCACCTTGACGGTCGTCGACTTGCCCGCGCCATTGGGGCCGATGTAACCCACCAGTTCACCCTCGTCGATTTGAAACCCGATGCCATCGAGTGCACGCACCTCGCGCACCGTGCGGTGGAACGCCCCCCGCAGCAGGCCCCACTTGCCTTCCGGGCGTTCGTACACCCGGAATTGTTTGTGGATGTCATCCAGCACAATCTGCATGTGCCCACCTCCTTTGCGCAGCAAAGGATACCCGTTGGGCCATCCACTGGCAAGCCGCCGTTGGGCAGGCGGCATGCCCGCGGCTCGAGGCCTTCTGCGTCCCCTCGCATTTTCTCCGTCTCTCGCACATTTGCTTGACAGTCGGTGGTTTCCTCGCTATACTACAAACATAGTTGGTGCGAGTCATCAAGGGTCTATTTCCTAGTATCTGAAACGTAACCGGTGAGCAATCACCGGTTTTTTTTCACCCATCGTTTCGCCACGGCGCGTTTTCCGGCTTACTCCATCACACGCGATTATGCCACGCTGTTTGCAGCGTGGGTTGTTTGGCATGCGCCGTCGGCATCGCTGGCATCGGGCAAAGGGTTGGCGGTGACGCGACCATGACTGGAATGGAGAATGGAAGGCGCAAGATTGAACATGCGGCATTGGAAATTAAAAATATTGAGAAATGGATTAAAGATATTGATTTTAGATGTTGACAATATAAAGATCACGGAGTATCCTTTGAACCAACAAGAGAACCCGCAGGGGGTTCGCCCGAAAGGAGCAAAGCAGATGTCGAAGAAATGGCCCGTTCCCGCCCGCTGCCCGGTGTGCGGGGGGAACTATGTGGTGACACAATTGCAGTGCGAGGGGTGCAAGAGCCGGCTGGAGGGCCAGTTTGGTGCCGGGCGGTTGGGCACCTTGAGTGCCGAACAGACCGCCTTTGTGGAGGTGTTCCTGTCTTGCCGCGGCAACATCAAGGAGGTGGAGAAGGCACTGGGCATCTCTTACCCCACGGTGCGCGGCAAGCTGGATGACGTGCTGGAGACGATGGGTTTCCCCGCCCGGCGCAAGGAAGACCGCGCTGACGTGTTGGAGGCCCTGAGCCGAGGGGAAATCTCGCTGGACGACGCCGCCAGCGCCATTGGCAAGTGGAAGAAGACCAAGCAGGAGGGCTGAGCGATGAACGAGCAAGTGATGGAGATTCTGCAGAAGATCAAGAGCGGAGAATTGACACCCGAGGAAGGTGCGCAGCGCTTGCGGGATTTGGGCTATGAGCCGCCCAAGGACGAACCGCGGCAGGAGAGCCGCCAGCAGGGTGACACCAACGGCTACACCAACCACGACAACAACGGCAATGACTTTTGGGAGACGCTGGGCTCAGCCTTCAGCCAGCTGGGCGACGCCATGGAGGAGGGCTTTGGACGCGCCCGCACCGCCATCCGCGAGGCAGCCACCACCATTGACGGCGACATTGAAGGCGATGTGCAGGGCGACCTGAGGGGCCGCGTCAACGGTGACGTGCACGGAAGCATCATGGGGGGCCTGCACGGCATCGTCAAGGGTGACGTGGAGGGCAACATCATGCGTGACCTGACCGGCGTGGTGGAGGGCGATGTCCAGGGCTCCATCCATGGCAACCTCATCGGCACCGTGAAAGGTGACGTGGAGGGGGACGTGTGGGGCAACGTGGTGGGCACGGTGCAGGGCGATGTGAACGGCACCATCCATGGCTCTCTCATCGGCACGGTGCAGGGCGACGTGGGCGGCGATGTGCTGGGTCCGGTCGTCGGTACCATTCAGGGCGATGTGATGGGCAGTGTCAAGGGCACCATCCTGGGCCGGGTGCGTGGCTCCATCCACGGCCACCCGCGCACATGAGGGCTTGAGTTATGGAAGAACGACGCATGACGCTTTTTTTCCGCAGCCAGCAGGCGGAGAAACCGACGCGGGACGCCGATGAACTGCGGGAGCATTACTTCATCATTTTGAATGAGCGGAGGTTGGAACAATGGAGGATTCGATAAAGAGCATCCTGGAACGGGTGCAGAGCGGAGAGCTCTCCCCCGAGGAGGCCAATCAGCTTTTGGAGGGGTTCACACCCGCGGAAGACGCTGACGGTATGTCCGCGCCGCCTCCGCCGGCCGCGCCGGAGACCCCCGCCCGGCCCCAGGAGCCTGTCGGATTCCGGGGCAGCATCATGGGCAACTGCCATGGTGACATCAACGGGCCGATGGTAGGCAAGATCATGGGCAATGTGGTTGGCAGCATCCGTGGGGACCTGACCGGCTCGGTCATGGGCAACGTCCAAGGTTCGGTGGATGGCGACCTGACCGGCTCGGTCATGGGCAATGTGCACGGCCCGGTGGCCGGTTCCCTGGTGGGGCATGTGGCTGGTAATGTCAGCCGTGTCAATGGCAACGTCGCAGGTTCCGTCATGGGCAACATCCCCCAGGGCATCGGCGGCAGCCTCTCCGGCAAGGTGATGGGCAACGTGCACAATGGCATTGGCAAGGATCTCAGCGGCGGTTTGGCCGGCAATGTCCGCGGTGGCGTGCGCGGCGATGTCAGCGGGGTGGTCACCGGCAACATCCACGACGGAATCGGTGGGTCGCTGACCCGCAGCGGGCACATCAAACGCCCCGCGAAGTGGCTGAATCTCTCCAACACGGGCAATGTCTATGGCGACATCCAGGGCAACCTGGAGGGCACCGTAGATGGCGACGTGGTGGGCACGATTCATGGCAACCTCACTGGCACCGTGTGCGGCGATGTGACCGGCGACATCCTGGGCGATGTGACCGGGCAGGTCAAGGGGCGCATCCATGGCCGGGTGCACGGCACGGTGCGCAGCGCCTGAGGGAAACGGACGAAGCGGGGGAGCGATGAACACCGTCGCTCTCCCGCTTTGTATGCCCTGCCAATGGCGGATGAGCAGGTCTTTCCCTGCACACCAGCATTGCTCCTTTTTTGGTATACCTCTCAGCGCTTCCGGTCATTTTTCGCCCCACCCTACCAAAATCACCCGTCAGGGTGTAATATATTGGAGAGAGAGTATACGAAGGACGAGGTGTTTGGATGAGCAAGATTGTTACGATGATAGATATGACAGCCATCCTGCCATTGGCTCTGTTGGGCCTGTCTGTGCTGTTGGCACTGGTGGGTGTCATTTTGTCGGCGGTGGCGGTCAAGCGCGCCGGTCACCGTGAGGGGGAGGAACGGCTCTCCCAGGACATGCGGGCGCTGAAGGATGAGTTCGTGCGGCTGGAGGGCAACGCCCGTACCGAGTCGGAACACACCCGCACAGCGCTGGAGCGCCAGAACAAGGAGAACCGCGATGAGCTGGGGCAGCGCACCGAAAGCCTGCAGATCACGCTCATGAAGACCATTGTGGACTTCAGTGACTCCCAAACCCGGCAGTTGGAGGCCATGCAGAAGCGCGTGGACGAGATGATCACGCGCAATGACGGCCATTTTGAGCGGGTGCGCGGCACGCTGGAGGAAAAGGTTCGCCTGATGCAGGAAGGGAACGAGAAAAAGCTCGACGAGATGCGCCAGGTGGTGGACGAGAAACTGCAGAAGACGCTGGAGGAGCGGCTGGGCAACTCGTTTAAGCTCGTCAGTGACCAGCTGGAGCAGGTCTATAAGAACCTGGGCGAGATGAAGAGCCTCTCCAAGGACATGGGCGACATCAAGAACATCTTCAAAAACGTCAAAACCCGCGGCACCTGGGGTGAGGTGCAGTTGGCCGCCCTGTTGGAGCAGATGCTGACGCCCGACCAATATGCTGCCAACGTGAAGGTGCGGCCGAGGAGCGACGAGCTTGTGGAGTTTGCCATCCGTCTGCCCGGCCCCGACGACAGTGCCAAGCCCGTGTGGCTGCCTATTGACAGCAAGTTCCCCATGGAGGATTACCAGCGGCTGGAGGATGCCGTGGAGCGCAGTGACAGCGACGCCCTGGCCCAGGCCAGCCGTGCGTTGGAGGTTCGCATTCTGCAGCAGGCGAGGGATATCCGCGACAAGTACATCGTCCCGCCGGAGACGACCGATTTCGCCATCCTTTTCCTGCCGGTGGAGAGCCTCTTTGCCGAGGTGCTGCGCCGTCCCGGCCTGTGCGAGCGGCTGCAGCGGGAGTGCCGCGTCACCGTGGCCGGGCCCACCACTTTGGCAGCGCTGCTCAACAGCCTCCGTATGGGCTTCAAGACCCTGGCCATCCAGAAGCGCTCCGGTGAGGTATGGGAGCTCCTTGGCGCGGTCAAGCGGCAGTTTAGCCGCTTCGCTGACAGCCTGGAGGCCGTGCAGAAGCACCTCGACCGAGCCAGCAACACCGTACGGGATGCCAGCAACTACTCCAATCAGATTCAGAAGCGTTTGGACCGGGTGGAGGAACTGCCGCCCACTGAAGCCGAGAAGCTTCTACCCATGCGAGGCCTGGGCGAGGATTGACCAGCGATTTCGCTTGACGCAGACACGCATTGTCGCTATGATAGGTGAAAGCGAAATCAGCCACATTCCGGCAGAGACCCTGCGGGATGAAATTCTGACTTCAAGGAGGCAGCACCATGGAAAAGTGGACCTGTACGCTCTGCGGATACACCTATGACCCCGAGGTGGGTGACCCGGATAACGGCGTTGCGCCCGGCACTTCGTTTGCCGATCTTCCGGAAGATTGGGTGTGCCCGCTGTGCGGCGCGCCCAAGGATCAGTTCGAGCAGGAGTAAGGATTGCGGTCAAAGCCGGTTGGGATTCCAACCGGCTTTGTCATACCTGAGGGGCACCGGTAAGTGATATCGTCGCACAGAAAAATGCCCGTCACCGATACTGGTGGCGGGCATTGTGCTGTCAATAAAGGCGAGTCGGTTTGATGAGAAAATGCGGAACCGACTGCCGATTCATTCGGCGGGAGGAAAGCAGGTGTTGGCATAATGCACATCAGCAAAACCCGCCCGCAGGCGAAACGTATCCCTGAAATTAGCATGAGCATTGCCGTCTACCATCGTTCGGCGACATGTGCGGCGAACGAGTCACCCGCAACAGGGACAAGCTGTCCGAATCGCCAATGCCGCCGCAACGGTATTGGCGAACTCACACGCCGTCCTGCTTGGGGTAGCCCAGCGGCAGCGGCAGCCACTGGTGCGCGGCAGCCGGCAGGTTGCAGTCGAAATCGTACACCGACGTGACCGGCGAGAACAGCAACCGCATGGCCTTGAGGGGCGGCAGCGTCACATCGCAGGGGCCGGCCCAGGGGGTCACTTCCGGTTTGCCACCCTGCACGGCAATTCGAATGCTCTCGCGGCCTTCCACACACAGGGTGAAGGCGCCGTCAGCCAGCGTCGTCGTCATGGCCTTCAGGTCCATCATGGCCGCTACCACCTCCTGGTAGTGCAGCACAGCGAAGCAGGAGTCTTCAACGACGCTGATGCGCTCAGCCACTGACTCAAAGAAGCGTACCTGGGGCTTGTTCCAGGGCCAGCACAACACGTTGGTGTAGCGCTTGGCGGTGAGCTCAAAGTAGACGCCCAGCGCATCGGCCAAGTCGGCGGGGTCGCGCAGCACCAGTTCACGCACTTCGTCGTAGCTGTCGCTGCACACAAGGTAGCCCACGATCTCCTCCCCGCGGGTGAGGGCATAGGGCAGGCTCTTCCAGCTGCACAGGATGTCATAGAAGAGCTTGTCGCTCCGCTCCACCCGGAAGGGCTGGGCATCGTGCAGCGTTTTCATCGCGGTCAGAGTGGCGGTGTCGTTCTGGTCCACCAGTGTAAGGGCCAGTTCGCCATTGTGGAGCTGCCCGAAGGTGTGCTTTAGGTTGTTCTGGGTCAGCTCACAACTGAGCAGAGGCCCGCAGGGTTCAAAGCCGAAGTAGGCATACCGCTGCCGTGCCCCGCCCAGGCACGCCAGGTCCACGCCATTGGCGGCCATTTCTTCCATCGCGCGGGTCATCAGCGCCTTCATGTAGCCCTTGCGCCGGGTGTAGGGGTGCACCGACACCGTGCCGATGCCGGCAACCTTCAGCGGGTGGCCAGCCACTGTCAGCGACATGGGGAAAGACCCCACGACGGACTTGATGCGGCCGTCCTCTTTGACGATGTGGTGGTAAGGTGCAGTGGCGTTCTCACTGTGATACAGCTTCGGCAGCAGCTCCTCAAAGTCAAGCTTGAATACGTAGTTTGCCAGATCACGCAATTCGTCGAAGTCCGCGCCAGTTGCTTTGGTGTATTCGGTTGCCATGCTCATTCCTCCCGTTGGTAAAGTGCTCTATACCATTTTACTGGATGCAATTCCGTTTTCCTAGGGGAAATTTGGAAAGACACTGGGTGAAAAAAGGCCCGCTGGAAGGCGGGCCGTGGTTGCTGTGTTGGATGGGTGGTGCGGTCAGCCCGTGTTACCGCCCCACCGTGTTGGCAGCATCCATCGCTTCTTCAGTGGGGTGGAGCAGGGCTGCGCCCAGGCCTGCGGCAGCCAGTTCTGCCAGCCGGTCAGCGTTCACCAGGTGCTGCCCTACCAGCCCGGCGGCACCGGCAATGGTGTGCCAGCCGCGCTGTGTCATTTCCCGGGCAAACTCCACCGCGACAGGTGAATCGTCGCCCACGTCGATGAGCAGGCTCTGGCGGTCCAGGCCGTGAGCGGCCGCACGTGCCAGCAGCTGCTCCGCCCGGGCGACCCGCCCGGCACAATCCGCCGGAAGTTTGCCATGCTCCGTGGGCAGCAGTACGGCAACCGCGCCATACTTTTGCGCCAGTTTAAGCTTGGCGTCAGTGTCGCCATCCAGGGCGACGGGGCCCAGGGCAGCCCGCCCGCAGGTAGGCCGCAAGCCTGCCTCCAGAGCGGTGGGGTTGACACTGCTGATGAGCAGAGGGAGCGGCACGGTGACCGATAGTTCCCCCACCACCGCGTCCATCGCACGGGCTTCGTCGATGCCGGGCACGGCCACGTTCACGGCCAGTGCGCGTACTCCGGCTGCCATTTGATCCATCGCCCGCTCCACCGCCACGTCGGCGCGGCAGCCTTTCAGGTCCTCGGTCAGGTCATCTGCCCCATTGGGGTCGATGCCCGCGCCGACCACACACAGCGGGCCGGCGCCATCCACGGTGGCCACCCGGCGGGTGGAGCACAGGAACAGGCTGTCCACCGGTTGGCGCCGGGCGGGGGAGAGGCCGCGCAGGGTCTGACTGAGGGTGGCGATGTAGTCTGGGGAAGTGCCGCAGCAACCGCCCACCAGGGTCGCGCCGGCTTCCACCAGCCGCCCCATGCCCTCGGCAAAGGCGTCTTTCTTCATGTCAAAGACCGTACGCCCGTCTATGACCTTGGGCACGCCGGCGTTGGGCTTTGCATAGAGCGGCAGATTGGTGTGCCGGGCCATGGCGGCGATGGCGTCGCGCAGGGTGTCCGGTCCGCCGGAGCAGTTGCACCCCACCGCCGCGGCTCCCAGCGCCGTAAACAGCACCGCGATGGACTCGGGTGTTGCGCCGGTCAGCGTTCGTCCGTTTTGCAGCGTGCAGCTCACTACAAAGGGCAGGTCGCTGAGCTCCCGAATGGCGAGCACCGCGGCACGGGCTTCGGCCGGGTCCATGAAGGTCTCCAGCAGGAAGAAATCAGGGTTGCCCTGCAGCAGCCCCGCCACCTGCCGACGGAAGCCCTCAATCATTTCATCGATCCCCAGTGTGCCCAGGGGCTGCAGCAGCTCACCGGATGGGCCGATGTTGGCGGCCACCAGTGCCCCTGCAGGCGCGGCCTCGCGGGTGAGTTTTGCCAGGATGGCATTCAGCTCCTCGGTGCGTTCACCCAGCCCAAAGCGGGCCAGCTTGATGGCCGAACCGCCGAACGTTGGGGTGGTGAGAAACTGCGAGCCGGCATGGACGTAATCGGCAATCAGCGACCGGGCCGCATCGGGGTGTTCGGCAGCCCAAAGCTCGGGGCAAGCACCCACGGGCATGCCCCGGCGGGTAAGTTCCGTTCCCGTTGCGCCGTCACCCAGCAATATGCCCTGCCGCAGCAGGGAGACAAAGGTGTTCTTATCCATGGGATCCTCCTGATGTTCCGGGGGAGCGGCGAAGGAGCCGCGCAGCCTTTTGAGCAATGCGGCGGGCGCGGACGGCCGTTTCCTCCGGGCAGGGCTGCCATACCCCTTCTACCAGCGTCAGGGTGTCACCGGGTGCAGCACCTTCCGGCAGCAGAGAACGCTCTATCGGCAGAACCTGCCCGGACTCCCCGTCCACCAGCACTGCCAGATCCTCTTCCCAACGTTCAAAGGTTGCTTTGCACGCCATGACATGTCCATCCTTTCCGGCTTGTTCCCGTTTCCCCATTATAGTATAGTATTGCTGCCATTGGGAATAGCTTGTTGCCGGGGGTTGTCGCATGGTTTGGTTTTATGACGAGGGGCAATACGATAGTGCCACGCTGCGCTATGTGGTCATTGTGACCGGCGAAGGGGAACACTGGCTCTTTGTCCGTCACCGGGCGCGCACCACGTGGGAGATTCCCGGCGGGCACATCGAACCGGGGGAGACGCCGCTGGAAGCTGCGGCCCGGGAGTTGTTTGAGGAGACCGGCGCACTGCGCTGGCAGCTGCAGCCGGTCTGTGCCTATGGCGTGGGGGCGGAGGGCACCGCCAGCGGCGTGCTGTATCTGGCACGGGTGGAGGAACGCGGCCCCCTGCCGCCCCTGGAGATTGCTGAGGTGCGCGCCTATGACACCCTGCCGGCGGCGCTGACCTACCCGGACATTCAACCCGCTCTCTATTGGAAAGCGCTGGAATATTCTTCAGCGCAGGGTGTTTGATCCCGTGGGGAATGGGTATCCTTAGGAAACGGAAAGCATCGCTGCCGGGGGTGGCGACAGAGCCTATTCTTATTCTTCTCCCTCCTCGGGAAGGCCCGTCGTTTGACGGGCCTTCCCTTTTACCGGGGCATCATGGGTGGTGCGTCGCAGTGAGGGGCAATGCGGCAGGCGAGAGGACGGCGCAACGTGTTCCGGGCGGGACACCATTGGGTCCATACCTTTGCGTCGGGTGCAGCGGCGTGGCACAGCGGCATGGCTGAAGAATGGCGTCGGTGGCGTGTCAGGCGGCTCTGTGGTACAATCGGAAAAAACGACGGGAGACAACGCGGTGGAGTGGATTGCGACGACGGCCTATGGCCTGGAGGGCGTGACAGCCCGGGAACTGGAAGCGCTGGGCCTGCCGGTGACGGCGACCGAGACATCGCGGGTGCGGTTCACGGGGGATTTCGCCGCCGGGGCCGCGGCCAACCTGTGGCTGCGCACTGCCGGGCGGGTGCGTCTGGTGGTGGGCCGTTTCCGGGCGGAGAGCTTTGAGGAGCTCTTTGAGGGCACCCGTGCCCTGCCTTGGGAGAATTGGATTGGCCGGGAGTGGGCCTTCCCGGTGAGCAGCCGATCGGTCAACTCCAAGCTCTTCAGCCTGTCGGATATCCAGTCCATCACCAAAAAGGCCATTGTGGAGAGGCTGAAAGGCCCCTACCGCACTGAATGGTTTGCTGAGTCCGGCCCGGTGGCCGCGGTGGAGGCCCACCTGCACCGCGACGAAGTCACTCTGTCCATTGACACCTCCGGTGAGGGGCTCCACGTGCGGGGATACCGCAAACTGAACGGCCCTGCTGCCCTGCGGGAGACGCTGGCCGCCGCATTGGTTCTGCTCACAAAGTGGCGTGGCGACCGGCCCTTTGCCGACCCGCTGTGCGGCACAGGCACCATCGCGGTTGAGGCAGCGCTCTTCGCCCGCAATCGGGCCCCGGGGTTGGGGCGCGCCTTTGGGGGGGAAAAACTGGCGTGGTTTGGCCCTGCTGTCTTTGAAGGGGAGCGGGAGAAGGCCCGCGCGGCCATCCGGGTGGAGCCGCTGCCATTGATCTTTGCCGGCGACATCGACGGGCAGGCGGTCTCCATGGCACGCTACCATGCCCGGGCCGCCGGTGTGGCGGGGGACGTGCGTGTGGAGCAAGCGCCGCTGGCTCGTTTTGCCCCGGCGGAAGCCCAGGGTCACCTCATTACCAACCCGCCCTATGGCGAGCGGCTGGGCGACCGGGCGGCGGCCGAGGCCATCAACCGGGAGTTGGGCAACGCCTATCGGCGGCTCGATCGTTGGGCGTTCCACGTCATCACCGCCACCGAGGGGTTTGAGACCCAGTTTGGCCAGCGGGCCGACAGCCGCCGTGAGCTGCGAAATGGCCCGCTGCGCTGCCGGTATTACGAATATTTCCGCTCCCGTCCGGTTGCTCCGCGGTAAGGGTGCTTGCGTCCGTTCTAATGTGAAAATTGGTTGCATTGCACTGCGGAGGATGATATAATAACAAAGCTTACCATGGTGAAGGAGAGAGTTACATGCAGGCGTTGCTGGTTGTTCTGGTAGTCTTGCTGGTATTGGTTTCCTTGGGGCTTATCGCCGTTGTGCTGCTGCAGCCCGGCAAGTCGCAGGGTCTGTCCGGCGCCATCGCCGGCGGGGCGGAGACATTCTTTGGCAAGAACAAGGCCAAAAGCTACGAGGGCAAGTTGCTGCTTGCCACCAAGATTGGCGCCGCTTGCCTGTTCGGGCTGTCGTTGGCGGTGGTCATCATCGACCGTCTGTTTTAGTACGGACGGCACAAAGAAGCATACCAAACTCCCCGCATGGGGAGTTTCTTTGTTTTCCGGTAGAACCGGTACGAAATCGTTCCCGTCGTGCGGTATTTTTAACACGACGGTGAGAGAATAACACCAAACACGGTGAGGAGGAAGGCTGCCAAAGACGGTGCGGCCAAAGCGAATGGAACTGGAACAACGAATTGTAGACTACATTGAGGGGGAGCGGGTGCCCCAGACGGTGGACGACCTGTGCGACGCGCTGCGCATGACGGTGGACGCCGTGGAGGAAGCGCTGGAAACGCTGCAGGCCGATGGCACGCTGATGCGCACCAAGCGCAAGGGCTACGGCCTGCCCCGTCAGCTGGGTTGTGTGGCCGGGGAGCTGCGCGCCACCGCCAGTGGGGCGGCCTTCCTTGCCCCGGCAGATGGCGGGGACGACTACTTCGTACACGCTGACGGCCGCAGCGGGGCCATGCACAATGACCGGGTACTGGCCCGTATCCTCCACCAGCCCCGTGGTGACCGCAAGGGCGAGGTGGAAGTCCTGGATGTGCTGCGGCGCGCCAATGAGCGCATCGTCGGCACTTACAGGCGCGTGCCCGACGGCGGCATTGTGGAGGCGGATGACAGGAAACTGGGCGTGGCCTTTGTGCCGGCGGGGGCCGAGCGCGGGGCCTGGGAGGGCAGCAAGGTGGTAGCGGTCATCAGCCGCTACCCCGACCACCGACGTGAGCTGGAGGTGCGCGTCACGGAAGTGCTGGGCGACCGGGGAGAGACAGAGACCGAGATCCTGGCCATCGTGCGGGCGCTGGGCATCCGTGACCACTTCCCTCCCCAGGTGATTGCGGAAGCCGAGAGCAAGCCGGTTGCCCTTGCGCCCGAGGACATGAAGGGTCGGCTGGACCTGCGAAACCAACGGATTTTTACCATCGATGGGGCCGACGCCAAGGACCTGGACGATGCGGTGTCCATCGAACGACTGGCCGACGGGCGCTACCGGTTGGGGGTACACATCGCCGATGTGTCCCACTATGTGACGATGAATGGCGCCATTGACAAAGAAGCGTGGCTACGCGGCACCAGCGTGTATCTCTTGAACACCGTCATCCCCATGCTGCCGGAGCGGCTTTCCAACGGACTGTGTTCCCTGCACCCCGGCGAGGACCGGCTGACCCTTTCCTGCATGATGGATCTGGATGGCTTTGGCAACCTTGTGGATTGCCGCATGGCGGAGAGCGTCATCCACAGCAAGGCGCGGCTCACATACGATGAGGTCAACGCCATTCTGGAGCAGAACGACGCTGAGGCCATCGCCCGACGGGCGGACATCGTGGACGACCTGCACCTGTTGGATGAGCTGCGGGAGGTGCTGCGCCGCCGCCGCATGGTGCGTGGAGCCATCGACCTCGACATCGACGAGCCCCACATCGTGCTGGACGACCAGGGGGTGCCGCTGTCGGTGACGACGCGCTACCGAGGCAGCGCCCATAAGCTCATTGAGGAATGCATGCTCTGCGCCAATGAGACCGTCGCCCTGTGGCTGGAGGAACGCGGCATGCCCGTCCTCTTCCGCGTGCACGAGGTGCCCGACGGCGAGCGCATGAAGGAGCTGGCGATCTTCCTAAAAAACCTGGGGTATGGGTCCAAGGGGCTGATGAACGACACCCAACCCATGGCCCTGCAGCAGGTGCTCAGTGAGGTGCGTGACACCCCGCATGAGAACATCATCGGGAGAATCATGCTGCGCAGCATGAAGAAGGCCCGTTACTCCACCGTCAACCTTGGACACTTTGGGTTGGCGTCGCGGCACTATTGCCACTTCACCTCGCCCATCCGCCGCTACCCTGACCTCATGGTGCACCGAATGCTGCGTGCGGCCCTGCGCGGTCAGGCTGGCTCCACTTTTGAGCTGGTGGCCGAGCCCGCCGCCGTGCAGGCCAGCAACATGGAGCGGCGTGCCATGGATGCCGAACGCGCGGTGGATGACCTCAAAATGACCGAGTTCATGGCCGACAAGGTGGATGAGGAATTCGACGGCGTGGTGTCGGGCGTTACCGAGTTTGGTGTATTTGTGGAGCTTCCCAACCTCGTGGAAGGTTTGATACGCATGGGCGAGCTGCACGACGACTATTATGAATTGGATAAGCGTACCTACAGCCTCTTTGGCCGCCGCAGCCGTCGTCGCATCAGCCTGGGCGACCCGGTGCGGGTGCGGGTGCTGCGGGTGGATGTGCAAAGCCGTCAGATCGACTTCACGCTGGTGCCGGCCAGTACAGACCGGGTCATCGACTAATTCTACCGCTTCGCCCTGTGGTATAATGGTGCAAAAAGGGGGAGCCGGTGAACGAGGTGCTTGCGGCAGCGGTCCCGGTGGGCGCGGCGGCGCTGGTGGCTTTGGTCGCTTGGCTGCGGCGGTCGTTGACGGGGCCGGGTGCAGCGCTGGCTGTGGTGCTGGCGGCAGGCCTGTGGTGGGCAGCTGGTTGGTCCGTGATCATCGCTTTGGCGGTATTCTTTGGCACATCCACCGTGCTGACCCACTGGGGCGCGGCGCGAAAGGCGGAGTTGGAGCGGGCGGTGCACGCCCGTACCGGCCGCCGGGGTGTGGTTCAGGTGGCCGCCAATGGCGTGGCTGCGCTGTTGCTGGCGCTGGCGTACCGGTGGAGCGGCTCGCCGTGGGCGTTGGCGGGCGCCTTTGCTGCCTTCGCAGCCAGCACGGCCGATACCTGGGCGTCGGAGCTGGGCCAGCTGGAGCCGGGCGACCCGGTGTCCATTTTGGGCGGGTGCCCGGTGGAGCGTGGCATGTCCGGCGGGGTGACGGTCCGCGGCATGGTGGCCGCCGCGGCGGGGTCTGCACTGATGGCTCTGTTGTTCGGGGTGCTTCATGCCTTTGCGGCCCCGGTGCCACAGGTGCTGGGGCGGGCACTGCTCATCTGGCTGGCGGGGTTTACCGGCTCGGTGCTGGATAGTGTTTTGGGTGCAGCGTTGCAGGCAAAGTATCGCACCGGCGAAGACCGCGCCACCGAGCGGCCGGCGGCCGACGGCCAGCCCAATCGCCTGGTGGGTGGGTGGCGGTGGGTCACCAATGATGTGGTCAATGCGATCAGCTCCTGTGCGGCGGCGCTGCCGTTCTTCTTGGGGTTGTTGGGAACATGAGGATGGACCGGCAAAGCCGGCCATGAGGTGAGGGAGATTGCGATGAAGGTTGGAACGGTGCGTGAAATTAAGAACCACGAATACCGGGTGGGGCTAACGCCCAACTGCGTGGCAGCCTACCGTGCGGCGGGGCACCGCGTGCTGGTGGAGCGAGGCGCGGGCCATGGCGCTGGGTACGAGGACGTCGATTATGAGCTGGCCGGTGCCGAACTCATGGACACCGCTTCCGAGGTCTGGGGGCTGTCCGATATGATCGTCAAGGTCAAGGAGCCGCTGGAGGAAGAGGTGCCCTACTTCCGCAGCGGTCTTTTGTTGTATACCTATCTGCACCTGGCGGCGAATCTGCGCCTGAGTGAGCAGCTGCTGGCCACCGGCGTCAATGCGCTGGCGTATGAGACCATTGAGGAGCACGGCACGCTGCCGTGTCTGCGGCCCATGAGCGAGATTGCCGGGCGCTTGAGCGTACAGGAGGGGGCCCGATGCTTGGAGCGGCCCTATGGCGGGCGCGGTGTGCTGCTGGGCGGCGTGCCCGGCGTGCAGAAGGGCCGGGTGCTGGTGCTGGGCGCGGGCACGGTGGGCATGAACGCCTGCCGCATGGCCCTGGGGCTGGGTGCGCAGGTCACCGTGATGGACATCAGCCATGAGAAATTGGCGCTGGCTGACGACCTGTTGGATGGTGCCGCTCAGACGCTCTACAACCATCGCGCCAATTTGGAAGCCGCACTCTGGGAGGCTGACCTCATCATCGGAGCGGTGCTCATCCCCGGTGCGGCAGCCCCGAAGATCATTACCCGCGATCATCTCTCCCGCATGAGGAAAGGTGCGGTCATTGTGGATGTGGCGGTGGACCAGGGCGGCTGCTGTGAGACGACCCACCCAACCACCCACGACGCGCCGACCTACATCGTGGACAACGTGGTGCACTACTGCGTGGCCAACATGCCCGGCGGTGTGCCCCACACTTCCACCCAGGCATTGACGAATGTAACGCTGCGCTATGGGTTGCAACTGGCCGCCCGAGGGGTGGAGTCTGCCTGCAGCAGCAACCGAGCGCTGGCCCGTGGGCTCAATACCTATCAGGGTTCCTGTACCAACGGGGGTGTGGCTAAGGCCCTCGGCATCATGCCCGAGGTGCCGGTGTTCCTGCGGGGTTAGGGGATGTTATTGGGCGGGTTTGCCCACCCGTGCCGACCATACCACGCGGATGGCCTCAGCCAGTGCACCAACAACAACGCCCAGCATAACAAAGAGCAGGTAGGACGCCACGGTGGCCAGGTCGGACCAGCCCGGGGTGGAGTGCCACAGGGCCGTGTGGTACATCGCCCCCAGCCCGGCGGCGATGCCCAAGGCCGTGCCCAGCAGCAAGAGCCGTGCGCCCCAGTAGCCAACGAGGCTGCAGAACACCACCGACACCACGGCCAGCGTGGCTATGCCCATCAGGGCCTTGAAGGAAAAGCCGACGCCCAGCAACAGCCGGGTGACGGCCATGAGGATGAAGAGGGCCGGCGCTGCGCCCGCAAAGAAGGCAAGCCAACGAGGCGAGCTCTTGCCTGGCAGATGCAGGTGTGACATGGTATCATCTCCCGCGTTTTGCGCTAGTGTGTGCGGCGCGGTGAGGGTCATACTCGGCAATCGTTGGAAGCGGGAGCTGTCGTCATGGGCGTTCTGTTGGATGGGGCAGTACCGATGGAAGTGGGCTTCCCAAGAGGATGACCTTGGAGGTAAATCAATATGGGCAAAAAGGATTGGCTTTTTCTGGCTGTGGGGATCCTGTTGTTGTTCCCTCTGCTTGTAATGTTGCCTGCTGTTTTTCTGCCGGAGGATGGGGGGGCTCCCATACCGCAGACATACGATGTGGGCGCGATTGGCAATTCGATCATTGCGTTGCTGGGCGGCGTTGGCCTCTGCGTTTGCGGATGTGTTGGGTTCAAGAAAAGAAGACACCGTATCCTGTTGTGCTCTGCAATCGCAATTGGAGTTTCCTTTTTGGTCATTTCCTTGTTCATGTAATTTCATGGCTGGTTGCGCATCCGGTTCACCCGCGCTTCTTCGCCTCATATCGCGCCGGCAGCTCGATGATGAACTCGCTGCCCTTTCCGGGTTTGCTGATGAGCCGGATGTTTCCGCGGTAAAGATCCACGATGTGCTTGACGATGGAAAGCCCCAGCCCCGTGCCGCCAATGCTGCGCGAGCGTCCCTTGTCAATCCGGTAGAAGCGCTCGAAGATGCGGGAAGCGTGCTCCTCGGGGATGCCGATGCCCGTGTCCCGCACGCAGATGCGCACGAGAGTCGAGGACTTCTCGGCATCCATGGTGACGCTGCCGCCCTTGCGGTTGTACTTGACCGCGTTGTCCACCAGGTTGAGGAGCAGCTGCTTGATACGGTCGGGGTTTGCCTCGAGCATCACCGTGGTGGGTACGCGGCTTTCAATGGTCACGGAACGGGCGCTCGCAGCCATCTCAAGCATTTCGGCCACACTTTCAGCCACATCGGCCAGGCGGAAGGAACGAATGCCCGTGTCCTGGT
>JAEYRA010000058.1 GCA_023409755.1 Bacillota bacterium
CCGATTTGCCAGAAGAGAGGCTTTGCAAGCCCCTCCGCCGCCTGGCGCAGCGTACGCCCGTCATAGCGGTCCATCGTCACCACCTCGGCCCCCAAGGCGCGCAACCGCCGGGCCGCGTCCATGTTGAGGAAAGGGTCCCCCACCAAATAGCGGTGCCCCAGCAGAAGAATCCGCCCGCCAGCCGGCCGGGGTCCGTCGGGCCGGAACGGCACCGCCTGCGCCGCTCGGTCCATAAGGTAGCGTTGGACAGCCCAGTCGTGGGCCGCCCTTGCCTTTTTGCGGTCGAGCCCCAGACGGTCCGCCGTCCACAGCGCTGCGCGCAGGCTGCCATCCTCCCGGTCGTGGCAATTGATGTCAGGGTCCAAAACAGGAGGCAATCCGGGTACGGTGCGGGCCATATCCGGCATCCCGCCGATCTTGGGGCACATCCATTCCCGCCGGGACACGCTGCGGTACCGCGGCGCCAACACCCAATCGGCCCGGCCCCGCAGCGCCAGCAGGTGCCCAAACCAGGCCTTCAGCGGCAGGCAGGCCTCGCTCACGCAAGCGGCGACGCCCTGCTCCAGTACCTTCCGGTCGGTGGGGGGCGACAGCTCAAACGCCACTCCCATTTCCTCAAAAAATCCGCGCCAAATGGAACCGTAGGGATGGAACACCAACCCCCGTGGAATACCAACGGTAACAGACATGCATTCACCTCCACTATGGTATCGACGGCTCCTCCACGATTTATACCGCCGGGCGAGTGCCGTAAAGGCACCGGTATGGACTGGAAAACATTGACAATACTATAAGCAATCCCCCCGGTTTGCCTTGAAGCAACGGGGTGCGCGGTGTAAAATGGGGAAAACGAGGAAAGGGTGCGGGCTGCCCAATGAGCATCTTCCGAACTCTCTTTGGAAAAAAGGCAAAGCTTCCGGCGTATGAGAGCCACGTGCGCTCCTACGTCGATCAATATGAGGAGAAACCTGTCTACTACACCGTCGATCTGGCTCTGGCCGACCTACAAGAGCGGGAGGAATTCTCGGCGTATGTGGCGGTCATTCTGCCCGCGCAGATCTTGACCGATCAGGAACCGCCCGTCTCGCGGGAGGAGTTGGACGCCCTGCACACACTGGAGGCCGACGCCTTTGCCGACGCCCTACGGTTGGGGTATCTCTACGCCGGCCGGGCCATCGTGACCGCCGCCGAACACATGTACATCGCGTTCTACTGCCGGCCGGGTGACAAACAGGCCGTGACCGACAGCCTCAATCGCATCTGCCAGCGGCGGGGCCGCACGCCCACCATGGTGCTCGTCAAGGATGACCCGGAATGGCTCTTCTACACCGACCGCCTGGCCCCCGACGAATACAAACTGCAGCACATCAACCACATGGACATCCTGCAGGAGCTGAAGGACCACGGCGACAACAGCGCCGCCGCCCGTCCCGTCTACTTCTGGCTCTACACCAAGACGCGGGAGGCGGGTGAGCAGATCGCGGCCGAAGCCAAGACCGTCGGCATGGAGAATGCCGAGATCACCGACAGCCGGGAAAGCGAGGAAGGCCCCGTCGACCCCGAGCGCCCCTTTGCTGTGCAGCTGACCTGCACGATGGTGCCCACACTCGATGGCCTGAACGCCAAGGCGTGGAAGCTCATCGACCTGACACGCGCACACGAAGGGCTCTACGACGGTGCGGAAACTGAGGTTGTCCACGCCGACGCGGCCCCTTCTGCCCCCGAGCAAGCCCAATAACCCCAACGCCGCCAAGCCTTGGCAGTTTTCATCGCTTTGGAATTCCCATATCATTCGCAAGGGTTTGCCTTGACAGCGCCTCCAACTCGGGGCTAGAATGGTTTCACATCAATGCAAGGATGTGGAAGGGAAGAGTAGGCTGCCCCGTTCTCTCACAGAGAGCTTCCGTGCCGGCCCAGCCGGTGTGCTGAAAGGAAGCGGGAACGAACCGCCGAACATGATCCTGGAGTCCGTTTGGGCGAATCCGTAAGCGGGTTGAGCCGAAACCGGGGTGGCGACCGATATCAGTGCCGGGGTATCCGCGTTCTGCAACGCGCGTACCTGACGAGGCCAGCCGCGTGAGCGGCCGGTGAACCGGAGTGGTAACACGAGCGCACAGCCCGTCTCCCGAATGTGGGAGACGGGCGTTTTTTTATGAAGGAGGGCGGCAACATGAAGGTAATGATCGGCGGGGCCTGGCCCTATGCCAATGGGTCGCTGCACATCGGGCACATCGCGGGGCTGCTGCCGGGCGATATTCTGGCCCGCTACCACCGCATGCGGGGCGACGAGGTTTATTATGTCTCCGGCAGCGACTGCCACGGCACCCCCATCAGCCTGAAGGCCGAACGGGAAGGTTCCACGCCGGAGGAGGTTTCGGAGCACTACCATCGGGAGTTCATCCAAAATTTCAAAGCGTTGGGGTTCTCCTACGACCGGTACACCAAGACCAGCGGGTGCGAACACAAGGAGTTTGTGCAGGCCTTCCACCGCCGGATCTACGAAGGCGAACACGTGTATGAAAAAGTGGTGGAGCAGGCCTGGTGCCCCCACTGCCTGCGCTTCCTGCCCGACCGGTTCGTGACGGGGTTGTGCCCTGCCTGCGGAGCCACCGCCAGGGGCGACCAATGCGAGGCCTGCGGCACCATACTGGAGCCTGAAGCCCTACGCGACACCACCTGCAGCGTCTGCGGGGGGGAAGTGCAGTTCCGCCCCTCCCGCCACCTCTTTCTGGCCCTCTCCAAGCTGGAACGGCCCCTGTCCGCCCTGGTGCGCGAGGCATACGGCTGGCGGCGCAACGCCATCGGCCAGACAGGGCGCTACATCATGGAGGGACTGCGGGACCGGGCCATCACCCGTGACCTGGACTGGGGCATCCCCGTGCCCCGCGCGGGGTATGAGGACAAGAAGATCTACATCTGGGCGGAAAACGTGCTGGGGTACCTCTCGGCCAGCGCAAAAGTCTGCCAGGAGCGCGGCACCGACTGGAACGCCCTGTGGGGGTCGGATGCCCTGCATTACTACGTGCACGGCAAGGACAACATCCCCTTCCACACGGTCATCCTGCCGGCGCTGCTCCTGGCCCACGGCGGTCTTCGCCTGCCCGACCGCATCGTATCCAGCGAGTACCTGACGCTGAACGGGCGGAAGATCTCCACCTCCCACAACTGGGCCATCTGGGTGCCGGATCTGCTGGAGCGCTACCCCGCCGATTCCATCCGCTACTTCCTGACGACCAACGCGCCGGAGAAGCGGGATGCCGACTTCAGTTGGCCGGAGTATGTCGCCTGCCACAACAGCGAGCTGCTGGGGGCCTTCGGCAACCTCGTGAACCGCACGCTGCAGTTTGTGGTGCGCTACCTCGGCGGGCAAGCACCGACTGCCATGGCAGACCCTGTGATTGCCGCCCAGGTGGAGACCTGCTACGCCGAAACGGCCCAGCGCATTGAGGCCCTGGAGTGCAAGGCGGCACTCGACGGCGTGTTTGCGCTCATCCGCCGACTCAACAAATACTTCGATGCCCGCCAGCCCTGGCTCACCCGCGAGAGCGACCCCGAGGACTGCGCGGCCACGCTGGCAACTTGCCTCTACGCCATCGCCAACCTGGGCAACCTGCTGGAACCGTTCCTGCCGTTCTCAGCCGCGCGCATCCGAGGTTGGCTGGGGCTAGGCGCACCGGTGTGGCAGCCCATCGCCCCGCCTGCGGGGCTTGTCATTGGCGAGACGGAGGTGCTCTTCCCCCGCCTTCCCGCCGACACCGCCGAGCGGGAGCAGGCCTTGCTTCGCGAGCAGCAGGAGACGGCCTCGGCCAATGGGTAAGAGCTGAACTATATTCCATGGTTTTATTATGATATAATACCAAATGATAACAATTGGGAGAGTATCATGAAGAAACCATGGATTGTCGTTTTGACCGTGCTCATCATCGTCTTCGGTGTGGGCTACGGCCTGGTGCGTATGGGGTGGAACGCAAATGTCTTGACCCGGGATGTGGATGAAACCCAGAGCCAGACCCTGGAAGGGTTTGACAGGCTGGAGATCCGCTCCAACATCGCCACCGTTCGCCTGCACACCGACGCGTCTGCCACAGCGGTCACCGCCCATCTCAACGGCAGCGTGACCCTGCTGGGTCAGGATGCGGACAACCTGCTGCAGGTGGCAGCGGAGGGTGGCACCATGCGGGTGCAAGCGCTGGTGAAACGCCCTCTGTTCTTTCTCAACGTCCGCCGCATGACGTTGGACATCACCCTGCCCGCCGGATACCGAGGTGACCTGATTGGCGACTCCTCCGCCGGGGGCATTGAGGTGGACGCGCCGCTGGAGCTCAAGAGTCTGGATTTGCACTCCTCCGCCGGGGCAATACGGCTTGAAGGTGTGACGGTCAGCCAGACGTTGACGCTCAATTCCTCTGCCGGGGCCATTGAGACCGGTGTTCTTACTGCCCAGAACATCGAAATCAAATCATCCGCCGGGCCGGTGCGCCTGGGGGATGTGAACGCCAAACAAACCCTGCGGCTCAATTCCTCCGCCGGGGCGGTAGAGGGCGGGACCCTTTCCGCCGATACCATCGAGATCAAGTCCTCTGCCGGGCCGGTGGAACTGACTGGGCTCCAAACGGCCAGCGGCACGGTGAAATCCTCTGCCGGCAGTGTCACCGTGCACAACATCTCCGGCTCGGTGTCCCTCAAGTCCTCCGCCGGCCCTGTCTTTGCAGATTTCCTCACGCTCTCCGGCAACTGCGACATCGACAGCTCCGCCGGGGCGGTGGAGGTGACCCTGCCCGCCGACGTTTCAGCCAGCCTGAACGCCTCCTCCTCCGCCGGGCGCGTGACGCTCGAGGGGTTGACCATCCAAAGCCAAACCAGCGAGAAGGACGAAATTGTTGGAACGCTGGGCAGCGGCGGGCCGCAGCTCACCATCCATTCCTCGGCCGGCTCGGTGAAGATCTCCGGGCGGTAAGCGTCAGGACACACAGCGGGTGGAACACGATCGTGTTCCACCCGTTTTTCTTTGTCTTCTGCCGTCTGTCCTCGGCAGCCCACCCTGCCAGCCTACCCGCCTCGGCGCTACTCCAGAGGCTCCAGCGGCTCGGCTACGCAGTGAGTGACCGGCGTGGTGCGGATGGGAGCGGCCCAGCGCACGGCGTTGGCGAGCACACGCTGGATGTCCGGCTGGTGGTAGATGGGGTATTCCTCGTGCCCGGTGGCAAAGGCGAAGAGCTTACCCGCCCCGCGCCGGTAACAGCAGCCGCTGCGCAGCACCTCACCGCCCTGGAACCAGCTGATGAACACCAGCTCATCAGGCGCGCAACGTCCGTTGGGTTCGGAGTACATCTCCGAGTGGGGCACCTCGATGCAATCGCGCTCCAGCCCATCCACAATGGGGTGGCTGCGGTCGATGACCCAGATGCGCTCCCGCTCGCCCCTCTCGCGGTACTGCCGGCGGCCGCAGACGGGGCCGATGAGCCGGTCCATCACCGTGCAGTAGATGCCGGAGTGCAGGGCAAGGAAACCCATACCATCGGCGGTGATGCGCCGCACGATACGGTCCACCCGGTCACCCGCGATGGCGTCGTTGTACATGTGGGACCACCACACCAGCACATCGGTCGTATCCAGCACCTCGTCGGGCAGGCCTTGCTGGGGCTGCAGCAACCCCGCCGTACGAACGGTGAGCCCCGGTTCCCGTGCCAAAAAGGCGGCGATGACCGCATTCACGTCCTCAGGGTAGGTTGCCGCACCTTTGGGGTCGTCGGCAAACCCCTCGCTCCACACGGTCACCCGCAGTTCCTTCATGCCCTTCCTCCTCATGCCTTGCACTTTGCAACGCTTCTGCATTTTTCCATAGCAGGCGCCTTTTTCCTGCCATTTCCGCCTGCACCGGGCTGGAATAAAAGTCAACTCCGCCACCATACTAAGGGTGTCAAACCGGATTCCTCCGGCTGCAACCATTTCATCTCGCCAATGGCGAGATGCACGAAAAGGAGAGCACACATGGGTATTTTAAGTTGGATCATCATTGGCGCTCTGGCCGGCTGGATCGCCAGTATGATCACCGGGAAAAATCGGCAGATGGGCGCTTTCATGAACATTCTGATCGGCATCGTCGGTGCGTTCATCGGCGGTGTTATCATGAACCTCATTGGCTCCTACGGGTTCACCGGCTTCAACATCTGGAGTCTGCTGGTAGCTACGCTGGGCGCGGTGGTGCTGCTGCTGATCATCGGCTTGTTTAAACGAAAGAAGTAACGGAAATTATCTCCGCCACCAGAACCTAGCGGAGGATTGCTTGGGCACCTGTGACGGGGTCAACCGGGTGGCGACAGCGGCAAGGAGACAGCCGCAGGTAGTCAGGCTTTTCGTCACCGGGCCAAGTATGACGTGGCAGGCAAAGGTGGTCATGGGCCACCGCCTACCATCAACTCCTGCGCTGTGGCCGTCTGGAAATCCACTGGTGATCAATGGCAAATACCTGACATCCCAGAGGCCGAAAACGGCTCTTGGTGCCCTGACGCCTATCCTGATGAAGTTCTTCACGGCATCCCCCGTGGGCGCTCTCCTACCGGCATGCCCAAGGGCTTGCGTGGCCGGCCGACCGGTTGGCAAAACCGGACCGGCCGGCTTGTTGTCCTCTCGTACCCGCGGATGGAGCGACGAACCGCAGTATAAACCATCGCCCGGCGAATGAACGCCGGGCGATGGTGTTGCAAATTACGTTTCGCTGTGCCGTCATTTGCGGCGGCGAACGCCGGGGAGGTTGCGG
>JAEYRA010000054.1 GCA_023409755.1 Bacillota bacterium
CCTTTCCATTGGTACGGGTTTCCGGGCGCGCAGCTGGGGTGAACGACTTACCGCATAGGGCGGGGCGTGGGCACGTTGGTCATCACCGGCCACAGGGTCTGCGGGGTCATTGGCTTTTTGCGGGTGGTGGCTCGCTGTCTCTGGGTTCTGTCCAGCAGTAAGGCCCACTTCACAGGGGCTGACCCACCGATCGTTCGGAGGGGAAGCCCGTTATGCATCCACCCGATGCCCCGATACGATAATGAACCCACCCCAAAGGCTCCCATCTGAGCGTGACCGTTCCACATCCTCCTGCGTCCATAATCCCCCATCGTATTTGTTGCCTGCATTCATGTTCAAATCTAAGCCATTCGTCAAATCGGTGATGAAATTCCGATTTTTATGGCGGGCTATGAGCATGAGGCCCAGAACAACAAGGCCGCGTTTCGCAAATGGCTCACAGGAGCACAACACATATTCGCCGAATTCCCCGTTTCCTTGGGCATAGCTTTCGGCATACAGGAGATTCGGGCCGCTGGGGGCCTCAAAATCAAAAGGTTCTGCCACAAGAGGTTTCGGTCTCATGCGACCTACCATGCAATGCCCAAACAATCAGCATTCGTCCATTTTTCGCACCGACCCGATGAGGAACCCTCCCCAGAAACTTTTGTCTGCTCGTTCCAAATCCTCTAGGGTCCAGAGTCCGCCGTCAAGCTTAAAACCTGCATTCACGGGGACTGTCAGCCCTCCCAATACTTCGCCGATGACATTCCGATTTTTGTGGCGAGCGTTTAGCATGAGGCCCAGAACAACAATGCCGCCTCTTGCAAATGGCTCACAGGTACACAAGAGATATTCGCCGAATTCTCCGTTTCCCTGGGCATAGCTTTCGGCATACAGGCGATTCGGGCCGCTGGGGCCCTGAAAATCAAACGGCTCTCCCACAGATAGCTTCAGTTTCATGCGACCTCCCATCGATCTGTCAAGAAAAATACGAAGACGAACACCCGCGGCGGCGCATGGCTATCCCAACGGCAAGAACGCACGTTACCTCCGCTGTCATAGCTTATTAGTTCCATTATACTGCTTTTGGCTGGCCGTGCAACACCGCCGCCGCCCACGCCCGCTCCCGCCCATGGTATAATACTGTTACACGGGAGGGAGCCGATATGTCCTTTACACACCTGCATGTACACACCCAATACAGCCTGCTGGACGGCGCGGCCCGGGTGGGCGACCTCATCGCCCACTGCAAGGAGCTGGGCATGGACACGCTTGCCATCACCGACCACGGGGTGATGTACGGGGTCGTTGACTTTTACAAGCAGGCGGTGGCCGCCGGCGTCAAACCCATCATCGGGTGCGAGGTGTACGTCGCCCCCCGCCGCCACACCGACCGCGAGGCCCAGGACCGTGAGCCCGCTCACCTGGTGCTGCTGGCAGAGAATGAGACCGGCTACCACAACCTGTGCAAGCTCGTCTCGGCCGGGGCGCTGGATGGCTTCTATTACAAACCGCGGGTCGATATGGACTTGATTGAGCGCTACCACGAGGGGCTCATCTGCCTTTCGGCGTGCCTGGCGGGGGAGGTGGCCTCCAACCTTCTGGATGGGCGCTACGAGACGGCCAAGCAGGCCGCCCAGCGGTTCCTTAGCATCTTTGGCCCCGAGCGCTACTACATCGAAATACAGGACCACAAGCTGCCCGAGCAGCGCCAGATTCTGCCCCAGCAGATCAAGCTCGCGCGGGAGCTGGGCATTGGCCTGGTGGCCACCAACGACACCCACTACGTGCGGCGGGAGGACGCCGCCGCCCACGACGTGCTCTTGTGCATCCAGACCCAGACGACGGTGGATGACCCCAACCGCATGCGCTTTGGCAGCGAGGAGTTCTACATGAAGTCGCCCGAGGAGATGGCGGCGCTCTTCCCCTATGCGCCGGAGGCGCTGGCCAACACCGAGAAGATTGCCGCCCGCTGCCGGGTGGCGTTTGACTTCAACACCACCCACCTGCCCAACTACGAGACGCCCGGCGGCATGGACCATGGCGAATACCTGCGTCAGCTGTGCCTGGAGGGGCTGGAGCGCATGTACCCCGCCGGTACCCCCGGCCAGCCCGACCGGGCAACGCTGCTGGAACGGCTGGATTATGAGCTCGACGTCATCGCGCGGATGGGCTACACCGATTACTTCCTCATCGTTTGGGACTTCGTGCATTACTCCCGCAGCCACGGCATCACCGTGGGGCCGGGGCGGGGCAGCGCCGCCGGGAGCCTGGCGGCCTACTGCCTCAACATCACCCAGATCGACCCGCTGCGGTACAACCTGCTGTTTGAGCGGTTCCTGAACCCCGAGCGAGTGTCCATGCCCGATATCGACATCGACTTCTGCTACGTGCGGCGGGGCGAGGTCATTGACTACGTGGTGGCCAAGTACGGCGCCGACCACGTGGCTCAGATCATCACCTTTGGTACCATGGCCGCCCGCGCCGTGCTGCGCGATGTGGGCCGGGCACTGGGTATGAGCTACGGCGACGTGGATCGCATCGCCAAGATGATCCCTTGGCAATTGAACATGACGATTGACAAGGCACTGGAGATGAACCGAGAGCTCAAAGAGCTGGCCGCGTCCGACGAGCGGGCCGGGCGGCTGTTGGAGATGGGCCGCCGGCTGGAGGGACTGCCCCGCCATGCCTCCACCCACGCGGCGGGCGTCGTCATCAGCAAGCTGCCGCTGACCGACCACATCCCGCTCTCCCGTAACAACGACGCGGTGACGACCCAATTCCCCATGGGCAACATCGAGGACTTGGGGCTCTTGAAGATGGACTTCCTGGGCCTGCGGACGCTGACGGTGCTGCGGGACGCCGTGGAGATGGTGGCCCAGCAGAGCGGCGAGCACATCGACCTGGAAGCGTTGGACTTCAACGACCCGAAGGTGTATGAGCTCATCGCCAGCGGTGACACCGACGGCGTCTTCCAGCTGGAAAGCGAGGGCATGCGCTCCTTCCTGCGCGACCTCAAGCCCACGGCCTTTGAGGACATCATCGCCGGCATCTCGCTCTACCGCCCCGGCCCGATGGACTCCATCCCCCGGTATGTGGCCGGCAAGCGCGACCCGTCGTCGGTGCGCTATGCCCACCCCATTCTGGAGCATGTGCTCAACGTCACCTACGGCTGCATGGTCTATCAGGAGCAGGTGATGCAGATTGTGCGGGAGATGGCGGGCTACTCCTACGGCCGAAGCGACCTCGTACGCCGCGCCATGGCTAAGAAGAAGGCCGACGTGATGAACCGCGAGCGGCAGGCCTTCGTGTATGGGTTGGAGGAGAACGGCGTCGTTACCGTGCCGGGGGCCATCCGCCGGGGGGTGCCGGAGGCAGTGGCCAGCGATGTCTTTGACCAGATGATCGACTTTGCCCAGTACGCTTTCAACAAGAGCCACGCGGCGGCCTATGCCGTCGTCGCCTATTGGACGGCATGGCTCAAGGTGCACCACCCCGTGGAGTTCATGGCGGCGCTGATGAACTCGATCCTTGGCAACTCCGACAAGATCGGGGTATACGTGCAGGTGGCCCGGCGGCGGGGCATCCAGGTGCTGCCGCCGGACATCAATCGCAGCCGCTCGGGCTTCTCGGTGGAGAAGGGGGCCATCCGCTTTGGGCTGGCGGCCATCAAGAACGTGGGCGGCGGCGCGGTGGAGGAACTGATGACCGAGCGGGAGCGGAGGCCCTTTGCCGATCTCTTTGACTTCTGCAGCCGGGCGGGCGAGGGCACCAACAAGCGCATGGTCGAGAGCCTCATCATGGCCGGGGCCTTCGACAGCACGGGCGCCAACCGCAACCAGCTGCTGGTGGTGTATGAAAAGGCGTTGGACGGCGCCCAGAAGGCCCGGCGCGACGCCGTGGCCGGGCAGATGACGCTCTTTGACGCGGCGGGGCCCACGGTGTCGCTGGCACCCAAGCTGCCGGTGCTGAAGGAGCACAGCAAGGCGCTGCTGCTCAAAATGGAGAAGGACATGACCGGCGTGTACATCACCGGGCACCCGCTGGCCGAGTACGAGAAGGAACTGGCCGCCCTGCCCTGGAACAGCTCCCACTTCGCCGCCCAGACCGAGGAGGAGGGCGGCGGACGCGGTGCCCCGGCCGACGGCCAGGTGGTGGAGCTCGCGGGCATCGTGACCGCCCGCACGACCAAGATGACCCGCACCGGCGACCGCATGGCCTTCCTGACGCTGGAGGATCTCTACGGCGCGGTGGAGCTCATCGTGTTCCCCAAGGTGCTGCAGAAATTTGCCGCCCTGCTGGAGCCGGAGAGCGTCATCACCGTGCGGGGCCGTGCCAGCTTCCGCGAGGAGGAGGCGGGCAAGCTGGTGGTGGACACGGTGGGGCCGCTCATGCGCCGGGGCGGGGCCAGTAAACTCTACCTGCGCTACCAGCCGGGCACCTGCGCCTTCGCGCGGGAGGTGGTGCTGGGCACCCTCAAAAAGTACCCCGGCGAGGCCCCGGTCGTCATCAAGGACGAGGACGCGGGCCGCACCTGGGCCGCCGGCCCCGACCGCCAGGTGCGCATCGGCGAGGAACTGCTGGCCGATTTGCGGTGTGTGCTGGGCAATGACAATGTTGTGGCGAAGTGACGGGGCTGCCACAGGGCAGGACGGCAGGGCAGTTCGCATGGGTGTGGCTGATTACCTTTGCTTTGTCCTTTGACCTGCTTTTTAGGGGCCGCGCCTGCCGCGGGCGGCACTTTTGGAAGGCGCCAAAAGTGCCCAAAAACGCTCCGCCGTTCGGCCCTTATGCGCCATCCAGGCGCTAGGGCGACACACCTGTCGCCCTTACGGCCCGAAGCGGGTGAGCACGCATCCGGCGTGCTCGGGCGTGCGAACTTCCTAGACCGGACGATCGGCACCGAGTGAGTGCCAGAGGGCGGTAACTCGCCTTCCCTCATGCTCCGCAACGGGAAGGCTCAAACATCCCGCCCCTCTGTCGCAAGGTTTTCTGCCGCCGATCGACCGGGGCTGGTCGCGTGTGTGCCACACGCTGCTCGCCTATGCAACCTAGGAAGTTCGCAACGCGCACGAAAGGAACGACGAGAAACGTGGACCCCAACCCAAGTAACCCTCTACCACCGGTGGGCCGATGGGCTTGCGATAGAAGATCGCAATAGAGGCCGTTGGCTATTTCAAAGATAATGTAAGCGAGTTACAATGCACTTCCCATTCGCGCTGTAAGGGAGGTCGCCCATGAACACCATCTGGTCTACCTACGTGCAAAAGGCCGACATGCTCCACCGCACGCGCACCCTGCGCTTTGCCGAGCCGTTTGGTGCGGCGTACCGGGCTGCGTTTGCCCTGGATGACGGGCTCGATATGCTGGAGGTTGGCTGCGGTACCGGGGCGCTGTGCCAAGCCCTGCGCCGCTGGTACCCCGGGGCCGCCATTACCGGTCTCGACCGGGACAGTGCGTTCGTCCAGTTCGCCGCTGGGCAGGCCACAGGGGTGACATTTCGCGAGGGCGACGCCACGGCTCTGCCCTTTACCGATGGAAGCTTCGACGTGACCCTCTCCAACACCGTGCAGGAGCACGTGGGGCCGGCGGCGTTCTTTAGCGAGCAACGGCGGGTGTTGCGGCCCGGTGGTGTCTGCCTGGTGCTGTCGTCGCGTCGTGGCATCCATGCCACCGCGCCTTGCCTGGCCGTGCGGGAGGACTGGGAGCGAGAAATTCACGAGCGGGCAAAGCCCTACTTCGACGAGGCTGACCGGCGGTACAACGTCTGCGCCTACCCCATGAGCGAGGCCGAATTGCCTGCCGCCATGGAGCGCTATGGGTTCCGACACGTCTCCACCCACTATGTGGTGGCCGACCTGACCCCCGACAACCCCCGTTACCCCAGCGAGTTGGCTCACGCCATGATTGATGCCAACCGGCAGGTGGCGCTTGATTGGGTGGCCAGCCTGCCCAAGGTCGCGCCGGGGGTAGTGAGCGAGGACGAACGCGCCGCGCTGACTGCAGCCATCCACCAGCGGTTTGACCAGCGACTTACGCTCTACGACCGTGGGGAGCGGCAGTGGGACACCAATGTGTCCGTCACCATGGTGGTGCGGGGGGTGAAGTAGCCTCGGCAGCAGCCCACCAACGAATCGCGCTAGTTGTTGGGCGGCATCATCACTTCTTCTCTTCCTCGTGCACATCCTCCCAAGTGAACTCCGCCCGGTCTGGAACTGTGGATGGGAGCTCCAGTAGAAGGTACCAATATGCCATGTCACAGGTGTACACCGATGGGTGGAACCGCTGCACAGAGATGTGCAGCGAGTTGCCGTCGTTGGTTACCTCCGTCACCTTGTGGCGGATGGAGCCGCTCGATTCCTCCAGCCGTACCAGAAGGAGCGCATGCGCCCGGAAGAACGACGGGGGGAACGTTGCGCAATCGATATTGAGAGCTTCCCATTCCTCCGTTGTGCGGATGAACTCGATGGTTGGGTAATCGTAATCCTCAACAGTAAAATCATGGGAGACGATCCATTGAGCAGCATAGACCACCGCCCGGCTCGCAGGCGGGGTAGGCGCGGCTGTCGCGGAAGGATCGGCTGCGG
>JAEYRA010000157.1 GCA_023409755.1 Bacillota bacterium
CGCACCTGCCTGCTCCTTGCGTGTCTGCTCCCCACCGGCGCGGTAAATTGCTTTGGACACGAGGGAAGGCAAATCTTCATCGACGAGAAATCCAAGGTGCCGTAGCCGGTCCGAATAGATCTGTGCATAATCAGGTTGATAACGGACCAGGGTGTCTCCAACATCAAAGACGATGGCCTGATAGCGCATGTGACACGCCCTCCCCTTTACGACTCCGCCGCGGCGCATAACCTCTCCAGCAGCTCCAACACCGCCCGCTTGCTCACGCCATCCGGCCCCACGCAGCTGGGGCAGCCGTGATAAAGGCCGTACTTACGGGTTATTCCGGAACTGCCCTGCGCTCGTCCTCAGCTTTTCCCACTGCTGCGGCTCTATCTCTGATGGCAAACCGAGCGAACATACTGAGCAACGCAAATGCTGTACCGGCCAAGGCACGATGGGTGAACGAAGCGTTGGCGTAACAATGGTTACTGGTCAGCAAATACCACGCAGGTGCCAGCAGGGCAACAAAGCCAAACGGCACCAACACATTGAGGAATCGTGTAGTATCCCACTCAATCACCAACTTGCCATTGTCCAGCGCGGTGCGCTTTTTCATAATGGCGGCGAGATATACCAGGAGCGGCGCACAAAACGCCAGAAGGTATGGCCAGTGCATAAGCATCTGCAGGTTCTTTAGGACTGCTTGCAATTTGGTAAACTTGACTCCCAACCAAACGGTTGACGTGCGATTCAGGATGTTGTTCATCGCATCCTGGATAATGTCTTTACCGGTGAACACCGTTGCCAGCACCCATTTGGCCGACCACATTCCGCCGTACCCAATCGCCCAGAAAACAGAGAGCACCAGCGAATCTCGCAGGGAGACCTTCCAATTCTTACTGGGATCCATCAATGCAAAGAACAACAGAGGAATGGCCAAAGAAGCAATCGGATAGCTCAGAATATCGAAATACGCCGCGGCCATGCCGGTAGCCATGAAGAAAAGATGGAATGCCTGTTTTCTCTTCAACCAGCGAAACCCGAGCAACAACGCCAAGGAAGCGATGAGCATAACATGAAGCGAGGGAGCGTACTGCAAGCACCAGAACAAGTATGGCGGAGTGAGAAAGGCGATCATTACCAAAGCGGGCACGAGGTAGCGCGATAACCCTTTGCACCACATCAACACCAACAAAAGCAAAAACATCATGGTCGATGCCACCGTGTTGACTACACGAATCTGATAGTAGTTTAGGAAGGTCAACAATGGCTTGAGCACGACCAAATACCCATGCCAATATCTGGCGTAAGAAAGGTCAACGATCTCATCTAGCCGCTCCCCTTTACTCCAGAGCAATAGCCCCTCACGCGGCTTGATGGCGCCTTGTGAATAACGCATATAGTAGCTGAGCATCGACTCTTGCAGCAAGCCTTCCTTGGGTACACGGGCAGCCATCAACAGCATAATCGAATCGGACCAACTGTCCAGGAGGGTGCTTTTGTAGCCATCAACGAATGTGGGATATGCTCCTTCGGCTTCAATCAACACAGCAGAACTTTTCACGTTTTCCACCACTCGCCCGCTTGGCAGCGCATACACCCCCATCAGCAATGCCACACCCAGCACAACACCCCCGACAAACAACACACCAACCCCCAAAACCTGGTGCAACGGAGCATTGCGACTGGGGCTGCCCTCTTGCGTATGCGTGGTAGCGTCAATGTCACTGGTGAACACAATGGGAGGCTTCCACTTCCACTTGATGGGGTGCCTGGCAAGGAAACGGTTCAGCCAAACGAACGCCAAGGGCAGCGCAACAGCCATGGCAACGGCCGCCATACCATACTTGAAAAAGCTGGAAGCCGATACAAAGCTCTCCACCAGCCCTCGGCTGCCGGTACCGTGCAGCAGGCGCAATAGACTAAGGAGCAGGTCGATGACCAATGCATACACGATCCAAAGAACCAGCCAATGGGGAAAAGCCTCCCGCTTTGTGCAATGAGTATGCACGAGCGCGGCAAGTGCGCCGGGTAGCAAAAACAGCAACAATGCTCCGATGTACTCCATAAACGTGCGTTCCCCTCTCAACATCCAAGCGGACTATGCCGAAAAAATGATAAATAGATATTTCTTTGTTTCATTTATCATCTTATTGTTGAAGTGGGCGGGTGTCAATGGTTTCTTCCTGAAGCGACGGTCTGTCCCTTCCAGGAAAGCAAACGAGGACCTTCGCGCATTGCAACTGACCCTGCCATGATCATGGGGTAACGATGGTGCGTACCACGCACCATCCTCCTTTTGGCTATTCCGCCGCGGCACACAGCCGGTTCAGCAGCTCCAACACCGCCCGCTTGCTCACGCCATCCGGCCCCACGCAGCTGGGGCAGCCGGAGGGACAGGGGCAATCGAGCACCATCTGCCGGCACTGGCGCAAGAGTTCGCCATGCAGCTCAAAGAGCTTCTCCGCCAAGCCCATGCCACCGGGGATGGTGTCATAGAGGTACAGCGTGGGTTTGCCGGTGTAGGGCGCCTTGGCCTGGGGGAACACAGCGATGTCCTTGGGGTCGCACATGAGGTAGACCGGCGCGATGTTGGCGATGAGGTTGGCGATGCCGATGAGCCCGCCCTCCACCGCGTCGGAGCCGATCTGCCGAAGCAGCTCCTCGTCAAAGCTCAGCCAGTAGGCCGTGGTGTGCATCTCCAGCTCGGGCAGGTGCACCCGCCCCCAGCCGATGTTCTCCTGGGTGTCGAGCTTCATCTTCTTGAAGATGGTCACCAGAGACGTGACCAGCACCTCGCCGTGGCTGCGGCGCAGGGTGTCGTTGCCGTCGTCCCGCAGGCAATCGAGCACACGGAGGTTGACCGACAGGTCGGCGTCGGTGTAATACTCCACGTTCACGGCCTTGACGTAGGCCTTCTTGTTGGGGAAGTCCAGTTTCTCCACCTGGTACTGCTGGCCCTCGTGGATGTAGATGGCCTCGTCGTGCAGCAGCATGGGCGCGGCGAAGCGGTCCATCTGCCCGATGACGCGGGGGTTGCCGTCGGTCGTGTCGGTGATGATGAAGTTCTCGTTGGAGGCACTGCGGAGGCTGATTTCGCTGGCGGGGAATTCCTCGGTGGCCCAATGCCACACGTTCCCCACGTGGCGGATGATGCCGGCCTCCTGCAAGAAGCCGAGGATCTCCTCAATGCCGTTGCCGCCGTAGCGGTCACCATCGTGGAACGGGAGCTCAAAGGCCGCGCACTTCAGGTGGCTCAGCAGCACGTAGAGGTTGTCGGGGTTGATGAGCCCATTCTCCGGCGGTTGGCTGAGAAAGTACTCGGGGTGCTTCATCATGAACTGGTTCATGGGGCTGGAGTTGGCGACCAGCACCGTGGCCGACACCCCCTGCCGCCGCCCGGCACGCCCGCTCTGCTGCCAGGTGCTGGCGATGGTGCCCGGGTACCCGCAGAGTACGCAGGCATCGAGGCTGCCGATGTCGATGCCCAGCTCCAACGCGTTGGTGCTGACGACGCCACGAACCTCACCCGACCGCAGGGCCCGCTCGATGGCGCGCCGCTCGGTGGGGAGATACCCGCCGCGGTAGCCCCGCACCAGGCCGGAGTCTCCCAGCGCATCGGCCACGGCTTTCTTGAGGTGGCTCACCAGCACCTCCATCGTCACCCGCGCCCGGGCAAACACAATGGTGGAGATGCCATTGACGATGAGATCGGTGGCGACGCGCCGGCTCTCCTGCAGGGCGCTGGCGCGGATGCCCAGCATCTCGTTGACGACCGGCGGGTTGTAGAAGATGAGGTGCCGCTCGCCCTGGGGCGCGCCGTTGCGGTCGACCAAGGCCATGGGCCGCGCGGTGATCTGCTCGGCCAGTTCCTTGGGGTTGGCAATGGTGGCCGAGCAGCAGATGAACTGTGGGTGCGCGCCATAGAATTCGCAGATGCGCATCAGCCGCCGCAGCACGTTGGCCAGGTGACTGCCGAACACCCCGCGGTAGGTATGCACCTCGTCAATGACGATGTACTTGAGGTTTTCAAAGAGTTTGACCCACTTGGTGTGGTGGGGCAGGATGCCAGCGTGCAGCATATCGGGGTTGGTCACCACAATGTGCCCGGCCTGCCGCACGGCCTGGCGGGCGGCCGGCGGCGTGTCGCCGTCGTAGGTGTAGGTTTTCACCTCCACCCCCGCCTCGGAGATCAGCTCGTAAAGCTCGCTCACCTGGTCGGCGGCCAGCGCCTTGGTGGGGAAGAGGTACAGCGCCCGGGCCGTGGGGTCATCCACAATGGCCTGCAGTACTGGCAGGTTGTAGCAGAGGGTTTTGCCGCTGGCCGTGGGGGTCACCACGGTCACGTCGCGCCCCTCCCGCGCCAGGTCCACGGCCTCCCGCTGGTGGCTGTAAAGCTCCCGCACGCCGCGGCGTTTGAGAGCGTCGGTCAGCCGCCCATCCAGCCAATCGGGGTAGGGGCGGTACTGGGCCTCCCTCGCGTCCTGGATGTGCCAATAGGCGATGTTGCGGGCGGTGGCCGGGTTGTCCTTGAAATGGGTCAGCCACTGGCGCAGGTTCATGTCCCTTCCTCCCCCACTTCGATGACGGCGGTCTGCTCGATGGCCTGGCGGCACAGGGCTTCGATGTCCACCTCCTGCTCGGCAGCCTCAGCGGCAGCCAATGTCGGGTGGGTGGATGGGTGGCGCGGCACAAAGACCGTGCAGCAATCCTCATAGGGCAGGATGGAGGTCTCAAACGTGCCGATGGCACGGGCCTCGTCGATGATGTCCACCTTGTCTTGGGAGATCAACGGCCGGAACACAGGCAAGTCACACACGGCGTTGGTGACGGCCATGGCCGAGAGCGTCTGGCTGGCCACCTGGCCCAGGTTCTCGCCGGTCACCAGGGCCTCGCAGCCGTTGGCACGGGCGATGGTGC